>JAXEUE010000239.1:0-27489 GCA_034115005.1 Blautia sp.
AGGATCATAGAGAATTTGAAAAATGATATTAAAAACAGTGCGCATACGGCAGAAACCGGTGCGCACTGTTTCATTATGAACAAGAATGCTATTTGCGGTAAACAAAAGCAGGAAGACCATCTTCTCCCATAGAAACATCTATGCTTCCCTGAATAAGCGGACGGGCATAACTGATAAAATCATCTGTCACATCAGAACCATTCTCACAGATCCATTCTTTGGGTACCGTTTTTTCCTTATTGCAGATCTCATTTACGTCTTTAAGTACACAGGCTATCTTATAACTTCCATCGTCAGTATCCTGACGGACAAAAGAAACCATTTTACCTGTTTCGCCATTTAACGCAGCTTCTACACCGAAACGCCCTGCAAGGATTGCCTCCTGCTGATCAGTGGATGAGATCAGTGCAGAAGAACAGCGCTGGCTTACATTTAATTCGATGGAACGTGCTTTTACCCCAAGACGTGTGCGGACAAGATTCTCCAGATATTTGCCACAGCCGGACAGCATTTTGTGGCCAAAGTTATCAGTATCTGCCGAACTGGAATATTCACAGATAAAAGTCCCATCCTTATCACGAATGCCCTCGGAAACACAGACTACCACGTTGCAGTTTTTTTCAAAGGCTTTTTGTACAGAGACAAGGAATGCCTCCTGATCAAAGACGGTCTCCGGAAGATAAATAAGTAATGGATTATCTCCCTTATATTTTCTTGCAAGGACAGAAGATGCGGTCAGCCATCCTGCATGTCGTCCCATAATCTCTACAATGGTTACAGATTTCTTCTCATAAACACATGCATCAAGGGAAATTTCACGAACTGTGAAGGCAACATAACGGGCTGCACTGCCAAAACCAGGTGTATGATCCGTATGTATCAGGTCGTTATCAATGGTCTTGGGTTCTCCTATGATACGGATATCACTTCCAATCTGAGATGCATACCGGGACAGTTTGCTTACTGTGTCCATGGAATCATTGCCGCCAATGTAAAATATCCAGCCAATATTAAGTTCTTCAAACCTTTTGAATAATTCCGGATAAACCGGATCACTCAGGGATTCAGGAAGCATATGGCGGCAGGAACCAAGGTATGCCCCTGGTGTGTGAATAAGACGGGAAAGCTTTTCTCCGGGCAATGCTTCATTAAAATCCAGGATGTTTCCTTTCAGAAACCCCTCGATTCCGTTAATCATCCCATAAATATGTCCGATCTGCTCAGGATGGCGCATACCTTCTGAAACTACGCCGTAAAGACTGCTGTTGATTACGGCTGTTGGACCACCGGACTGGCCGACAATAAGATTTTTCTTCGACATATTAATACCTCCAGTGTCAGTTTAGTGGTGTAAGATATTTTCATTATAACATACTGGCACTTTAAAAGGAATTATTTTTGTGATATGATTGGACATAGATACAGGAAAAAAAGGGAGAAAGTAAATGCAGGACGTTAAACTAAATCAGGCACTGGAGCTGTATTTTGACCAGCAGGCGGAAAAACAGAGCAGGGAGTACCGTGAGGCGGAGAAGTATCTGAAGATGCGTATACGTCCTGCCATGGAACTGCTTATCCGGCTTGAAGATACAGAGAAAATGGAACTGCTGGAGAATAATGGATGGTTTGGTGAAAAAGAGCTGGAGAATTTTATAAAGACTGCAGAGGAAAAAGACAAACCACGTTCTTTAATCTGGCTTCTTCATCTGAAGAATAAAAAATATGGTTACAGGGATCAGGATTTTACTCTGTGATCTGCGGTGATGAAATGACAAGGGAAGAGCTTCTTGGGAAAAAAATACTTGAAAACTGTAGAAACGAATTATATTTATATTTTCCTTATCTGGATGGCGCCTTTTGTAGTGTGGATCTTAAGCCGGATTATGAAACGAGGTGCTGTGCAACAGATGGTGAATTTCTGTATTTTTTTCCGGAATTTCTTATGCACAAATATGCAGAGAATCCGGCAGAAGTAAAAAAAGGATATCTTCATATGCTGTTTCATTGTTTATTTCTCCATATATTCCAGAAGCCGGTATATGGGAAAGAAGAAGTGCCGGATAATTTTTCCGTGGAGGAAATATGGAATCTGGCCTGTGATATCTCAGCCGAGTTTCTTATAGACCAGGCTGTCCGGGAGAAAAAGATCCTGAATTTCTGTCCCGAGAATGACAGAAATATGGAAATCAGAAATACCTGTTTTTCCATTATGAGAAAAACTGAAGAAAAATATGCATCTGTTCATAGAATTTTTGTGGCTGTTTTAAGAGGAGATTTTCCATATAAACCGGAGGAAATGATACCGGTGTTTCGGTGGGATGATCACAGACTCTGGGGGAAATGCCCGGAAGGCGGGGAAAATAAAATCCGCAGAAAATGGGACCAGATTGGATCCTTTACTGTCCAGAATAAAACCGGCAGCCATAGCCGGGCCGGCACTTCGACTGACAGTGGAGAGGAAGAACTGGATGAAATATACAGAAGCAGATATGATTACAGGAAATTTCTGAAACGGTTTTCAAAACCTCGGGAAGAGATGGAGCTGGATCCAGAAAGCTTTGATTATATTTTTTATCATTTTGGCATGGAGAAATATGAAAATCTTCCTTTGATCGAACCGCTGGAATATAAAGAAGTAAACAGACTGGAAGAACTTGTTATTGCCATTGACACTTCCGGCTCATGTTCCAGAGAGACGGTGCAGAAGTTTCTGGGAGAGACCTATTCCATTCTTAGTGAGAAAGAGAACTTCTTTCATAAAATGAAGGTATATATTATCCAGTGTGACTGCTGCCTTCAGAAAATAGATATTATCCATTCAGAGGATGAATGGAAAGAATACTGTGAAAAAGTAACCATCCAGGGAAGAGGAGGTACGGATTTCAGGCCGGTGTTCCGATATGTTCAGAAACAGATCGCAGAACGGGAAATCAAAGACCTGAGAGCTTTGATCTATTTTACTGATGGAGATGGAATTTATCCACAGGAAAAACCAGACTATGAAACAGCCTTTGTTTTTCTGAAAAAAACAGAAAAAATGAACCTTGTACCTTCATGGGCCCTGCGCCTTGTTACAGGGCAAAAGGAGCAGAAAGAATGAATATACAGGAAGCAAAAAGAGAAATCTGTAATACACTGAAAGCCTATCTTTCCAAAGATGAAAATGGAACTTATACTTATCCTGTGATCAGGCAGAGACCTGTTCTTCTTATGGGACCGCCTGGAATAGGGAAAACCGCCATTATGGAGCAGGCCGCGAAAGAGTGCGGCGTTGGACTTGTATCCTATACGATTACTCATCATACCAGGCAAAGCGCCATTGGTCTTCCCGAAATCGTAAAAAAGACATATGGCGGACGGGAAATTACAGTGACGGAATATACTATGAGCGAGATTGTTGCCTCTGTATATGACTGCATGGAATGTACAGGAAAAAAAGAAGGAATACTTTTTATTGATGAGATTAACTGTGTTTCTGAAACATTGGCTCCGGTTATGCTGGCACTTCTGCAGAATAAAACCTTTGAAAACCACAGAATTCCTGACGGGTGGGTGCTGGCAGCAGCAGGAAATCCCCTTAAGTATAATAAGTCAGTCAGAGAATTTGATATTGTAACACTGGATCGTGTCCGGGAGATCCGCATAGAACCTGACTGTGATGCATGGCTTAAGTATGCATGGAAAAATAAAATACATCAGTCCATAATTTCTTACCTGAGTTTGAAAAAGCAGAATTTTTATACTGTGGAAAATACAGGAGAATCAAAAGACTTTGTGACCGCCAGAGGCTGGGAGGATCTTTCCAGACTCATTGAAAGCTATGAAGAGCTGGATGTTTCGGTTACAGAAGAGCTGATAGGACAATTTATCCATAAAGAGGAGACTGCCAGGGACTTTTGCCTGTATTATCGTCTATATACAAAATATGATACAGATTATGGGATTTCCGGCATTCTGAAGGGAAATCTGAACAGAGATGAAATTCTGGAAAAAGAAAATATGGCCTCAAAGGGCTCTTTTGAAGAAAGATTTACAGTCGTTCATCTTGTGCTTGCAGCTCTGATCTCAGACCTTGCGGAGTACTCTGGCCAGGACAGACTGGTCACTGAGCTTTACAGTATACTGGCACATCTTAAGAAATATCTTGAAAACAAAACAGATATGGGATGGGCAGAAGAATTTATGGGGCAGCAGAAAAAAAGCCTGCAGGTGAAAATGGAAATGGAGCTTATTTCTCCTGAGCAATACAGAGAGCAGAAGAAAGTACATAAAAAACTGGAAGAATATATTATAAGGATTAAAGAAGAACACATTAACAGTGTAGAGAAGAGCTGGGAAAGGATTAAGACATATTTCCAGGAAGAAGTTTTTGTAAGAAAAAGCCTGGCGGCCAGTTATTCAAAGGAACTGGACAGAGCCTTTGAATTCATAAGAGACAGCTTTGGAGATGACCAGGAGATGGTCCTTTTTGTTTCCGAAATAACCCGGAATCCTCAGACTGTGGGCTTTATAGGGTGTTTTGGATGTGATCTCTACTTTAAATACAGTGACAGGCTTCTTGTAAATACGCAGGAAAAGGCTCTGAGAGAGGAATGTATCAATATTCTGAGCCGGAAATAGGAATTACAGATAAATAACCGGATTTTTTATAATAGAAATAAAAGGAGGAATCCTATGTCAGATAAAAAACAGAAAAAGAAAAAATCAAAAGGAGATGTGCTGCTGACACTGGTTCTGATCGTGGCAGTCTGTGTATTCTGTTATGCTGCATTTAATCTGCACCATATTTATTCAGAATATAAAAAAGGTACTGATGAATATAACCGGATTGAGCAGATGGCAGTCACAACGCGGGATCCTGACGAAAATGAAACAGAAGATCCTGATAGTACAGAAAATGTGAAAGTGCCCATGAACATAGACTTTGCATCTCTCAAGAGTGTAAATGATGATGTGATCGGATGGATCTATGTGGAAGCTCTTCCTGATATTAATTATCCTGTTGTTCAGGGAAAAGACAATGAGACCTACCTTCACAGAACCTATGAGAAAAATTATAATTTTGCGGGGACCATTTTTGTGGATTATGAAAATAAAAATGATTTCAGTGACTGCAATACCCTGGTTTACGGCCATAATATGAAAAACGGTTCCATGTTTGCTCAGCTAAAAAAGTTTTCTCAGGATGATGAAACCTATAAGAAAAGTAAATATTTCTGGATCTTTACCCCGGAGAAAAATTACAGATATGAAATCATTTCTGCTTATACAACAGGAGTAAACAGTGATACTTATACATTATTCAAGGGACCGGGGGAAGAATTTATGGAGTATCTGAAGAAGATCAGAGGATATTCGGAAATTCAGACAGATTCAGGAGAAATGACAGTTAAGGATAAAATCGTTACATTATCTACCTGTACAGGCAATGAAGCAACAAGGTATGTGGTACAGGGAAAGAGGGTTAATTCCCTCGATGTAGTTAAAAACAATACACAGCAGTAAACTGATTTTACGCAGAACAGGAGGAGATTCCTTATGGCAGGAGAAGTTGAGAAATTACAGGAACTGATCGACACATATGATAATATTGTTTTCTTTGGGGGAGCAGGAGTTTCCACAGAGAGCGGGATCCCGGATTTCAGGAGCCAGGATGGGCTGTATCATCAGAAATATGATTATCCTCCCGAAACCATCTTAAGCCATACATTTTTTATGAAACACACCGAGGAGTTCTATAAATTCTACAGAGATAAAATGCTCTGTGACACAGCCAGACCCAATGCAGCGCACATAAAGCTTGCGCAATTGGAGCGTTCAGGCAAGTTAAAGGCAGTTGTTACCCAGAATATAGATAATCTTCATCAAATGGCAGGCAGCAGGAACGTTCTGGAACTTCATGGAAGCGTTTATCGTAATCATTGCATGAAATGTGGGAAATCATATGATTTTTCTTATATGAAAAATTCAGAGGGAGTTCCCAGATGTGAATGCGGAGGTATTATCAAACCGGATGTGGTTCTTTATGAAGAAGGCCTTGATAATGAAACTGTTTCTCAGGCAGTACGAGCCATTTCTCAGGCCCAGGTGCTGATCATTGGCGGTACATCACTGGCGGTTTACCCAGCAGCAGGTCTTATTGATTATTTCCAGGGTGAACATCTTGTTGTGATCAATAAATCATCCACACCCAGGGACAGATATGCAGATCTTATGATTCAGGAACCTATTGGGGAAGTATTTTCCAGAATCGTGGTGAAAGGAGAATAGAATATGGGTCTCCTTTATGAGGTGGGAGATATTGTTACTCTGAAAAAAGTTCATCCTTGTGGAAGCAGAGACTGGGAAATTCTGAGAGTAGGTGCAGATTTTCGTCTGAAATGTACAGGATGTGGACATCAGATTATGGTTCCCCGCAAAATGGTAGAAAAAAATACTAAAAAACTGAATAAAAAAGAAAATTAATGCTTTACAGCCTGCAAAATGTATGTTAAAATCAAAAATCGTGATATATTTTATATCCTTGCTCTTTGACAGGCAAAGGGCCAACAGACCATAAGGAGGTAAAGCAGACATGAACAAGTACGAGTTAGCATTAGTTGTGAGTGCCAAAGTTGAAGACGAAGTACGTGATGCAGTCGTTGAGAAAGCAAAAGGATACATCACACGTTATAATGGTACCATCACAGAAGTGGAAGAATGGGGTAAGAAGAAATTAGCTTACGAAATTCAGAAAATGCATGAGGGCTACTACTATTTCATTCAGTTTGAAGCAGATGCACAGTGTCCGGCTGAAGTGGAACAGCACGTTCGTATCATGGATAACGTATTAAGATATTTAGTCGTTAGAAAAGACGCATAATTCTTTTTACAGAGTGGATTTTAGAAAGCACCATTAAGAAACCCGTTCAAGCATATTAACTAAGAGGTAAATGATATGAACAAAGTAATTTTAATGGGACGCTTAACCAGAGATCCTGAGGTGAGATATTCCGCAGGAGAGAATGCATTGGCAATCGCCAGATATACACTGGCAGTAGACAGAAGATTCCGCCGGGATGGAGAGGCAACTGCTGATTTTATTAACTGTGTTTCTTTCGGACGTACTGCTGAATTTGCAGAGAAATATTTCCGTCAGGGACTTAAGATCGCAGTGACCGGACGAATCCAGACAGGCAGCTATACGAATCGGGACGGTCAGAAGGTTTATACTACGGAAGTTGTAGTTGAGGAACAGGAATTTGCTGAGAGTAAGGCTTCAAGTGACAGCTATCAGGCTTCTCATCCACGTACATCGGCTCCGGCTCCGTCTATGCCCGAACCTGATGCAGCCAGCGCAGATGGCTTTATGAATATTCCGGATGGAATTGACGAGGAACTGCCATTTAATTAGAATCAGCATCAGACTGAACAGTAAGATAGGAGGAACGCAACCATGGCTTACAGTAATAGAGGTGAAAGACCAGATTCTCCAATGAAGAGAAGAGGCGGCCGCAGAAGAAAAAAAGTGTGTGTATTCTGTGGTAAAGAGAATAATGAAATTGATTACAAGGATGTAGCTAAGTTAAGAAAATATGTTTCTGAAAGAGGAAAGATTCTTCCAAGAAGAATCACTGGAAACTGCGCAAAACATCAGAGAGCACTGACAGTTGCCATTAAGAGAGCACGTCATATGTCTATGATGCCATATATCCAGGATTAATGAAATTTATGTACCGCTGTCTGGAAAGATAGCGGTATTCTTTTTTAGGCTCTAATATGGTAAAATTAAAGAAAACCTGTTATAATATGATGGTAGAGTCAAGAGATGCAGATTTTTATATCTTAGCCTATAAAGAATGAAGAACGGAAAGAAAAGCATGTATGATAAACTGAAATTAAACGGACATATGAGAGCATTTATGAGATGGCCTCTTATATTATCCATTTTTCTGGTGGTACTTAATATTCTGGTGTATTTTACAAGTGTAAAAGCAGGCATTATTGTAACAGTCGGAATATTGGTCTATATTGGAATTGCAGTTGCCGTCCTGCACTGCCACAAACCATTTGTTATTAATGATCTTATTGCATTTGCCAATCAGTATGATGTTCTGGAGAAGAGGATTCTTGAAGATCTTTCTATGCCCTATGCCATAATGGATATGCATGGCAGAATGATATGGTCCAATAAGGTCTTTTCGAAGCTTACTGGGAAGGATCAGTTTTACAGGAAAAATATTAGTTCTGTTTTTCCAGAAATTACTCAGGATAAGCTTCCCGAGGAGAATAAAGCAGAAATCAGTGAAGTGAGCATCCATTTTGGAGAAAAGATTTACAGGGTTTCCATGCAGAGAGTTTCACTTGGAGAAGTTATCTCTAACAGTGAGCTTTTTGATGAGAATCAGCAGAACGTAAATCTTATTGCAGTATATCTGTATGATGAGACCCAGCTGAAAGAATCTATCCAGCAGATAGAGGATAATAAACTTGTAGTTGCACTTGCCTATCTGGACAATTACGAAGAGGCACTGGAGAGCGTGGAAGATGTACGGCGTTCACTTTTGACCGCTCTCATAGACAGGAAAATTACAAAATATTTTTCCAATTTTGATGGCCTTGTCAAGAAACTTGAGAAAGACAAGTATTTCCTGATCATGCGGCAGAGCTCTCTTAAGGCTATGCAGGAACAGCGTTTTCACATTCTGGATGAAGTGAAGACTGTAAATATAGGAAATGAAATGGCAGTGACTTTAAGTATTGGTATCGGCCTTAATGCATCTACCTATATTCAGAACTATGAATATTCCAGAATCGCCATCGAAATGGCACTGGGCCGTGGAGGCGACCAGGTTGTCATTAAGAATGGAGACAATATCACATATTTTGGAGGAAAGGCACAGCAGGTTGAGAAGACTACACGTGTAAAGGCCAGAGTGAAGGCACAGGCTCTGAAAGAATTTATGAGCACCAAGGATCGGGTCGTGGTTATGGGACATAAGATTACAGATGTGGATGCACTTGGTGCTGCCATCGGGATTTACCGTGCGGGCAAGACGCTGGGCAAACCGGTTCATATTGTGATTAATGATCCCACAACCTCTATTAAACCTCTAATGGCCGGATATATCAATAATCCGGATTATGAACCGTCCATGTTTATTGACAGTGCTAAAGCAAAAGAACTGGTGGATAATAATACGGTTGTGGTTGTAGTTGATACAAACAGACCAAGTTATACGGAATGCCAGGATCTTCTTTCTATGACAAAAACCATAGTGGTTCTTGACCATCACAGAAGGGGCAGTGAAGTAATCGAAAATGCAGTGCTTTCCTATGTGGAGCCATATGCTTCTTCCACCTGTGAGATGGTAGCTGAGATCCTGCAGTATTTTTCGGATAATCTGCGCATCCGCTATATTGAAGCAGATTGTATTTATGCCGGCATTATTATTGATACCAATAATTTCACTACCCGCGCAGGAGTCCGTACCTTCGAGGCGGCTGCTTTCCTGAGAAGAAGCGGTGCTGATGTGACAAGGGTGCGTAAACTGCTCAGGGACAATCTGGATTCCTATAAGGCCCGTGCTGAGGCAGTACGTACAGCAGAAATATACAAGGATTGTTTTGCAATTGCCAGATGTCCTTCTGAAGGACTGGAGAGCCCTACTGTGGTTGGCGCACAGGCAGCTAATGAACTGCTGAATATCGCAGGAGTAAAAGCATCCTTTGTTATGACACAGTACAATCAAGAGGTGTATGTGAGTGCACGTGCAATTGATGAAATTAATGTACAGGTTATGATGGAGAAGATTGGAGGCGGTGGACATCTGAATATTGCCGGTGCCCAGGTGAAAGCATCTGTTGATGAAACAGAAAAAATGATAAAAGATATTATTGACCAGTTTTATCAGGAGGAAAATATTAAATGAAAGTAATTTTACTTGAAGATGTAAAATCCCTTGGAAAAAAAGGACAGATCGTAAATGTAAGCGACGGATATGCAAGAAATCTCATTATTCCGAAAAAATTGGGACTGGAAGCAACACCTAAAAATCTGAATGATCTTAAGCTTAAGAAAGCAAATGAAGAAAAAGTCGCAAAAGAAGTCTATGAGGCAGCACAGGCTTTTGCAAAAGACCTGGAGAGCAAACAGGTTATACTTACTCTGAAAACAGGAGAAGGTGGAAAAACATTTGGTTCTGTTTCTTCCAAAGAAATTTCAGAGGCGGCAAAAAAACAGCTGAATCTGGATATTGACAAGAAGAAGCTGCAGTTGCCTGAACCTATCAGAAATCTGGGCGTAACTCTTGTACCTGTACGACTTCATCCAAAGGTAACAGGAACTCTGAAGGTATGGGTAAAAGAAGCATAATACTTCAGGGAGGTATCTAATATGGAAGAAGCACTGATAAAAAGAATTCTTCCCCATAGTATTGAAGCAGAGCAGTCTGTCATCGGTTCCATGATCCTGGATCGGGATGCTATTGTGGTAGCTTCGGAAATCCTTACCAGTGATGATTTCTATCAGAAACAGTATGGTATTATCTTTGATGCAATGGTGGAACTTTGTAATGAAGGAAAACCGGTTGACCTGGTTACGCTTCAGAACCGGTTAAAGGAAAAGGAGCTTCCACCTGATATCAGCAGCATGGAGTATGTGAGAGATCTGATCTCTGCAGTGCCTACTTCTGCAAACGTTAAGTATTATGCCAATATTGTCAGTGAAAAAGCAGTGCTTCGCCGCCTTATTAAAGTAAATGAAGAAATAGAGAATACCTGTTATCTTGAAAAAGAAAGTACAGAAGTTATTCTGGATGAGGCGGAGAAAAAGATCTTCCAGGTTCTTCAGAGAAGAAACAGTGAGGATTTCGTTCCTATTCAGCAGGTTGTACTAAATGCCATTAACAATATTGAGAAAGCATCTAAACTGAAGGGCTCTGTCACCGGTCTTCCCACAGGATTTGTTGATCTGGATTATAAAACATCCGGCATGCACGCTTCCGACTTGGTTCTGATCGCTGCCCGGCCATCTATGGGAAAAACTGCATTTGTTCTCAATATTGCCCAGTATATGGCCTTCAGAAAGGATATTACGGTGGCTATCTTCAGCCTTGAAATGTCCAAGGAACAGCTGGTGAACCGTCTTCTCGCCATGGAGTCCCATGTGGACTCCCAGAATATGCGTACCGGTAATCTGAAAGATGAAGACTGGACCAAACTGGTGGAAGGCGCAGATATTATCGGTAAGTCTAATCTGATAATAGATGATACTCCGGGTATTTCCATTGCGGAGCTTCGTTCCAAATGCAGAAAATATAAACTGGAACATAATCTGGGAATCGTAATGATCGATTATATTCAGCTCATGAGCGGGAGTGGCAAAAGTGATTCCCGTCAGCAGGAGATATCGGATATTTCCCGTTCTCTCAAGGCACTTGCAAGAGAACTGAACATTCCTGTCATTGCCCTGTCACAGCTTAACCGTTCGGTGGAACAGCGACCTGACCACAGACCTATGCTGTCGGATCTTCGGGAATCGGGAGCTATTGAACAGGATGCGGATGTTGTTATGTTCATCTACAGAGATGATTACTATCACAAAGATACAGAGAAAAAGGATATTGCAGAAATAATTATTGCCAAGCAGAGAAACGGTCCTATCGGAACCGTAGAGCTGGTATGGCTTCCAAAATATACTCAGTTTGTAAATATGAAAAAATAAAAAACAGCAGTGAAACCGTCAACTGCTGTTTTTTTATAAATTTAAATAGAAAATGATGTCAATGAAATTTTCTTGCAATCTTTGTTTCGTCCTCCTATAATTAAACGTGACAGGAGGGGTAGTATGGAGCAGCGATATACTGTGACTCAGGCATCTGAAATTCTGGGGATCAAAGCCTATGTTCTGCGTTACTGGGAAGAAGAACTTGAACTTCGCATAAACAGAAATGAACAGGGACACCGTTACTACACCGGATATGATATTACGCTATTTGCCAATATCAGAGAACTTAAGAATCGGGGACTTCAGCTGCGCGCTATAAAGGAAGTACTTCCCAAAATTTCTCAGATACCACCCGGGAGTACGCAGAGCAGGGTGAAACTTATTGAGAGAGAATCAGATGCAGAGGAGTCTGCCGGGAAAATGGGAAAAGATGATGATAAAATGGTACGGACTGTAAATAAGGATAAAATCGTGGAATTTCAAAAAATTCTGGAACGATTGATCACTCAGGAAATACAGATGAAAAAAACGGGAGAAGACAAATGCAGAAATCTGGACGAAGCCATCCGCAGCCGGCAGCTTGCCAGAAAAGAAGCTGCAGCTACCCAGGAAAGAAAAACCAGAAAAAAACACTTTTCAATGAAATAAAAAACAGCCGCTTCATAACCTGAAAGACTATGAAGCGGCTGTCTGCGTCTAACTGAATTATTCAGCTGGATGAATAGACTCTGTCGGGCATGCTTCTGCACATGTACCACAATCTACACATACATCCGGATCGATTACGTAATGCTCATCTCCCTGAGAGATAGCACCTGATGGGCACTCACTCTCGCATGTCCCGCAGCTTACACATTCATCTGAAATTACGTATGCCATAGTTATAATCCTCCTTATAAGATCATTGTCAGCCCCCTAATGAGCTTTATCCTTATTCTAATATATATATCAGGAGATTACAAGTATAAAATTATAAATAAAAAAGAATGAAAATATAAAATTTCCGGAATATTAATATACTGGTTGATTCCTGAGTAATTTAGTATTATAATATCAACAGCAAGATAAAGGAGGAAATATTCGATGGCTAAAGTTTCCAAAGATATGCTGATTGGTGAGCTCCTTCAGTTAGATTCTAATATTGCACCTTTGCTTATGAGAGCCGGAATGCATTGTATCGGATGCCCATCTTCTCAGATGGAATCTCTCGAAGAGGCAGCTATGGTTCATGGAATGGATGCAGATCTTCTGGTTCAGCAGATTAATGATTTTCTTGGAGAGTAATCAGTCGGACAGTTAAGATAATAAAAACCGGTGCAGGTTCTGCACCGGTTTTTATTATGATTTTCAGTAACAATTATAACTGAATAAGCTGCTGGAGAGCATTCTCTGAAATAAGTTCTCCATGTTCCTTCAGATGAGCCTCACCGGAAAGAGAAAAAGCCCGTCCCCGGCCATATTCTGTAAGTATATTGCATACTTTGTTAAAATCCTCAGGTGTTGAAGAAGACTGATGTACAACAAGTTTATATGTTTCATCAGGATTCTCTCTGTACAGAGTATTGGCTCCGTTAAAGAATCCGTTTAAGGCATGAGAAGCTGCAATAACATTATCCAGAGAGTCGAATTCATAAAGGCGGATCAGGTTTACTTCTGTCATCTTTTCCTGGTCCGGCTTGTTATCTCCTTTCACTGACTGTGAATCTTTGTCTTTCTGTGCATTCTTAAACTTGGATTCATAAAGTTTCTGGAAAATATCAATAATATTGTCGGCACCGTCAAGCTGAAGCTGTTCAGCCTGATCTTTCCCTTTAAAGGGAGCGAATTTGGAAAAACGGGTATCCAGTTCTTCCGGATCTTCCACCTTGGTAATGATCAGCACAATGCTCTCGGGACTTATGGGAATCGCCTCTATCATAAGCGGGATATTATCCGCTTCAAATCCATACTGTATCTGTGCCTGCTGCATCATATCCCGGAAAAGCTGTTTGGCCTTATCTGAACCATAGGCCAGTTCGCTGATCCTTATCTGATGATCTTCCAGATCTTCTTTAGTTAATGTACAGCGTATCTGATTTTCATTTATTTTTTCAATTTTCATATTATCACATCCTGTTTAATGATATACCGGCATCCCTATATCATTATGCTGGCGTCAGAAGATGTTTCTGTATATAGTTCATGACGGTATGTAATATTATATATTAATAATCTATTCTATTATATAACACAAAATTGCAAAATGTAAAGATAATGAACTGGTTTAAATATAAAAAAAATAGAAAGAAAATAGAAAAAAAAACACAATTTGCTAAAACCTCTTGTATTTCTGAAAACAATCCCTATAATAGAGTTCAGGAAGAAACAAACATGACATGCAGAAGAATGTTGCAGAGAGCATAAATTTCTCTGTTTAAAGTATCAGCCTAAAATATCACCCTTTATTATTTCTTAATATCTTTGCCGCTAATTCATACGGTGTTCCGCCGTGGCAATGCATATTTTTCCCATAAGATAAGAAAATACTGCAGGGCTTGTTGTTTTTTCCGGGAACCTATTTCAGGTGTTTTCTAAAATCAATACAAACATGAAAGGAGGGCAGAATACGGAAAATATATCACGAGTCAGGAACAAGAACCTGCGTAAACCACTGGAAAAGGAGCTTAAGATGTACCATTCAAAGGGAATTCCTCTTTATCTGGATGGAGAATTAAGCAGTCCCCGAAATATTGCAAAAGCCTGTCAGATTGCAGAGGGCGGTGGTTATATGAGGGATTACGTAGAAGATGAAAAAGGACGAATCGCTCGTGTAGAATTCGATTTTATCGAAGACAAATAACATAAGAAAAAAGCTGCCTGTTCATTTATGGTGAATCCCCTGTATGTCCATAATGCCTCCGGGCAGCTTTTAACAATTATGAAAAAAATATGAAAAGTGTATTTTAATAATGCAAGAATAAGAAAATATGCTATAATGGTATAGAATTTTACCGAAAGGAAGAAAAAAATGAAAAGAAAGTACAAGCCGGTACTGGCTGTGGTGGTACTGATCTTTCTGGTAGCACTGATTGGAACTGTCAGCTACATAATTTCAAAGTATACACCCACGAAAGAAAAAATGGATTTAAACAGTTATTATGGAGAGATGGCCGATAATGAAGCGGCTATTGTTCTGGGAGCAGAGAAACTGGAGCAGAGAGGAATTGTATCTGGCGACAGAGTTTATCTGCCTTATGATGTGGTAAGCCAGAATCTGAATCAGAGATATTACTGGGATGCTGTCAGTCAGCAGATGTTATATGCCACACCATCTGAACTTACTTATGCCCCTGCCTCTTCTGAGCCGGATTCAGATGTATGGCTCAGGGATGGTACAATTTATTTGAGCCTTTCCTATATACAGAGGTACACGGACATAGATGCCTATATTTCCCGGGAACCGTACAGAGTGGCTATTCAGAATCATTTTAACAGGGTTAAGACAGTTAAAGTAAAAAAACAGACATATATCCGTTATCAGGGAGGAATTAAATCTCCTGTTCTTACGGAAGTGGCTAAGGGTACTGTCCTTCGTTTTGTTGAAGAAATGGAGAAATGGGATAAGGTTGCAACAGATGACGGATATATAGGGTATGTGGAAAAAAAGAACCTGGGAGATGTGGAGAAAACTACTTTTGAGAGAGACTTCCAGGGAGAACAGTATACACGTCTGACTATGGAAGAACCTGTCAATCTGGTATGGCATCAGGTAATGTCTACAGATGCAAATAATAATTTCGCTTATGATACTGCCAATATTACTGGAGTAAATGTCATATCCCCCACCTGGTTTTGTCTGGCAGATAATTCCGGAAATATAACCAGTATTGCAAGTGCAGATTATGTGAACCAGGCACATGAGATGGGTATGAAAGTCTGGGGATTGATTGATAACTTTACTCAGGATGTCAGCACAACGGACATTTTATCTGACACGTCTGCAAGGCAGAATGTGATCGGCCAGCTTATCCAGAGTGCATGTGAAGTGGGCCTGGATGGAATTAATGTGGATTTTGAAGCCTTAAGTGAGGACGCTGGTGTACACTTCCTTGAATTCTTACGGGAACTTTGCATAGAGTGCCATAAAAATAATCTGATTCTTTCAGTGGATAATCCTGTACCTGAGGATTTTACAAGCCATTATAACTGGGCTGAACAGGGAAAAGTTGCAGATTATGTAATAATGATGGGATATGATGAGCATTATACAGGTTCCGATGCAGGCTCTGTGGCTTCTCTGCCATGGGTAGAAAAGGGAATTCAGGATATGCTGGAGAAGATTCCTGCAGAGCGCCTGATCAGTGCAGTACCTTTTTATACCAGACTGTGGAAGACATCAGGTGATGCAGTGACAAGTGATGCGATCGGAATGAATCAGGCACAGCAGATCATTGCAGATAATCAGGTGGATACTTACTGGGATAAGAATACTTCACAGAATTATGGTACCTTTGAAAAGGATAATACCACTTATCAGATCTGGCTTGAAGATGCACAGTCAATCGCTGTGAGAGCCAAACTGGTGCCCAAGTACAAGCTGGCAGGCATTGCCGAATGGAAACTTGGCTTTGAAAACAGCAGCATCTGGCAGGTTATCACCGATAATATACATTAGAAAAAGCATTTACTAAAAACACTCTCTGGCACATATATTAAAATGAATATGCCAGAGGGTGTTTTTTCATTGAAAAAAAATATGATAGAGATGGTTATGGCCTGTCTTCTCCTTGTGAGTTTCTTTTTTCTCTCAAAGGAAGCGGCAAAAACAGTACAGCAAATGAATGCTTCTGATGTAAACAATGTTATACTGGTGGATGCAGGACATGGAGGAGATGATCCTGGAATGATCGGAGTAAATGGACTTGAGGAGAAGGGAATAAATCTTTCTATCTCAGAAAAACTGAGAAAAAGTCTGGAAAAAAAAGGATTTAAAGTTATTATGACCAGAGAAGAGGATAAAGGTCTTTATGAAGAAAACAGCCGTAATCAGAAGGCCCAGGATCTTCAGAACAGAATCGCCCTGATCAGCAGATACAAACCGGTTCTTTCAGTCAGCATACATCAGAACAGTTACAGTGATCCGGCTGTGTATGGTCCACAGGTTTTTTATTATAAAGACTCAGTGGAGGGGGAAAAGCTGGCACAGGCTCTTCAGGCACAGTTAAATGATCAGCTTAAAGTAAAGCGTCCAAGATCTCCTAAGGGAGACAGAACATATTATCTTCTGAAGAGAAGCCAAGGTGTGCTCAATATTGTGGAATGCGGTTTTCTGACCAATCCTTCTGAGGCTTCTCTTCTTCAGACAGAAGAATATCAGGAAAAGGTCGCACAGGCTGTTACGGACGGAATCTGTAATTATCTGGATAAAAATTAAAACTATATTTTATGTGAACTGTCTTTTAATGACAGGTCTCACGTGATACAATACGTTAAGAATACATAAATACAGGGGGAATCCATGTTAGGTGTAATATACTTGATAATTTCGGAAATGATTGGTTATGAAACCACAAAGGTATTGCTGGAAAGCAGAGAAAGCCAGACAGTAGGAAACAGAATCTGGCTTATTCTTCCTTCATCCTTTGGTGTGGGTACTCTGATTCTCACCTGGGCAGTATACATAATTTCCTGGTTTGCCAGTGCAAAAGGACGGTCAGACACACCGCTTTTCTGGGGAAACCTTTGTACTTTAACTGCTTCAGCCGCAATTCTGACCGTTTTACTGATCAGAAAGAAAGGGGAAAAAGAGGCATCCGATAAAATACATGTGGTTTCAGACAGGAAGAACTTCATAAAAGAGCTGATCTTCTTTGGAATGCTGTTTTTCTTTCTTACATATATTATGTTTTATGTATTTTATGAGAAAGATGGTGTTTTATATTCCGGGGTAACTGTTTACGGAGATTATGCTCCCCATACGGCTATGATGCGTTCCTTTTCCAAAGGAAATAATTTTCCCACACAGTATCCTCATTATGGAGGAGCTGATGTAAAATATCATTTTATGTTTCAGTTCCTTGCGGGGAACCTGGAATATCTTGGAATGCGACTGGATATAGCTTATAACCTGATCAGCATTTTTTCCCTTCTTGGTTTTCTCATGCTTTTATATCAGCTGGCAAAAAGAATTACGGGAAAAATGTGTTGTGGAATTCTGGCGTGCTTTTTCTTTTTTTTCAGAAGCGGAATGGCATTTTTCCGTTTTGCCTGGGAACATATACAGGCAGGAGATTTTTGGAATGTACTTAAGGAAAATTCTTCCTTTATAGGATATACGGCAAATGAAGACTGGGGCCTGTTCAGCTTTAATGTTTATCTGAATCAGAGGCATCTTGCCTTGGGCATGCTGCTTGTAACTCTTGCTATCTGGGTATTTATGGACTGGCTGGATGCAGGGATTTCTCATGAAGAAAAAGGATGGGTATGGTTTGGCAGGAGACTCTTTTCAAAGGAAGCCTGGATAAGCCGGAATCTGGAGAGAAGCCTTATGGTTGGTCTGATGCTTGGACTTTGTGCATTCTGGAACGGAGCTGCTGTAATTGGAGGACTGTTGATTTTATGCGGTTTTGCTGTTTTTTCAGACGGAAAACTGGATTATCTGATTATGGCAGGCATCACAGTTCTTCTTTCTTTTCTTCAGACGAAGATCTTCATTCGAGGAAGTGCAATGAGTCCCCGGATTTACCTTGGTTTTCTGGCAGAAGATAAAAGTCCC
Organism: Blautia sp.; assembly: GCA_034115005.1. Classification (GTDB taxonomy): domain Bacteria; phylum Bacillota; class Clostridia; order Lachnospirales; family Lachnospiraceae; genus Blautia_A. The sequence goes on from JAXEUE010000239.1 coordinate 18,462, forward strand.
TGGGGTGTGGTATGTTATCTTTTCTGGATGAGCGGGATTTTTTTTCTTGGTCTTATTGTTCCGGCTGTTTGCATGAAAAGAAAAGGACGCACACTTCTTTTTGCTTTTTTGCTTCCGGCTATATCTGCCTTTATACTGCTTATGACACCAGATATAAATGTAAATCATAAATATATTATGATCTCATATGCATTTCTTGCTATAATATGGGCATGGGCAATATGCAGACTGTGGGACGGAAAGTTTTTTCCCAGAATTCTTGCCGTGATACTGATTATAAGTCTTACGGCAACCGGTATGTATGATTTTGCCGTGATCCTTAAGGGAAATGGACCGGGCAGAAGGGTGTCTGTTGATATGAACAGTGACCTGACAGTATGGCTGGAGGATCATCTGGGAAAGAACGATCTGCTTCTGACTCCGGAATATAGTATGAATGAGGTTACTATGTCTGGAGTAATGCTTTACTGCGGATGGCCTTATTATGCCTGGTCTGCAGGATACGATACAAATTACAGAGCGGACCGGGCTGTAGATGCCTATACGGCATCTGATCCGGAAACTTTGAAAAATGTGATCAGCCAGGAAAAAATAACTTACATATTGTTTGAAGACGGAATGGAATTTGAGCAGCATAAGTGCAGAGAAGACGTGATCGCAGAAACATATAAGAGGGTTTATATTTCACAGGATGGGAGAATCCGGATTTATAAGACAGGAGTGAATGAATTTTGAAAAAAGAGATACAAATGAAATATCTGATACCAAAAGTGATTCTGGCAGCAGTGCTTGCCGGCCTTTCTGCTTTTTTACTTAAAGGAGATGTGTGGACGTTCTGGACCTGGTGGCTTCTGGCCTTTCTGATGGGAATGGTGGCTATGCCTGTTACCGGAAGTCTTTTTTCAGGATTTGATGATAAAGGATGGATTTTTTCAAAAGTGCTTGCCATTGCAGTGACGGGTCTTCTTACCTGGCTTCTGGTATCGGTAAAGCTGCTGCCGTTTACTGCATTAACCTGCATTGGAATTTCCGTAGTCTGTGGTATTGGCTGTATGGTACTTTTTCATTTTCAGGTAAAGATAGGATCTGACTGTTTTCCAGCCGGTCATGGAAACCTGATTTACTGGGAAGAAATTCTGTTTTTCCTGTTTTTCCTTTTGTGGACATATCTGGCAGGATTCAGACCTCAGGCCTATGGCACAGAGAAATTTATGGATTACGGTTTTATGGAAGCTATGATGAGAAGCACGAAGCTTCCTGCAAAAGATTTGTGGTACAGCGAGGGCACTATCAATTATTATTATGGCGGTCAGTATTTTGCCGTATTTCTGACTAAGCTTTCCGGAAGCAGACCAGAGATCACATACAACCTTATGCGGACCTTTGTGGCTGCATTTGCTTTTTGTCTTCCCTTTTCTCTGGTGTATCAGATGCTTAAGGACAGGCTTCAAAGTGATCTGAAAGGGAAGAAAAAAATGATTCCCTCTCTGGGAGGAATCCTGGCGGGACTTTGTGTCTCCATTGCCGGAAATATGCATTATGTAATTTACAGCAAGATCCTTCCCTGGATGGATAAACTTCAGGGAAAAGAGCCGGATGGATACTGGTTTCCGGATGCTACCAGATATATCGGATATAATCCGGATGTTCCGGATAAAACAATCCATGAATTTCCGTGTTATTCTTTTGTGCTGGGAGATTTGCATGCCCATGTGGTAAATGTAATGTTTGTTCTGTTTCTCACTGGGCTTCTGTATTCATGGATGCGTAATATCCGTTTGAAAGAAGCAGTGATAGAGAAACCGGGACGGAGGCAGTTCTGGAAAAGACAGCTTTTCATGCCGCATATTCTGCTGGCTGCAGTATTTATCGGAATGTTCAGATTTACCAATTTCTGGGACTTTATTATTTATTTTGTGGTAACCGGAGGCGTTGTACTTTTTGCCAATATTATACAGTTTCAGGGAAAGACAAAGAAGATTCTGGCTGTGACAGCAGTTCAGGCTGTTGAGGTTCTTGCCATATCCTATATTGTTGTACTTCCATTTACTCTTCAGTTTGATTCTATGTTTCAGGGTGTGGGAATCGCACAGTTTCATTCCAGAATCTATCAGCTTCTGATTCTGTGGGGACTTCCCTTCTTTCTTACAGTACTTCTCTTTGTATGTATTTTGTGGGAAAAACTACGGCATAGGGAAAAGAAAGGCATTTATTCACTGATGAAGTCCATATCAGTGCCGGATCTTTTTGCCATTATTACAGGATTATGTGCTATTGGACTTGTTCTGATTCCGGAATTCGTTTATGTAAGGGATATTTATGAGAACGGAAATGCAAGAGCCAATACAATGTTCAAACTTACTTATCAGGCTTTTATGCTTTTTGGAGTTACTATTGCCTATGGTATTTTCAGAATATTTGCAAAGGCAAAACAGAAGGTATTCAAAATACTGTCTGCTGCAGGACTGGTACTTGTATGCTGGACTTTCGGGTATTTTGGAAACAGTGTAAATGCATGGTTTGGAAATGTTCTGGACCCGTCAGGATATAAAGGTCAGAATGCAACCTCTTTTCTGGAAACGGATTTTCCCGAGGATGCATCGGGTATCCGATGGCTGAAAGCAAATATTGAGGGTTCTCCTGTGGTTCTGGAAGCAAACGGAGACAGTTATACGGGATATGAAAGGGTCTCAGCCATGACAGGACTTCCTACAGTACTGGGGTGGTATGTTCATGAATGGCTCTGGAGGAATGACACTGGAGATCTGAACGTAAAGAGTAAAGATATTGAAAGTATTTATACGTCTTCGGATGAGGAATATGTAAGGGATCTGATAAAACAGTATGATATTTCCTATATTTTTGTGGGATCAAAAGAAAGAGAGAAATATGAAGGCAGGCTGAATGACACGCTTCTTCAGAAAATGGGGACAAAAGTGTTCCAGTCAGATACTTCACCCACTTATATTTTAAAAATTCAATAATATTTATCATGAAATAGAGACAAAATCTGAAAAATCGTGTAAAATAAAAAGATATGAATTGAGAAAAGAAAGCAGGATAAAGATGAAAGCAGAAGTAGTATCCATGACGGAAGAGAACCTTGATATGGAGGCAATACGGCGTGGAGGGGAAATATTAAAAAAAGGTGGTCTGGTAGCATTTCCTACAGAAACAGTTTATGGCCTTGGAGGAGATGCATTGAATCCGGAGGCATCCAGGAAGATTTATGCAGCCAAAGGCCGTCCGTCAGACAATCCACTGATCGTTCATATTGCCCGGATTGATGATCTGGCTCCCATAGTGTCAGAAATTCCCCATGAAGCTATGATTCTTGCAGAGAAATACTGGCCTGGTCCATTGACTATGATTCTTCCCAGGTCAGATCTTGTTCCCATGGAAACCACAGGGGGACTTGACAGTGTAGCTGTTCGTTTTCCAAGCGATCGGATCGCTCAGGAACTTATTAAGGCAGCGGGAGGATATGTGGCTGCCCCAAGTGCCAATACTTCCGGAAGACCGAGTCCTACTACTGCACAGCATGTGGAGGAGGATCTGGGAGAGAATATTGATATGATTATTGACGGAGGTCAGGTGGGAATCGGTCTGGAATCTACCATCGTTGATTTTACGGAAGATGTGCCTGTGGTTTTAAGACCGGGATATATTTCACTGGAAATGCTTCAGGATACCTTAGGAGATGTGCGTATGGACAAGGGACTGATCGCTTCCGACAGTAAGGTTCATCCAAAGGCACCGGGAATGAAGTACAGGCATTATGCTCCAAGGGCAGATCTCTCCATCGTGGAGGGACCGGAGGAAAAAGTAGTGGAGACCATCAATAGTCTGGCCAGGCAGGCCGAAGCACAGGGAAAAAAGGCAGGAATCATTGCTACGGATGAGACCAGGGACAGATATCCTTCAGGACTTGTAATGAGTATCGGAACCAGGAAAGAAGAGGAGACCATTGCCCATCATCTGTATGAGGTCCTGAGAGATTTTGACCAGAGTGAAGTGGATTTCATTTACTCAGAAGCTTTTTATACCCCGCGTATGGGACAGGCAATTATGAATCGCCTTTTAAAGGCAGCAGGACATAAAGTGATTCATGTGGAATAATATTTATTGGAGGGAAAGATAATGATTGCTTTAGGATGTGACCATGGAGGTTTTGAATTAAAACAGGTGATTAAGAAACATCTGGATAAGGAGGGAATCCCGTATAAGGATTTTGGATGCGACAGTACCCAGTCTGTTGACTATCCGGTCTATGCAAAAAAAGTGGCACATGCTATTCTGGATAAAGAGTGCGATAAAGGAATCCTGATCTGCGGCACAGGAATCGGCATATCCATTACTGCAAATAAGATAAAGGGAATCCGTGCAGCTGTCTGTACAGACTGCTTTACTGCAGAGGCTACAAGACTTCATAATGATGCCAACATTCTTGCACTTGGAGGAAGAGTGGTTGGACCCGGACTGGCACTCAAGATTGTTGATACATTCCTTAACACACCGTTTTCCGGTGAAGAGAGACATAAAAGGAGAATCGACCAGATAGAAACAGAATAATGAGAAACATATGGGAGGAATTCTGAATGGATAAGAACCATAAAAGAACAGATTATTTATCATGGGATGAATACTTTATGGGGGTAGCCATGCTTTCCGGTATGCGTTCAAAGGATCCTAATTCTCAGGTTGGTGCCTGTATTGTAAGCCAGGACAATAAGATTCTGTCTATGGGGTATAATGGGTTTCCTGTGGGATGTTCCGATGATGAGTTCCCATGGGCCAGGGAGGGAAACGAACTGGACACCAAGTATTTTTATGTTACCCACAGCGAACTGAATGCGATTCTGAATTACAGAGGAGGAAGCCTGGAAGGCTGTAAGCTTTACGTAACTCTTTTTCCATGTAATGAGTGTGCCAAGGCAATTATTCAGGCAGGAATCAGCTGTATTGTTTATGACTGCGACAAATATGGAGATACTCCTTCTGTGATGGCATCCAAACGTATGCTGGATGCTGCGGGGGTGAAGTATTATAAATACAGACGGACCGGAAGAGAGATTACTCTGAATGTCTGATCATTTCATACTTGACGTGTGATATGATTTTGCATAAAATATATTTTCTGATAAAAAAAGGAGAAAAATAATCATGGCAAATGACAAAAAACTGGTAGAAGCCATTACGTCTATGGAAGACGATTTTGCCCAGTGGTATACCGATGTGGTCAAGAAAGCAGAACTTTGTGATTATACCAGTGTTAAAGGCTGTATGGTCATCAAACCTGCCGGCTATGCGATCTGGGAAAATATTCAGCACGAGCTTGACAGAAGATTTAAGGAGACAGGAGTACAGAATGTTTATATGCCTATGTTCATTCCCGAATCTCTTCTGGAGAAGGAGAAGGATCATGTGGAAGGCTTTGCACCTGAAGTTGCATGGGTAACGCATGGAGGCCTGGAGCCTTTGCAGGAGCGCCTTTGCGTACGTCCTACATCTGAGACATTATTCTGTGATTTTTATGCAAAGGAAATTCATTCACACAGAGATCTGCCGAAAGTGTATAACCAGTGGTGCTCTGTTGTACGCTGGGAGAAGACCACGCGTCCATTCCTTCGCTCACGTGAGTTTCTGTGGCAGGAAGGCCATACTGCACATGCAACGGCAGAAGAGGCAGAGGCACGTACCATTCAGATGCTGAATCTTTATGCAGATTTCAGTGAGGAGGTACTTGCAATTCCTGTGATCAAGGGACAGAAGACAGATAAAGAGAAATTTGCAGGTGCAGAGGCTACCTACACCATCGAAGCACTCATGCATGATGGCAAGGCACTGCAGTGCGGTACCAGCCATAATTTTGGTGATGGATTTGCAAGAGCTTTCAACATTCAATATACAGATAAGGATAATAAACTTCAGTATGTACATCAGACTTCATGGGGAATGACTACCCGTATGATCGGTGCTATCATTATGGTACATGGAGATAACAGCGGTCTGGTTCTTCCTCCGAGAATCGCTCCTGTACAGGCAGTTGTGATTCCAATCCAGCAGCGAAAAGAAGGAGTCATGGAGAAAGCAGATGAGATCTTCTCAGCTTTAAAGGAAGCAGGAATCCGTGTAAAAGTAGATGATACAGATAAGAGTCCGGGATTCAAATTCGCAGAACAGGAGATGAGAGGAATTCCTGTACGTATCGAATGTGGACCGAAGGATATAGAAAAAGGACAGGCTGTGATCTGCCGCCGGGATACCAGAGAAAAGTATACCGTTAACTTTGAAGAGCTGCCTGGAAAAGTCCAGGAGATCCTGGATACTATGCAGCAGGATATGCTGGAACGGGCACGCAGACACAGAGATGCACATACTTATGTTGCCACAGATTATGAAGAATTTAAAGACACCATTAATAACAAACCGGGCTTCGTAAAGGCAATGTGGTGCGGATGCCGTGAATGTGAGGATAAGATCAAGGAAGATGTTCAGGCAACTTCAAGATGTATTCCATTTAAGCAGGAAAAATTAAGCGATGTATGCGTCTGCTGTGGAAAGCCGGCTAAGAAGATGGTATATTGGGGCAGAGCATATTAAATTTTATTCAGATAAGGAAGACTCAATGATTCTGGAAATACCCGAAAAAGCGCAAACAATATTATACACATTGGAGAAAGCCGGATTTGAAGCTTATGTGGTGGGCGGCTGTGTCCGTGACAGTATTCTTGGCAGAAAACCTGATGACTGGGATATTACTACTTCTGCTTCACCTGAGCAGGTAAAAAAACTGTTTCACAGAACTGTGGATACAGGACTTCAGCATGGCACGGTTACGGTCCTTATGGGAAAAGAAGGATTTGAGGTTACCACATACAGGATAGACGGAGAATATGAAGATGGGAGACATCCCAGTGAAGTAATCTTTACGGCAAGCCTTGAAGAGGATCTGAAAAGAAGGGATTTCACAATCAATGCTATGGCATACAATCCCTCTGCCGGTCTTGTTGATCTTTTTGGAGGCATGGAAGATATCAGGAATAAGAAGATCCGGTGTGTGGGTAATCCCCTGGAACGTTTTACCGAAGATGCCCTTCGGATTATGAGGGCTGTACGGTTCTGTGCTCAGCTGGGATTTGAGATTGAAGAGCGGACAGCACAGGCACTGACTGTTCTGGCACCTAACTTAAGACATGTAAGCGCGGAAAGAATCCAGGTGGAACTGGTCAAACTGCTTATGTCTCCCCATCCGGATTATTTAAGAATCGCATATGAGGCAGGGATTACACAGGAATTCCTGCCTGAATTTGATATCTGCATGAGAACTCCTCAGAATACTCCCCATCATTGTTATTCCGTTGGGGAACATATTCTGCACAGCCTTTTATATGTCAGACCAGATAAAGTGCTGAGGCTTACTATGCTTCTCCATGATATCGGTAAGCCTGCTGTGAGAAAAACAGATGAGAATGGCCGGGATCATTTTAAAACCCACGGGGATGCCGGGGAAAAAATGGCCGGGAACATTCTGCGCAGGCTGAAATTTGATAATGATACCATCAGGAAAGTCACAAAGCTGACAAAATGGCATGATTTCCGGCCTCATGGAGACGTCAGATCTGTCAGAAGGGCTGTAAACCGTATTGGGGAAGATATTTTTCCCTATTATCTGGAAGTTCAGAAAGCAGATATGCTGGCACAGAGCAAATACAAACGTGAAGAAAAAAAATCACGTCTCGATCGGGTAAATGACTCTTACAGAGAAATCCTTGAAAAAAAGGAATGCGTTTCTCTGAAATCTCTGGCAGTTACAGGCAGTGATCTTATTGAAGCAGGTCTTAAGCCTGGCAGGGAAATCGGAGAGATCTTAAGTGAACTTCTTGAGATCGTTCTGGAGGATCCGGACAAAAACAGAAAGGAAATTCTTCTCGATATAGTGAACCGCAGAATGAAAGGATGAAGAATCCGGGGGTATATCCCCCGGATTCTTTTCATATGTATAGAAAGTACAAAAATAAGAGGGGGAAATGTCATTGTATGATTACGGACTTGGTACCCTTTCCCAGTATGATCTTTCTGCGGATCGTTCTGCAAGGACAAGAGGCGCCCTGCTCTGTTATACATCGCAGGGACTTATGGTCCTGAGGGAATTTCACGGTTCGGAAAAAAAACTTAAAAAGCAGCATGAACTTCTCCAAATGCTGCAGAAAAACGGAATAAACACAGATTATTATATAGAAAATACAGAAGGCAGTCTTATAAGCAGAGATAAAGATGACCTGAAATTTACTCTTCAGCACTGGTATGAAGGAAAAGAGTGTGACACCAAATCAAGAGAAGATATTCTGAAAAGTGTAGTGACACTGGCAAAGTTACATACTGTTATGAAAATGGAGCCTATAGAAGAATACAGGGAGGAATCCCTGAAAGAAGAATATGAACGTCATAACCGTGAGATCAGGAAGATACGGAAATTTATCAGAAAAAAAGGAGCTTCCTGTGTATTTGAAAAAGAGTTTCTGGCGAGTGTTGAATGGTTTCTTCAAAGAGGAGAGCTTGCCATAACTATGCTGGAAGAATCAGACTATGACAGACTTCGTGAAAAGTCCTGGAAGGAGGGATGCATCTGTCATGGGGAATACAATCAGCATAATGTGCTGATTCTCAAAAACAGTACGGCTGTTACAAATTTTGATCATTGGAATTATGATGTACAGATGGCGGATCTGTATCGATTTATGAGAAAGATCCTGGAAAAATACAACTGGGATCTGAAGCTTGCAAATGAAATGCTGAAAACATATCATACAATACGTCCTATCTCGTATCCTGAATGGCAGAATCTTAAAGTCCGTTTCACATATCCGGAGAAATACTGGAAACTGGCAAACTATTATTATTCCCATAAAAAAACATGGATATCAGAAAAAAATGTTGAAAAACTCAATAACCTTATCTCCCAGAAGGAAATATGGAAAAATTTTGCACAGAATTGCTTTGAATTTTATCCATTTTAGCTAAAAAG
>JAXEUE010000240.1:0-2149 GCA_034115005.1 Blautia sp.
ATCTGCCTGGATAAAAGAGGAGAGAAAAAATGAGAAAAGCGGCGGTAACAGCGATAAGTTTACTGGCGGCGATGACCATACTGACTGGATGCAGCAAGGATGAAGTGGAGGAAACAATCCAGCCATTAGTAGCAGACGCTATAGAGGACAATGATTCGGAAGCAGAGGAAGTCAATGAAAAAGAAAGTCCCCTGATTCCTGAAATTGATTCATCACTTCAGATACAGGAGGGAGCCAGAATTGCAGTAGTAAGCAAGGCTACAAAAGGCGAGTACTGGAAACTTGTAAAAAAAGGAATGGAAGATGCAGTAAAAGCAGTCAATGATGCATATGGCTTCAAGAAGGATCAGGAGATCACAATGACTTTTGAAGGTCCTGACGATGAGATGGACGTAGAGAGCCAGATTAATATACTGGATGCTGTAATTGCTGAAAATCCTACGGTCCTGTGTATGTCGGCATGCGATACGGATTCCTGTCAGGCTCAACTGGAGACTGCAAAGGAAAATGGAATTCCGGTTATATCCTTTGACTCTAACGTAGAAGATACGAAACTGATAAAAGCATATCGAGGTACTGATAATACACAAATGGGGAAGATGGCGGCTTATCAGCTTGGACAAAGTATTGGTAAAATGGGAAAAGTAGTTGTTTTTTCCGCACAGGAAAAGACAAAGAGCATCCAGGACAGGGTGAATGGTTTTCTTGAAAATATTGGAAAATATGGTGATATTGAAGTAAAAGACGTGGTATATTCGGATCAGGTAGACGATATGGAATCTGCCATAAAAGGAGTGCTTGATAAATACACAGTTCTGGATGGAGTCTTCTGTACGAATGCAGATATTACGGAACTGTATCTTGACATTGCAGAAGAAGAACAAAAAGAAGGAATTGCAGTCGTTGGAGTGGATGCTACTTCCAGACAGCAGAAAGCCATCAGGAACGGAGAGGAAATAGGAACTGTTTCCCAACAGCCATATGCAATGGGTTACCAGACAATGTGGACAGCTATTCAGGCTACGGCTTCAGGTAAAAAGATGAAAATAGAGAGGAACATTTTACTTACTCCGGCTTGGATCGATGCAGACTGCCTGGATGATCCCCAGTACAGTTCGTATTTATATTCGGAATAAATTCAGCTGTACTGAAACTGCAGATAAAGCGTGGATACGATTAAAATTCAACCGTTTCCACGTTTTTTCTTTGAAATAAAAATAACAAATAGTCGCAAAATAAATCAAATAAATTTGAATAATTTGTACAACTACGTTGAATTTTTTACTATAATATGATAAGATTTATCTGTGCGACAAAGACGAAAAAATATTTTGTCTAAAGGGAGACATGCTATGAAACGTTGGTCAGAAATTCTCAGGAATGTAACAATGCTGTCACAGCTTGGACTTTCATTTATTACTCCTCTATTGCTGTGCCTTGCAGTCTGCTGGCTGATCAGTTCCCGTACAGGCGTGGGAGGATGGATCTATATTGCCGGATTTTTCTTTGGCCTGGGTGGTTCAGGAATGATTGCGTATAAATTTTATCTTTCTGTAAACAGACACGAAAAGAAAGAAAACGGAGACAGAAAGAAACCGGTTTCTTTTAACAGACATTCATAGATATTTCATTTTAAGCATATCAGAAAGGAAAGTATATGAGCGGTTTTTTGGCGAATGTCCAGCCTGCGGTAAAAAAAGAAACAAAAAAAGTCATTGTCATTACCGGAGTCGGGCTGATTATTATGTGGATTGTTTTTGCAGTGCTTCATTACTTCATGCCGGAGAAAGTTCCTCTGGACTATACAGTTTTTCTTGGAGGAATTGGTGGGGGTACGGTAGCAGTGCTGAATTTTCTGTTTATGGGTCTTGCTATGCAGAAGGCTGTGGCTGTTCAGGATGAAGATGCTGCGAAAGCCAGAATTAAAGCAAGCTATTCCCAGAGGACTATGATTCAGATGCTGTGGGTGATCGTCGCCATTGTTGCCCCCTGCTTTCATTTTGCAGCAGGAATTGTTCCACTTTTATTTCCGGGAACAGGAATTAAAATAGTGGGAATATTTCATAATAAAAAACAGGAGGGGAATAAGAACTAACAGATGGGAGGTGAGATAAATATATGAATCTGGATCTTTCCGGGGCAAAGATAT
>JAXEUE010000241.1:0-2741 GCA_034115005.1 Blautia sp.
ATAAATATACCAAATAAATAAAAAAATAAAATAAATTTAAAGTACAAAAAAACAACGATAAATACTGGAGAATCTCGACTTTTCCTCAGAATATCCTCTAAACATTCATGGTGCAAACCTCTAAAGACGGGCATCCGGCGAGCTGAAGCGTGAGAGAACCGGAAAATCAACCAGATATATTCGCTTGAAATAGTGTATAAGAGTTATAAAAATAAAAATTTCTTTTACTAATGCAAAAACTTTTGACCTAAATTCAGATGTTGCGATATAATGAAAATGTAATATTTGTATGCTTACAAACGGGTTTATAGTGTTGCTAATCTATATTTTTAGGAGGATAAACGATGAATCATTTACCTTTACATGTGCGTGTTCCAATCGAGGAAAATAATCCGAGTATTACTCGTTTGGAAGAAAAATGTATTAAATGCGGAATGTGTAAGGACGTATGTACAAATACCATAGGTGTGCATGGTACATATACATTTGAGCAGACTTGTGGAGAGGCTGTGTGTATAAATTGTGGACAGTGTGCAAATGTCTGTCCAGTAGACAGTATTGTGGAAAAGTATGAATATTTGGATGTAAAGAGAGAGGTTCAGAATTCGGAAAAGATTGTCATTGTAAGTACGTCACCATCCGTACGAGCTGCGCTGGGGGAAGAATTCGGTATGCTTGATGGCAGCTTTGTACAAGGAAAAATGGTTTCGTTGCTTAGAAAATTAGGTGTAGATTATGTCCTTGATACCTGTTTTGCAGCTGACCTTACTATTGTTGAGGAAGCTAGTGAACTTATTGAGAGAGTGACCAAAAAAAACGCTCCCTTACCTCAGTTTACCAGTTGTTGTCCTGCATGGGTTAAGTATGTGGAAACATATTATCCGGAAATGATTCCGAATCTTTCATCAGCGAAAAGCCCTATCGGAATGCAGGGACCTACAATTAAGACCTATTTTGCTGAGAAGAAGGGTATAGATCCAAAATCAATTGTAAATGTGGCACTTACTCCATGTACTGCAAAGAAATTTGAAATTCGCAGAGATGAGATGAACGCTTCTGCTCATTATCTTGGTGTAGAGGGGATGCGTGACATGGATTACGTGATCACGACCAGAGAGCTTGCAAAGTGGGCAAAAGAGGAAGGAATTGATTTTGCCAGTCTTGAAGATGGTGAATATGACAATTTTATGGGAGATGCATCTGGAGCTGGTATTATTTTCGGCAATACCGGAGGTGTTATGGAAGCTGCTCTCAGAACTGCTTACGAATTTATTACAAAAGAAAAATCACCGGAACAGTTATTCAACCTTACACCTGTAAGGGGATATGAAGGCGTCAAAGAAGCTACTTTAAAGGTTGGCGATTTAGATGTGAATATCGCTGTAGTATATGGTACAGCCAATGCCGGGAAAGTAATTGAGGGCATCAAGCAGGGAGAAAAACAGTATCATTTTGTGGAAGTTATGACTTGCCCGGGCGGATGTATCGGTGGAGGCGGCCAACCAAAGGATATCATGAAGGATAAGGACGAGGTACGTAAAGCGAGAATTGCAAGTCTCTATACAAGGGATGAGGCGATGACACTCAGACGCAGTCATGAGAATCCAGAGATTATTCATCTTTATGAGGAGTTTTATGGAAAGCCGTTAAGTGAATTGGCAGAAAAGATGTTACACACTTCTTATGAAGATAAGAGTGAAATATTAAATCGAAAAGGAGATATAAAAATGAGTAAATGGGTATGTAGCGTTTGTGGTTATGTGCATGAAGGAGAGACAGCACCGGAGCAGTGTCCATTATGTAAGCAGCCTGCATCTGTTTTCAAGAAGGTGGAAGAGTCGCCTGCAAAGAGTAAGTATGCTGGAACAAAGACAGAGAAGAATCTTTGGGAAGCGTTCGCAGGGGAATCTCAGGCTAGAAATAAATACACTTATTTTGCTTCCGTAGCAAAGAAGGCCGGATATGAGCAAATTGCAGCATTATTCCTGCAGACAGCTGACAATGAGAAGGAGCATGCAAAACTCTGGTTTAAGGCGCTTGGTGAACTTGGAGATACCGCAGAAAATCTTCTTCACGCTGCAGAAGGCGAAAATGCAGAATGGACAGATATGTATGCTAGAATGGCTAATGAAGCGGAAGAAGAAGGTTTCCCGGAATTAGCCGCTCAGTTCAGAGGTGTTGCTGCGATTGAAAAACTTCATGAAGAAAGATATCGTGCACTTCTTAAGAATGTTGAAACTATGGAAGTGTTTAAGAAGAGTGGCATTACAATGTGGGAATGCCGCAATTGCGGACATCTTGTAGTTAGTGCAGAAGCTCCTGAAAAATGCCCTGTATGTAATCATCCTCAGGCTTACTTTGAGGTAAGAAAAGAGAACTATTAAGATACCGTATTTATTTGATCAAAGACTATTTACAGTGTACAAAAATGTAAATTTACAAAACAGTTAGACATATTTCAATTTGTTGAACTGAATAGCATATACTGACCGATAGGAGCAAGGTTGAAACCCACCTTGCTCCTATTCGTTTGTCAATGAGCATTCATACAAAATGAATAAAAAGGTCAGTTATACATACCAATACTTATCTCGGACAGAGACTAAAATAAAGGAGTGTGTTCGTATGATATATAATGTTATTCAATCAGTGACAGAAAAATTATCCTCTTTGCCTTATATAGAAGGCATCGTATTAAGGCAATCTCTTTTGAGGAGTTGTTCGAAAAGACCAAGGCTCTT
>JAXEUE010000242.1:0-7584 GCA_034115005.1 Blautia sp.
TGCACTCTGCATAGCTTTCTCTAAATCTTCAGCGGAAACTTCAATGGTAAGCTTCGCCATGTTTTTTTCCATTTTTTCCACCTGTAAACTCATTTTTCGTGTTCCTCCTTAATTTTCAGGTTATATGTTTTCATTTTTGACACTATTTTCATATATGATATATATTTACAGTCATTGTAGCAGTATATCATAAAACTCAGAAAAACGCCAGTGTTTTTTCACAGGAAATTACTGTTTTATGGAATATACGATAGAATCTGCAATTTCTTCTGCTTTTTCCTTTCCTTCCAGTCTGGAAATAAGGCAAAGAGCAAAATCAACAGCTGTCCCAAGCCCTCTGCTGGTGGTCACATTTCCATCCGTCACCACGCTGTCCTCCAGATAGCAGACACCGTCATTGACAAGTGTTTCCTTAAAAGAAGGATATGACGTTGCATTTTTTCCTTTAAGAAATCCCAGTCTGGAGAATACAGACGGTGCAGCACAGATTGCTGCAATCATTTTTCCTTTACTGTTAAAATCCTTCAGAAGCTGTATGAGAGGCTGGTATTCTGACAGATGCCTTGTTCCCGGCATACCGCCCGGAAGTACAAGCATATCTCCGTCCGAAAAATCTGTATCTGTAAAAATAAGATCAGTAAACATGGATATTCCATGGGATGTCTTTACTTCCCTGGTATCCTTAATGGAAACTGTGCTGATATCAATACCGGCGCGTCTCATAAGATCTACAACAGTCAGTCCTTCAATATCCTCAAAACCATCTGCCAGAAAAATATATACTTTTTTCATAATTTCTTTCCTCCTGTATCATATTTCTTAAATTAATAGGGGTGTCATCAGATTCGCATATTGTCTCATCTCACCAGGTAAATAAAATATGCAGCGTAGGCAGCCAGCATGATGCATCCTTCCGCCCGTCCCAGTTTTCTGTCTTTAAAAACACACAGCCACAAAAGAATGCCGGAGGCAGCTGCAATAATGGTATCAATAACAAAAGCCGGCTCAAAATTAACAGGGGTAATCAGCGCAGTGGTGCCTACCACAAAAAGAATATTAAAAATATTGCTTCCCACAATATTGCCGATAGCAATATCCGCCTTGCCTTTTCTTGCAGCGGAGACAGAAGTAACAAGCTCCGGAAGAGATGTGCCAAGAGCAACAATGGTAAGACCGATAAACCGCTCGCTTAAGCCTGCTGCTTTGGCAATTTCAGTAGCTGCATCGACTGTAACATCACTTCCCCATACCACCAGCACAACACCTAAAACAGTCAGAATAAGAAGCTTCCACATTGGCTGAAGTTTATTTTCATCTTCCACTTCTGTTTTATTTTTCTTCGCTGACCAGAAAAGGTAAATCATATAAACTATAAATGCTGCCCAGAGAATAATTCCCTCCCAGAAAGTAATCCTGTTTCCAGAATACCCCAGCCAAAGCATAAGAAATGTGATGAAGATCATATACGGCATCTCTATTTTCACCGTAGATTCGGCCACCGATATAGCAACGATCACTGATGTAACTCCAAGAATGATCAGAGTATTTAAAATATTACTGCCTACTACATTTCCAACTGTAATACCCGCATTTCCTTTCAGTGCCGAAGTGATACTTACTGCTGCCTCCGGTGTGCTCGTTCCCATTGCAACAATGGTAAGTCCCACCACCAGCTGTGGTATTCCGAATTTCTCAGCAATGCCTGCCGCTCCGTCCACAAACCAGTCTGCACCCTTTACCAGCATAAGAAATCCCAGGGTCAATAGTAAAAGCTGTACAACAATTTTCATTTTCCTTTCCTCCAGTCTTTTTTGCCGATAAAAGTAAAAAAGAGACTTTTACCGCACAAAAATAATGCGATATAAGTCTCGCTCTTATTTCAGTATATGTTCCGGCCTCAGAAGAAGCGTGATGACGTAACATATAACATTCTGTACAAATCAGAATGCGAACTACTCCCTGATATCACGATTATTTTATCAGAACATTTTTTTTCCGTCAATATAAATTTACTCTCTTCATGGAAAATTCATACATGGACTATCCTGTAAATTTTGCAAAAAACAGTACCAAAAATGTATGTTATCTGATATAATATAGAAAAATTTCACAGGAGGAAATAATATTATGTTAGATAAAAAAGTATCAGAATTATTAAATGAGCAGATCAACAAGGAATTCTATTCCGCATATCTGTATCTGGATTTTTCCAATTTTTATTATGAGCAGGGTCTTGATGGATTTGGAAACTGGTACAAGGTTCAGGCACAGGAAGAACGTGATCATGCTCTTCTCTTTATCCAGTATCTTCAGAATAACGGAGAGAAGGTAACATTTGAGGCTATTGAGAAACCCGGTGTGGATCTTACAGATGCCAAGGCAGTCCTGAAGGAAGGCTTAAAACATGAACAGTATGTGACAAGCCTGATACATAATATTTATGACGCTGCATATACTGTAAAAGATTTCCGTACCATGCAGTTCCTTGACTGGTTTGTAAAAGAGCAGGGAGAGGAAGAAACAAATGCCGATAACCTGATCAAGAAATTTGAACTGTTCGGCGATGATCCCAAGAGCCTTTACATGCTTGACAGCGAATTAGCTTCACGTGTATATGCTGCTCCTTCTCTGGTACTGTAATATGAATCCGGATAAAGTAATCTGTTCCTGTTATAAAGTAACAAAAGGTGACATTATCCATTCTGTAGAAAACGGAGCCGCTTCATTTAAGGAAGTAAAAAAAGATACGAAGGTCAGCAAGGCCTGCGGCAAATGTAAGAAAAAAGCTAAAAAATTCACTAAGAAATTATTGAAAGAACAGGAAGCAGGAAAGGAAAAAAGAATGGAAATTGAACGTAAATTTCTCATTGACAGGGGAAACCTTCCGGAGGATCTGCAATCTTATCCATTTCATAAAATCGAGCAGGGATACTTGTCCACTCATCCTGTAGTCCGTATCCGCAAAGAAGATGACACCTATTATCTGACGTACAAGTCCAAAGGCCTGATGGCCCGGGAAGAATATAATCTTCCCTTGACAAAAGAATCATATGAACATATGAGGCCTAAGGCCGATGGGATCATCATATCCAAAACAAGATATCTGATTCCTGAAAAAAACGGCCTGACCATCGAACTGGATGTTTTCAATGCGCCTTATGAAGGTCTTTACCTTGCGGAAGTTGAATTTTCATCTGAGGAGGCAGCCATAAGCTATACTCCTCCGGTATGGTTTGGCAGAGATGTAACCCAGTCAGGCGAGTATCAGAACAGCACATTAAGTCTTGGTAAAAGGTAAGAGTTACATACTCTTACCTTTTTCTGCTGCTCCATTTAAAGCCTCAAATACTGCACTGCGCAAGCCTCTCTGTTCAAGAATTCGCACTCCCTCAATGGTTGTTCCTGCAGGAGAGCATACCATATCCTTCAGTTCACCAGGGTGCATTCCTGTTTCAAGCACCATCTTCGCACTTCCAAGGACAGCCTGAGCAGCAAATCTGTATGCCTGTTTTCTTGGCATTCCCTGTGCTACTGCTGCATCAGCCATAGCCTCAATAAACATAAATACGTAAGCCGGTGAACATCCGCTGACAGCACCTGCTGCATCCATGAGCCCCTCAGGAATGATTTCTGTCTTTCCAAAACTGTCTGTGATGCTGCAGATCATCTTCATATCTTCCTGTGTTACTTTCTCATTGGCACATACGGCAGTCATTCCTTCTCCCACCTGAGCAGGAGTATTCGGCATCATCCTTACTACCTTCAAAAGCTGGCCGCATTTCTCTTCAAGCCAGGCAATTGTCTTGCCCGGTGCAATTCCAACCACTGTATGCTCCGGGGTCAGTTCATTTCTGACCTGGGTAAGCACTTCTTCATAAAACTGAGGCTTCACAGCCAGAAAAACAAGTTTTGCCTTTCTCACAACTTCACAGTTATCCATAGTAGTTACAACTTTAAGTTTTTCCCTGCTTCTTCTGTTTCCTTCCTCAGTAAGATTGGACACTATGATCTCATCGCATGAATAAATTCCTTTCTTCAATATTCCGCTGATCATTGCAGAACCCATGTTTCCGCAGCCAATAAATCCTATTTTCATAATCCTGCTCCTATCAAATGTACTTTTACATCTCATCAGGCATTTTG
Organism: Blautia sp.; assembly: GCA_034115005.1. Taxonomy (GTDB): domain Bacteria; phylum Bacillota; class Clostridia; order Lachnospirales; family Lachnospiraceae; genus Blautia_A. Next base: position 4,144 of record JAXEUE010000242.1, read on the forward strand.
TTAACTCTTCCATAAGTAACTGCCAGTTTTTTCATCCATTTCGAAAGCTTTTCATCAAACTGTCCTTCTTTTAAGCGCCATCTCCAGTTGATTCCTATAGTAGAAGGCTTGTTGGTGCGGCAGTCATTTCCAAGTCCCAGATAATCCTGCATGGGAATCACGCACAGATCCGCCACGCTCTCCATAGCCAGACAGATCAGGTCCTTATAAATTTCTTCATCTGAAGAATGGAAATTATTCAGATATTCCCTTACCATCAGGCGCTCCTTATCTGTGATGGACTGAAACCATCCAGCTAAAGTTTCATTATCATGAGTTCCTGTATAGACCACACAATTATTGGAATAATTATGAGGCAGATATGAACTGGCATTTCCTGTATCACGCTCATCGAATGCAAATTCAATTACTTTCATATTTGGATAGCCACTGTCTCTTACCAGCTGTTCCACTGAAGGGGTCACAAACCCAAGGTCTTCTGCAATAATATCTTTTTTCTGAAGGCGGGCAGAAATCGCATGGAAAAGATCCATTCCTGGTCCCTTTTCCCACCAGCCGTTTTCCGCAGTCGTATCTCCGAAAGGAATGGCATAATACTCATCAAATCCCCTGAAATGGTCAATTCTCACCACATCATACATCTTAAAGCAATGAGCAATCCGCCTGATCCACCATTCAAATCCTGACTGTCTGTGTACCTCCCAGTTATAAAGAGGATTGCCCCACAACTGTCCTGTTGCAGAAAAGCCATCAGGAGGACAGCCTGCAACCTGAGTAGGCTGATTGTTTTCATCCAGTTTAAAAAGCCAGGGGCTGGCCCAGGTATCTGCACTGTCCATAGCAACATAAATTGGAATATCCCCTATGATCTGAATCCCCTTTTTGTTTGCGTAAGCTTTCAGTTTATTCCACTGCTCATAAAATTTAAACTGCATATATTCCTGAAATTCAATGTCAAAATAACATTCTCTTCTGTAGTAATCCAGAGAATACTGCCACCGCAGTCTTATATCCTGAGGCCATTCACTCCATGTCACACCGCCAAACCGTTCTTTCAATGCCATAAAAAGGGCATAATCTTTCAGCCAGTATCCTTCTTCCTGCTGGAATTTCACAAAGTCAGGATTCTTACTGATATCACTGCGCTCATAAGCTTTGCGCAGAAGCTTATACCGTCCTTTATAAAGCTTTGCATAGTCCACATCCGAAGGATCATCCCCGAAGTCCATACTGTCACATTCTTCCTCAGTCAGGACACCTTCCTCAATCAGGTCTTCCAGACTGATAAAATATGGATTCCCCGCAAAAGTAGAAAAGGATTGATAAGGAGAGTCCCCATAGCTGGTAGGGCACAGGGGAAGTATCTGCCAGCAGCACTGTCCCGCTTCTTTCAGCTTATCTACAAATTCATATGCACTTTTTGAAAAACATCCAATTCCATACTTAGAGGGAAGACTGCTGACAGGAAGCAGTACTCCACATCGTCTGTTCTTTTCCATAGTTCACCTCGTTGTTTACTTATTGCACTTAAATGCAATAAAATTTTTCTTTTTCATTATACCAGTTCAGATGTAATTTGCCAACTCTAATGTCTGCCATAAAACCTGGATTTCATTCTGATACTGTGATAAAATCAAATGGAATCTATACAGGAATTTTCTTGCAGAAAGCCTGTCAGAATATAAACAAAGGAGTAAGATTATGGTTTCATTTGAGAATGATTATATAACAGGTGCGCATCCTGAAATACTGAAAAAGTTATCCCAGACAAATCTCGAACAGCTTCCAGGATATGGAACAGACAGATATTGTGAAAGTGCAAAAGAAAAGATAAAAACCGCCTGCGGCTGTGAAAATGCAGAAATAGAATTTCTTACAGGAGGAACCCAGACAAATGAAGTGATCATCTCCACCATATTGAAAGATTATGAGGGTGTGATCGCCGCTTCGACGGGACATATTAACACTCACGAAGCCGGAGCAATTGAATACACAGGTCATAAGGTTATAGAATTGCCTCACAAAGAGGGAAAATTGTCTTCTGACACACTCAGGACATATCTTGAAGATTTTTATGCTGACCGAAGCCATGAGCATATGGTAATTCCGGGAATGGTTTATCTGTCTTATCCTACAGAATATGGCACTCTTTACAGTAAAAAAGAGCTGGAAGAAATAGCAGAAATCTGCCATGAATACAAGATGACTCTCTATATGGACGGTGCACGGCTGGGATACGGACTGATGAGTAGATGTTCAGATATGACACTAAAGGATATTGCCCGTATCTGTGACGTATTTTATATCGGCGGTACAAAAGTTGGGGCTCTCTGCGGAGAGGCAGTTGTCTTTACCAGAGGAAACCGTCCTGCACACTTGGTTAATTCTCTGAAGAAAAGAGGAGCACTTCTTGCCAAGGGCAGGCTTACCGGGATCCAGTTTGATACACTTTTTACTGACGACCTCTATTTTAAGATCAGCGCACAGGCCATAGATATGGCAGAAAAAATGAAAGAAATCTTTACCAGGAAAGGATTTAAATTTTATTTAGACTCCCCCACAAACCAGCAGTTTATCATACTGGAAAACAACTATATGGAAGAACTGCAGCAGAAGGTAAGATTCAGCTTCTGGGAAAAAGTCGACAACACCCACACAGTTGCCCGGTTTGCCACCTGCTGGTCAACCACTGAAGAAGATCTTAAAGAACTTGAAAAAGCTCTGGAATGACACCATTTTCTTAAATCATCATATAATAAGAGAAACGGGTATTTTAGAGGTTTTGTATGAAAAAGAAAAAACTGACTGCCACAGTCATTTGTATCATACTGGCCGTTACAATTTTTCCTGTGTCAGCATTTGCAGGAAAAGAAAAAGGACCTGTAGAACTTACATTAAATGAAGTGGCTCATTCTATCTTCTATGCTCCTCAGTATGTGGCTGTGGAAAATGGATACTTCAAAGACCAGGGAATTAACCTTACCCTGGTTACCGGATTCGGTGCCGACAAGGTTATGACTGCCGTTCTTTCAGGTGAGGCAGAGATTGGTTTTATGGGAGCAGAGGCTTCTGTCTATGCTTATCAGGAAGGTGCCACTGACCCTGTGGTAAACTTCGCCCAGCTGACCCAGCGCGCAGGGAATTTTCTTATTTCAAGGACAGAGATGCCTGATTTTAAATGGACGGATCTGAAAGGAAAGAAAGTACTTGGAGGGCGGAAAGGTGGTATGCCGGAAATGGTATTTGAGTATATTCTCAGGCAGAACCACATTGACCCGTCAAAAGATCTTGAAATCGACCAGAGTATTGATTTTGGCTCTACAGCTGCAGCCATTTCCGGTGGCCTTGGTGATTTCAGCATAGAATTTGAGCCTGCAGCCACGGCTCTGGAAAAAGAAGGAAGCGGATATGTGGCCGCGTCCCTGGGAGTGAATTCCGGTT
>JAXEUE010000243.1:0-2116 GCA_034115005.1 Blautia sp.
AAACTTTCTGCACAGCAATGCCAAGCTCATATTTCTCCATATTATCGGTAACTTCGCTAATAACGGTATTAAGCCTTGACAGGATCCATTTATCTTCTGTACACAGATTATTCAGATCTTCCGGTTCTGTAACAGTCTTTCCTTCCAGGTTCATCATAATGAAACGGGAAGCATTCCATATTTTATTGGCAAAATTACGGCTGGCTTCCACCTTTTCCCATGAAAAACGCATATCATTTCCAGGTGCGTTCCCGGTCATAAGCGTAAGTCTCAGTGCGTCCGCACCGTATTTATCAATAACTTCAAGAGGATCAATACCGTTTCCAAGGGATTTACTCATCTTGCGTCCCTGAGAATCACGTACAAGTCCGTGAATCAATACATGATGGAAAGGTACCTCTCCTGTCTGCTCCAGAGCGGAAAATACCATTCGGATTACCCAGAAGAAAATAATATCATAACCTGTTACCAAAACATCTGTGGGATAAAAATATTCAAGCTCCGGTGTCTTATCCGGCCATCCCAGTGTTGAGAAAGGCCACAGTGCAGAACTAAACCATGTATCCAGAGTGTCTTCATCCTGATGCAGATGTGTACAGCCGCATTTCGGACATTTTTCCGGCATTTCTCTGGCAACTACAACCTCTCCGCATTCATCACAGTAATAGGCAGGAATTCTGTGTCCCCACCACAGCTGTCTGGAAATGCACCAGTCACGGATATTCTCCAGCCAGTGAAGATAGGTTTTATCAAAACGGGATGGTACAAATTTAAGATCTCCATTTTTGATTGCTTCTATGGCTGGCTTGGCCAGTTCATCCATTTTGACAAACCACTGAGGCTTGATCATAGGTTCTACAGTCGTACCACAGCGGTCATGGGTTCCTACACTGTGAGTGTGAGGAACAACCTTTACAAGAAGACCCAGTTTATCAAGATCTTCTACTATGGCCTTACGTGCTTCGTAACGGTCCATACCGGCATACTTTCCACCCAGCTCGTTAATAGTGGCGTCATCATTGAGAATATTGATTTCTTCCAGATTATGACGTCGACCAACCTCAAAGTCATTAGGATCGTGAGCTGGTGTGATCTTTACACAGCCGGTTCCGAATTCCATATCAACATATTCATCAGCGATTACCGGAATTTCTCTGTCTGTCAGAGGGAGCTTAAGCATCTTCCCTATGAGGTCCTTATATCGTTCATCATTGGGATTAACAGCTACTGCTGTATCTCCAAGAAGTGTTTCCGGACGTGTGGTTGCAATCTCCACGAAACGTCCCTCTTCTCCAACGATAGGATAATTGATGTGCCAGAAAAATCCGTCCTGATCCTCATGCTCTACTTCCGCATCAGATATGGATGTCTGGCATACCGGACACCAGTTAATGATTCTGGAACCTCTGTAAATATATCCTTTCTCATATAATTTTATAAATACTTCCTGAACTGCCTTGGAGCATCCCTCATCCATGGTGAAACGTTCTCTCTCCCAGTCTGCAGAAGCACCCAGTTTCTTCAGCTGATTTATAATCTTTCCGCCGTATTCTTCTTTCCATGCCCAGGCATGCTTTAAGAATTCCTCACGGCCGATCTCATTCTTATCAATTCCTTCTTTTTTCAGCTTCTCGGTTACTTTCACCTCTGTAGCAATCGCTGCATGGTCAGTTCCAGGCTGCCATAAGGCTTCATAACCCTGCATTCTCTTAAAACGGATCAGGATATCCTGCATGGTCTCATCCAGTGCATGACCCATATGAAGCTGTCCGGTTACATTGGGCGGCGGCATCACAATGGTAAATGGCTTCTTATCCGGATTTACTTTTGCATGGAAATACCCATTGTCCATCCATTTTTTGTAAAGACGTTCCTCAATCCCTTTGGGATCGTAGGTTTTTGCAAGTTCTTTGCTCATAATGTCCTCCTGATTAATGTAATAAAATACTGCTTTGCTATCATATAAAAAAACTCACCCCTTGCATAATATGCAAAGGGCGATGTGATCGCGGCAAAAAATGTATTCTTGTTTTTCACAGCCTTTTACTGGATTCTACTATAATGAAAAAAACATTTCTTGTCAAGACGATTTTATGAACTTTTATTCAACACTCTT
>JAXEUE010000244.1:0-5117 GCA_034115005.1 Blautia sp.
ATTAACAACAAGCTTGCTTATGTTACTGAGGACCGTAAGGGAAATGGCCTGATTCTTTCCAAATCCATTAAAATGAATACTTCCCTTGCCAATATGAATGGTATCAGCAAAAATCATGTTATTGATGCTGATAAAGAGTATGCTGTTGCAGAGGAATACAGAGAAAAACTGAAAACAAAATGTCCAACCGTGGAACAGAATGTGGGAAACTTAAGTGGTGGTAATCAGCAGAAAGTTCTTCTGTCGAAATGGATGTTTGCAGAGCCGGATATCCTGATTCTGGATGAGCCTACCAGAGGTATTGATGTAGGTGCCAAATATGAGATTTACTGCATTATCAATGATCTGGTGGCAGCTGGAAAATCGGTGATCATGATTTCTTCTGAACTTCCTGAGATTCTGGGAATGTCAGACAGAATTTATATCATGAACGAAGGAAAATTCGTGGGTGAAGTCAGCAAAGAAGAAGCTACTCAGGAACTGATCATGTCGCGAATTGTGAAATCAGGCAAAGGAGTGTAAAAGGATGGAGAAAAAAGTCAATTTTTCAGAAGCAATAAAAAAATACACCATGGTTATTGCCCTGGTTGTAATTGTAATTATGTTTACGGTAAATACAAAGGGAGTTATGATTCTTCCTCAGAACGTAAACAACCTGATCGCGCAGAATGCATATGTATTTATCCTGGCAACAGGTATGCTGTTCTGTATCCTGACAGGTGGTAATATCGATCTTTCTGTTGGTTCTGTTGTATGTTTCGTTGCAGCAGTCGGCGGAAAAATGATGGTTATCAACAATATGAATCCATATATTACCATGCTTGTAATGCTTCTTGTAGGTATTGCTATTGGTGCATGGCAGGGATTCTGGATCGCTTATGTGAGAATCCCTCCGTTTATTGTAACACTGGCAGGTATGCTTGCATTCCGTGGTTTATCCAATGTTGTTCTGGAAGGACAGACACTGGCTCCAATGCCTGATTCCTATCTTGCTTTATTTAACAATTATGTTCCTGATTTCTTTGGTAAAGAGGGATTTAATGTAACCTGTTTTGCAGCCGGAATCCTGGTATGCGTGATTTATGTTGCACTGGTTCTGAAAAACCGTGCTGACCGTGTGAAAAAAGGATACAAAGTAGAGGCTATGGGTGGAGTTGCCATTAAGATGGTGCTTATCTGTGCTGCTATTATTGCATTTATGTTCCGCCTTGCACAGTATAAGGGAATTCCTAACTCCCTGATCTGGGTAGTTGTGATTATTCTGATTTATTCCTACATAGCATCAAAGACCACAACAGGACGTTATTTCTATGCTGTAGGTGGTAATGAGAAAGCTACCAAGCTTTCAGGTATCAATACAAACAAGGTTTATTTCCTTGCATACTTAAATATGGGGCTTCTGGCAGCTGTAGCAGGTATGGTTACAATGGCCCGTTTGAATTCTTCCAATCCTCAGGCAGGTACCAACTTTGAAATGGATGCTATTGGATCATGCTTCATCGGTGGTGCTTCCGCATACGGTGGAACCGGAACAGTTCCGGGAGTTATTATCGGTGCTCTTCTGATGGGTGTCCTGAACCTTGGTATGAGTATTATGGGTATTGACCAGAATATTCAGAAGGTTGTCAAAGGTCTTGTACTTCTTGCAGCAGTTATCTTCGATGTTGTAAGTAAGAGGAAATCTTTTATTGTAAAATAAATTTATGAAAAGAAAGATCTGTGCATTTGCACAGATTTTTCTTTTTTAAAAAACACTTGTAGAAAGCAATCCGGGGGCAGTATAATGTACATTGCCAAAAGTCAGAAAAAGAAACAAATAAGGAGAAAATAGCTATGAAATATAATTCCGTCATGGATTTACATACACATACGATTGCAAGCGGCCACGCATACTGTACTCTGCGAGAAATGGCAAAAGCTGCTTCCCAAAAAGGTATTGAAATACTTGGTATTACAGAGCATGCTCCCAAAATGCCGGGAACCTGCGGCAATTTTTATTTTCAGAACCTGAAAGTTGTTCCAAGAGAAATGTATGGAATCAGGCTTCTGCTTGGATCCGAGGTAAATATTCTGGATGCGGAGGGAACTGTCGATCTTTCCCCGAGGGTATTGGAAAACCTGGATATTGTGATTGCCAGTCTTCATACCCCATGTATCACTCCCGGAACCTGTGAGGAAAATACCCGGGCTTATATTAATGTTATGAAGAATCCGTATATTAACATTATCGGTCATCCTGATGACGGCAGGTATGAGATCGATTATGAGTTACTGGTGAGAGGAGCCAGAGAATATGGTAAAGTACTGGAACTGAACAATCACTCTCTGCAGCCTGACTGTACCCGGAAGAATGCACTGGAAAATGACAGGGAAATGCTGAAGCTGTGTATGAAGTACCAGGTGCCCATTGTAATTGACAGCGATGCCCACTTTGACCTTCTGATAGGAGAATTTCAGGAAGCAAGATCGTTACTTGAAAGCCTGGATTTCCCGGAAAATCTGGTTCTGAACAGCTCTTTGGATAAAATAAAACCATTTATTAATCGGAAAATAAATTAATAATTTATAAAAATTCTTTTTTTTTATGGAAACGACTTGCCTATCATATTTTACCGTGCTAAAATACTGCTGTAGGAAATGAGGCAGGAACATTGGAAATATGTTCAAATAAGAATGAAGAATAGAGTTCTAAAGGAGCAGAAAAATGAGTAAAAAAATCAGAACAGAGGCAGTGGATCACCTTTTTGAAGCAATCCTGTGTCTGAAAAATAAAGAAGAATGCTATACTTTTTTTGAAGACGTGTGTACCATTAATGAGCTGTTATCTTTGTCCCAGAGATTTGAAGTGGCAAAGATGCTGATGGATAAAAAAACATATCTTGACATTTCAGAAAAAACAGGTGCATCTACAGCAACTATCAGCCGTGTGAACCGTTCATTAAATTATGGCAATGACGGATATGAAATGGTTTTTTCCCGAATGGCAGAGAAAGAAAAAGAACAGGAAGAACAAAAAGCATGAAAATGAAACAGCCGGAGTATGAGTTCCGGCTGTTTTAGTTATTCCTTATTTTTCTTTTTTTTATGGTCATCAGCAGGAGGCATTCCGTCAATGAGCCTTTCGATCATCATTTTCTTTACATAGACGTCAAAACTAAGAAGACAGATAAATGAAAATTTTCTGAGCTTGTCCTGATCTTCTTCATCCGCATCTTTAAAGGTTTCCTGAGCCGTATTATATTTTTTCAGAATATCTTTCTTGAGAGATTCAATCTGGCCCTTTTCCATACTGAAGACTTCATTATATATATAGGTAATATCCTTATCAGAATCAGATTTAAAATATTTTTCCGCAATGGGAGTCAGAAGAGTCTGGATATCATTTATGGATAGGATGTTCTTAAAATAATATATAAAGATCAGCATTAGAACATGTTCCCTGGAATATCGTTTCTTCTCAGGGGGAGGAAGAAGTTTGTTCTTGGCGTAATTGTTGATCATAGTCTTGGTGAGAATCTTATCATCCGGATAACGCTTAGTAGAAGCCAGCTGTTCTTCCATAAAGGTAGTTACCTGATCCATATAGAGATCAATGTTGGGAATATCTTCGGGCTTAATATAATCAATTCCGGAAATGCTGTCCAGAATGCTGTTTATCATATTTTTTTCATCTATTGTCATTATTGTATCACCTCTGCCTTCTATTATATAGTTTTCATTACTACTTGTAAATGATTTTTCTTATTTCCCTGGAGAAAAATTTTAATCTCATAAATTTATAAGGGTTGTGGTATAAAATTTTATTGTGTATAATTGTAAAAGTGATGTATAAAAATGAGCAGGAAAGTATTGTTAGGAGAAAAAATGGAGAGTATTTACGATAAACTGAATTCCAGGCAGCAGGAGGCTGTATTACATACAGAAGGACCTTTACTGATCCTTGCAGGAGCAGGTTCGGGTAAGACCAGAGTCCTTACTCACAGAATTGCCTATCTGATAGATGAAAAGGGAGTAAACCCTTGGAATATTCTGGCTATTACTTTTACAAATAAGGCTGCAAGTGAAATGAGAGAACGTGTGGATCAGATTGTGGGATTTGGTTCGGAGAGCATATGGGTATCCACATTCCATTCTACATGTGCCCGCATCTTAAGACGTTATATTGACAGACTGGGATTTGATAACCGGTTTACCATTTATGATACGGATGATCAGAAATCTCTGGTGAAAGACATCTGCCGGCGCCTTAATATTGATACGAAATACCTCAGGGAAAACACCATACTTTCACAAATTTCTCATGCCAAGGATGAACTGATCACTCCAGATGAAATGGAAAAGGATGCTGGAGGAGATTTTAACAAGAAAAAAATAGCTTCAGTCTACAGAGAATACCAGGCTTCTCTGCGTAAGAACAATGCACTTGATTTTGATGATCTGATCATGAAAACAGTTGAACTTTTTAAAACCTGTCCGGATGTACTGAAAAATTATCAGGAACGGTTTCGGTATATTATGGTGGATGAATATCAGGATACCAATACGGCTCAGTTTCAGTTTGTAAGTCTTCTGGCATCAAAATATGGAAACTTGTGCGTGGTGGGAGATGATGATCAGTCAATTTATAAGTTCAGGGGGGCTAATATCGGAAATATTCTGGGCTTTGAGAAGGTTTTTCCAAATGCATATGTAATCCGTCTGGAGCAGAATTATCGGTCTACAAAGAATATATTAAATGCAGCCAATCATGTAATAGCCAATAATGCGGCACGTAAGCCCAAGACACTCTGGACAGAGAACCCTGAGGGAGATAAGATTCATTTTCGGCAGTTTATGAACGGATTTGAAGAGGCGGAATACGTGGTGGGAGATATTTCCAAAGCTCACAGAGAGGGAAAATGCAGTTATAAAGACTGTGCGGTTCTTTACAGGACAAATGCCCAGTCAAGGTTGTTTGAAGAGAAATTTCTGTATGCAAATATTCCCTACAAAATTGTGGGAGGAATCAATTTCTACTCCCGTAAAGAGATCAAGGATCTGATCTGTTATCTGAAAACAATAGATAATGCAAGAGATGATCTGGCAGTAAAAAGAATCATCAATATTCCAAGAAGAGG
>JAXEUE010000245.1:0-2329 GCA_034115005.1 Blautia sp.
GATGTGAAGTTATTGTGTGAGACACTTCATATCGAAATTCCAAATGAGTATAGATAACTGCAAATAACAGTTTGTAGGGGAGTTCTGATACTCCCCTATAAAAATGGCTATTTATCAACTGTTTGTTGTGACATAGCCTTATAAAAAAGGTGGAGAAAGCCACAATGGACATACAGGATGGCATATTATAGTTTGCTATACAATCCTGGACGATGGGAACATTGAATTTATACAGGCTTTGATTGCAAATATTAATGGATATGAAATGGGAGAGGGTATTTCAGATTGGGTGTATTGCAAGAGTAAAAGAAATAGTAATAATAGTCAGCGTACCGAAACTTATGTTACTAATTCAATTGGAACTAATAAATTACGCGATGGAGCTGTCTACATAAATACTGACATAATTCAATATAGTAAGCAACTAAAAAGTGCACGTAATAAACTTAAAGACATTTTGCCGATACCCCCGTACTCACCCTTCTTCGAATAATAACTTTTCGCTTTGTGGATAAAGTTGAGATAATTTAGGTACAGCATTCTTAGCCATTTGATAGAAGTCTTTGTCTTGCTCGACGCCTATGCTATTAAAGCCAAGTGCTTCCGCTGCCGCGATAGTGGAGCCCCCACCGCAGAATGGATCTAATATGATCCCTTCTTGCAAAGGTAAAGCAGCCGATACAAGAATCCTCATAAAATCTTGCGGTTTTAAACTAGGATGATTTGAAATTTTACGTTCACATTGGGGAGTCTTTCCACTTTCAATCAAATCACAAAATGGCGTATCAATTGATTTTCGATGTAAAGCGCCAGCCTTCCACCGTTTTAAGTTTTTTGCAACAGTCCTTTCGGAAAGCGGTTTCCTGTAAAGCCCCCACGGTTCCCAACAACCACGAGGAATAACTGTTGTCATAGAAAACTCTTTTTCTGCGCCTTTGGGGCGATCTCCACCTCGAAAAGTTTTTACGACTCTGACAATCTCTCCGCGTCGTTCTAAACCAGCATCTCGTAAAGCCCGACTAACTATGTCAGATAATAAAGGTGTAGATGCAATAAAAATATGTCCACCAGGAACGAGAACCTTAAAGGCAAGCCTGCCCCAATCAATAAAAAAATTATATACATTGTCTCTTTCCAATGGACTGTCATTGATAACAGAAAATCTTGGCAATGGACTTCTTTTTCGGCCATCAAAGGCTGGAGGAATTCGCCATATACCTCCAGATGCATTTCTCTTTTTTTTCAACTCTTCTTCCGTGTATTCTTTTACACCGTATGGCGGGTCTGTAACTATTGCAGTAATAGAATTTTCTTCTCGATTCTTCATCCAATCGAAACAATTATCATTGATTAATTTATAAGTCATTTTTACCATCCTGTTCCATTCGTTTAATTTTTTCGTATATGGCCATATTGATAAAATGATTCAGGCTAGATTTAATATCTAGCCTTTTTATTTTTTCTTTTGTTCCTTTTGGAAGTATGATAGATACTCTATCATACTTTTCCTTATTATGGATTAATAGATAATTTTTTCTTTTTTGCGTATTTTTGTAACGATTATATGACATAGTATAATCTCCCTTTCTGAGGTAGGTTTATTATAGTCATCATATGACTATAATGTCAAGCTTTAGATAAAACTGAAAAGACTATATCTAAAAATAGATAAGTCCTGTTGAATCTTCTTTTGAAGTACTTAACGATAGCTGTTCTGTCCTATTACTCCTGAAAGCTAAATTTTCAGGAGGTGTCCTCGATGACGGACGAACAGAAACAACAGATCATTGCCCTGCGCCGGGATGGGGCGGGGTATGGCAGGATTGCGGCGCGGCTCCAGATTTCCATCAACACGGTGAAGTCGTTCTGCCGACGGCACAGTCTTGCTGCCAGTACAGCGGGGGCAGTCTGTGAGCAGTGTGGAAAGCCGATTGAACAGAATCCGGGACGGAAGCGGAAAAGGTTCTGCTGCGATGTCTGCCGGAATAAGTGGTGGAATGCACATCTGGAGCTGGTGAAGCGGAAAGCAGTCTACACCTATACCTGTCCGGCTTGCGGGAAGAAATTCACTGTCTACGGCAACAGCCATCGGAAGTTCTGCTCCCATGCCTGCTATATTGCATACCGGTTCGGAGGTGTCCGCCATGGATAAGAGGTCGTTTCAAAATGAAACAGCCTTCCAGGTGGTGATGTATCTGGCAAGGCGGATGCTGGCCGAAAAGCTCATCACCGGGAAGGAGTACCGGGACTTCGAGCAGGAGATGCTTCGCCGCTATCAGCCTTTTTCCGGGGACTTATACACTTGATAATTGTATCAAACAGAGTGATA
>JAXEUE010000246.1:0-11556 GCA_034115005.1 Blautia sp.
AGGGAGCTGTTTGAAACAGGAATTCATCAGGCACAGGAACTGAATGTGCGGATTCTGGATGCTCAGGTACTTGGAGTGGAAGGATTTGATACCTTTACGGTGAAAACCACTCAGGGGAATTTTGAAACCCAGAGTCTGATCCTGGCAACAGGAAGCAAGAGAGCAGATCCCGGCATTCCCGGTGTGAAGGAATTCGAGGGAAGAGGGGTAAGCTATTGTGCAATCTGTGATGCCTTTTTCTACAGAGGGAAGGACGTAGCAGTTCTGGGAAACGGAGATTTCGCCATGCATGAGGCGAAGGAGCTTTCCAATACAGCAGCTTCCGTTACTATTTATACAGATGGGAAGGAGCCACAATTTTCCCCGGAACCATCCATAGCTGTTAACACGATGAAGATTCAGTCTGTGGAAGGTGATGAGAAGGTATCAGGGATACGTCTTGCATGTGACATGCAGGCACAGGATACAGAAAGCAGTTCTTTCTGTCCTGCAGACGGAGTATTCATTGCACTGGGAACAGCAGGAAGCGCTGAGATTGCCCGTCAGATGGGTGCCGAACTTACTGAAAAAGGAAATATTAAAGTAAATGAGAATATGGAGACAACGATTCCGGGCCTATATGCTGCAGGTGACTGTACCGGCGGACTCCTTCAGATAGCCAAAGCTGTCTATGAAGGATGTCAGGCTTCTATTCAGGCAGGAAAGTATGTCAGAAGTTTAAATTCAAAGTAAAAGGAGAAAAAAATGGCTAAGAAAATTACAACAGCAAATTTTGAAACAGAAGTATTGAAGTCAGAGAAACCTGTACTGGTTGATTTCTGGGCAACATGGTGTGGCCCATGCAGGCGTCAGGCTCCCGTTGTGGAAGAGCTGGCTGAGGAAGGCTATGAAGTAGGTAAGGTAGACGTAGACCAGGAACCGGCTCTTGCTCAGCAGTTTCGTATTATGAGCATCCCTACCCTTGTAGTGTTTAAGAACGGACAGGAAGCAGAGAGATTTATCGGACTTACTTCCAAGGCAGATCTGAAACAGGCTCTGGAAAACTGACAGAAAATGAAGATTCTATTAGTGGCAGTGAATGCCAAATATATCCATTCCAATCTGGCGGTGTATGATTTGCAGGCATATGCAGCCAGGTATGAGGAGTATATTGTTTTGAGGGAGTATACCATTAATCAGCCTAAGGATCATATTCTGAGAGATATTTACCTGGAGCAGCCTGATGTGGTATGCATTTCCTGCTATATCTGGAACATTTCTTTTATAAAGGAATTGATCTGTGATCTATGTAAAATTCTTCCGGGCACTGCATTCTGGGCAGGGGGCCCGGAAGTTTCTTTTGATGCTGAGGCATTCCTTAAAAATCAGCCGGAATTTACCGGGGTGATGATGGGAGAAGGAGAGGAGACTTTTCTGGAGCTGGCGGGCTATTATATTGAACGTTCACCTGAAGAACTGTCTCAGATTCCCGGTATCTGTTACAGAAATCAGCAGGAAATTTACAGAAATGAACTTCGGGAGGTACTGGATCTTAATAAGATTCCTTTTGTATATGAGAAGCTTCCGGAGTTCAGGAATCGGATCATCTATTATGAAAGCAGCAGAGGCTGTCCTTTTTCCTGCAGCTACTGTCTTTCCTCCATTGACAGGAAGCTCAGGTTCAGGAACACGGAAACTGTGAAAAAAGAGCTGCAGTTTTTCCTTGACCACAAAGTTTCCCAGGTGAAGTTTGTGGACAGGACTTTTAACTGTAATCATGCCCACGCAATGGAGATCTGGCGGTATATTAAAGAACACGATAACGGGATCACCAATTTTCACTTTGAGATTTCTGCAGACCTTATAAGAGAAGAGGAACTGAAACTGATGGAGACTATGCGGCCCGGACTGATTCAGCTGGAGATCGGGGTACAGTCCACTAATCCACGGACAGTTCAGGCTATTCACAGAACTATGGATCTTTCCAGATTAAAGGAGATCGTGGACAGGATCTACAGTTTTGGAAATATTCATCAGCATCTTGATCTTATTGCAGGGCTTCCCTATGAAGATTATGACAGCTTCCGTAAATCCTTTAATGATGTCTATGCTATGAAACCTCAGCAGCTACAGCTTGGTTTCCTTAAGGTTTTAAAGGGCTCCCATATGATGGAAATGTGCAGGGAATACGGCATTGTTTATAAAACGCGGGAGCCTTATGAGGTACTCTATACAGACTGGTTGAATTATGGAGAAATTTTAAAGCTGAAAACTGTGGAAAACATGGTAGAAGTGTATTATAATAGTGGTCAATTCCAGAATACGTTAGAGTATGTGGAGAGCTTTTTCCCGGATGCTTTTTCTTTCTACGAGCAGCTTGGTATGTTTTACGAGGAGAAAGGATACGGGAATGTTTCCCATACCAGGATGAGAAGATATGAGATCCTGCTGGAATTTGTGGAAAATATTTCCGGAATTTCCATGGAAGATGTTTGTGACAGGATGGTTATGGATCTGTATTTAAGGGAAAATCTAAAGAGCCGCCCTGCTTTTGCAAAGGATCAGAAGGGATTTGAGAAACCTGTCTGGGATTACAGAAAGAAAGAACATGTGGTAAAGAATGCCCATGTGGAAGTTTTTGGAAACGGAAGAGCAGTGCTGTTTGATTACAACCGCAGAGATCCTCTTTCTGGCAATGCCTATTCGGAGGATGTTACGGAGAAGGTATTCGGACAGATGTAAACAGGCTGATATTTTAAGAGGTGAATGAAATGGGAATGTTTAATCCAAAGAATCGTAAAATTGTTCTGGCAGTTATTGCAGTGATCCTGGTGCTTGCCATGGTGGTGCCCACTGTATTGTCCCTGATCATGTAGGAGAAGAATATGAAACTGGGACAGGCGGCTATGGAGGCACTGAAGGCACAGGTTACAGGATGTCTTCTGCCGGGAGATGAACTGGTGGTGGCAGCACCTGTAGCTTTAGAAGGCACTGCTTATATCACCAGGCAGGAGAAAGAAAAGCTGACAGGGATATTTTCTGCCGGTTTTCTGCGGCAGTGTATTTCTCTTCAAGACGATTATGGACTAAGTGAGGAAAAAGGAAAAACTCTCTGGAATATTGCACGGGAAAAAGGAGCAGATGCTTTTTTTGCCATGGGGGAGGGCGGTTTCCTAAGTGCTCTGTGGAAAATGGCAGAAGCTTCTCAGGTAGGACTTACAGTGGATCTTCGCAAGGTACCTGTCAGGCAGGAAACCATCGAGATCTGTGAAGTATTTGACCTGAATCCCTATAAACTTCAGTCCCAGGGGGCTTTTCTTCTGGGAATCAGAGGCGCAGAGGAATTGGTTCAGGAAATACGGAATATGGGATTTATGGCGGAAATCATCGGACAGACCAACAGTGGCAATGACCGTCTGCTCTTCAGCAATGGAAATGCAAGGTATCTGGAACGCCCTGCAAAGGATGAAATTTATAAAATCAAAAGATAATCTGCAGGAGGAGAATAAAATGGCAAAGCTGAATATTGTGCTTCATGAACCGGAGATTCCGGCAAATACGGGAAATATCGGACGTACCTGTGTAGCCACGGGCACAAGACTTCATCTTATCGAGCCGCTTGGATTCAGCCTCAGTGAGAAGGCTTTGAAACGTGCAGGACTGGACTACTGGAAAGACCTGGATGTAACTACATATCTGGATTACGAGGATTTCCTTAAGAGAAATCCCGGTGCGAAGATTTATTACGCAACTACCAAGGCACCCCAGACATATACAGACGTACATTATGAAGAGGACTGTTATATTATGTTTGGCAAGGAGAGTGCAGGGATTCCGGAAGAAATACTTGTGAATAACCAGGAAACATGTGTACGGATTCCAATGATCGGAGACATACGTTCCCTGAATTTGAGCAATTCTGTTGCAATTGTACTGTACGAGGCATTACGTCAGAATCATTTTGATCATATGAACCTGCAGGGACATTTGAGAAAATATGAGTGGAAATAGTAAAGAAGGAGGGAAGTCCTATGGAACTTGAAGTTTACAGAAAGCATTCACAGATGGCCAGAGGTCTGGCAAAGGCAGAAAAAGTTTTTAAAAACGGAACGGTTTTCATTTCCAATACCGGGGAATTTGTAAAAGGCGATGTGGCGGTTTCAGATGGGATTGTGATTGGTGTAGGAAATTATAGTGGACTTGAGGAGATAGACCTGGATGGAAAGATAATCTGTCCAGGTTTTATTGACAGTCATCTTCATCTGGAATCAACTCTTGTTACACCGGGAGAACTGGTGAGGCAGGCTGCACAGTGCGGCACGACCACTTTCATAGTAGATCCCCATGAATCGGCAAATGTTTCCGGTACGGATGGCATTGATTATATTCTGGATCAGACAGAGGACGTTCCTGCCAATGTGTATGTTATGATGCCGTCTTGTGTACCTGCCACTCATATTGATGACAATGGATGTACTCTTTCAGCAGGAAAGATGAAGGCATATCTTGACAATCCAAGAATTCTGGGTCTGGGGGAAGTTATGGATGCACCGTCCGTAATAAACGGAAACATTTCCATGCATGAAAAACTTAACCTGTTTCGTAATAAGGTTAAGGATGGGCATGCTCCGTTCCTTGGGGCGGGTGATCTGGCTGCCTATGCACTTGGAGGAATCAATACGGATCATGAATGTGTGGACTATGAATATGCTATGGCAGAGGCCAGAAACGGTATGCAGGTTTTGATACGGGAAGGCAGTGCCGCCAGAAATCTGGATGCGATTGTTAAGGGAATTGTGGAGCATCACACTGATACATCAGCTTTTTGTTTCTGTACGGATGATAAGCATATTGAGGAAATACGCAGAGAAGGACATATCAATTACAATGTTAAACGTGCGGTAAGTCTGGGACTTCCGGTGGAAAAAGCACTTCAGATGGCAACCATTCAGCCTGCCAGATGTTACGGACTGACCCATCTGGGTATGATTGCCCCGGGACATCAGGCAGATTTTGTGATTTTTGACAATGTTACGGATCTGAATGTGGTGGATGTATATCATGCCGGGAAGAAGATCATCCGGGATGAGAAGATAGAATTAAAGCCTTGTCCCCCTGCACTTAAGAACACTGTACATGTTTCAGGATTTACTGAAGAACGGCTTAAACTGAAACATCAGGGAACGAAGGCGCATGTGATTCAGATGCTGGAGCATCAGATCGTTACCAGGGATGTGGTGGAAGAAGTTCCATGGAAAGAGACAGATGGGGAAAAATATTTTGTCTCTGATGAGAATTACCAGAAGATTGCTGTGATTGAACGACACAAAAATACGGGTAAAATGGGAGTGGGTATTGTGAAAGGATACGGAATCCGAAATGGTGCCATTGCCTCCAGCGTATCCCACGATTCCCATAATATCATTGTGGTAGGGGATAATGATCACGATATGGTACTTGCTGTAAAGGAACTGATACATACTCAGGGAGGTTACGCTCTTGTAAATAATGGTAAGATTTACGGTACACTTCCTTTGCAGGTAATGGGACTTATGAGTGATGCAGGATATGAAAATGTGAATGAAGCTCTTTCAAGGATGATTCCGAAAGCTCATGAAATGGGAATCCCGGAAGGTTTTGATCCATTTATTACTTTATCCTTCATGGCCCTTCCGGTTATACCTGAGATCAGGGTAACTCCCAGAGGAATTTATCTGACAGAACAAGACCGTATGCTGGCAAATCCGTTCCACAATTAACAGAAAAATTTTATTTTGATTTTTCCAGTGTGAAGATAAATTCAGTGCCCACTCCCGGGGTACTGATCACATCAATGTTTTGTTTATGAGCATTGATAATCTCTTTAACAATGGAAAGTCCAAGTCCGGTGCCCTTGCGGTCTTTACCGCGGGAGGCATCGCTCTTGTAGAAGCGGTTCCAGATTTTTGGAAGATCCTGTTTGGAAATTCCGGTTCCATGATCTGTTACTGATACAAAGACTTTTCCATTTTTCTCAGTCGTTTCCATTTCTATGGAAGAATCATCATTGCTGAATTTGATCGCATTATCCAGAAGGTTATATAATACCTGCTGGATCTGTTCCAGATCAGCCCGGACATATAATTCCTTTCCGCAAAGAAGAAGTTCCAGTCTGATTCTTCGCTTCGTACAGATTCCCTCAAAAGCGGCTGCGGTATTTTTTATGGTATCATTAATATCAAAACGATGGATATGCATCATTCTTTTCTTTACGTCCAGCTCATTTAAGGTGAGAAGGCTTCGGGTGAGTTTTTCCAGACGTTCGGATTCAAAAGCAATGATTTTCAGATAATGTTCCTGCCTTTCAGGAGGAATAGTTCCATCCAGTATGGCATTTACATATCCTTTTATGGAGGTAAGGGGAGACCGGAAATCGTGGGAGATATTGGAAATGAATTTTCTCTGGTATTCTCCGTTTTTATTCAGCTCGTCTGACATATAGTTCAGAGTCTGTGCCAGGTAGCCCATCTCATCATCAGAGTCAATATCAATCCTATATTCCAGATTCCCTCCTGCATATTCAGAAGTTCCCCGGATGATCTTATCCAGAGGACGGTGGATATAATGCTGATAAGCCCATATCAGAATACTGGTCAAGGCGAAGCAGATAAGAAAGATAAGCTGCATGATCAGCAGAATATTGCTTCTGCTCTGGTGAAGGGTCTTCATCTGGTAATGAATCGCCACATAGCCTTTGGGCTCCATATCAGAAGTAACAGGTACGATTACGCTTAAATAGGGTTCCCTGAAATATCCATAAAAATTTCCCACCTGATAATAGCTGCTTCCCCACCGGGTGGCATCAAATTGTGTCAGGGGAATGGGATTATCTGCGGGAATTTTCTCTTTCGTGCTTAGAATAATCTCTCCCCTGCTGTTAATGATCCATACAATAGTATCCTGAAAGTCTGCAATTGTGGACATTTCATCCTGAAAGCCTTTCAGCGTGGAGGCGGACATATTGTTTTTTATTATATCGGAGGAGGCAATGTGGGAAGCTTCTCTGTACAAAGCTGCACTGAGAGTGTGTTCAAAGTGCTTTTCCACCATAAAGGATCCCCCAAGGGTAATAAGGAAAAAACCGGAAATTCCGATGATCACATAGAGCATCAGAAATTTTGAGGATAAATGTTTTTTCATTGATTTTTTACCTCAAATTTATATCCGATCCCCCAGACGGTGGCAATAGACCAGAAATCATTGTCTTTGATCTTTTCACGCAGTCTTTTGATATGCACATCAACAGTCCGCGTGTCTCCTATATATTCATATCCCCAGATATGATCAAGAAGCTGCTCTCTTGTAAAAACCTGATTAGGGGAAGAAGCCAGAAAGTAAAGTAGTTCCAGTTCTTTCGGCGGCATATCCACCTGCTTTCCCATATATGTTACAGAATAGTTTGTCAGATTAATGGTAAGGTCGGGGTAGCTTACACATTTTTCGCTGGCAGAAGCAGCAGGCTGTTTTACCTGGAAACGACGAAGCACGGCCCTTACTCTGGCTACCAGCTCTTTGGAATCGAAAGGCTTGATGATATAATCATCTGCTCCAAGTTCCAGACCCAGAACCTTATCGAAGGTTTCTCCCTTGGCTGACAGCATAATAATGGGTACATCGGAATTGTGGCGGATCTCACGGCAGACCTGATAGCCGTCAATTCCGGGAAGCATAAGATCCAGTATGATCAGATCCGGGTGAAAAACCTGAAATTGCTTCAGGGCTTCTTCTCCGTCATTTACGATTTTTGTTTCAAAGCATTCTTTTGTCAGATACAGGGCAATGAGCTCTGCAATATTATTGTCATCATCTACGATCAGAATTTTCTGTTTGGAAACCATAATCTATGCTCCTTTTATTTTTTTAATTCCACAATTGTAACACCTGCATCCCCCTCGCCAAACTCGCCGAGGCGGAAAGAATCCACATGTTTCTGACGTCTCAGGTAGTTGTGTATGCCTTTTCGAAGTGCACCTGTTCCTTTACCATGTACGATCCTTACTGTCTTTAAATGGGCAATGTATGCGTCATCCAGATATTTGTCAAGCTCTGCCACTGCCTCGTCAACCGTTTTTCCCAGAAGATTGATCTCAGTGGAAATATGGGCAGATTTTGACATTCTTATCTTGCCTGTACCTGTACGCTGCAGGGTAGGAGTGGTGATCTCTGCTTCATCGATCAGTTCCAGATCCGAAATATGTACTTTGGACCGGATAATTCCCATCTGTACGAAGAGATAGCCCTTGCTGTCCGGACGGCTGCTGATGGTTCCCTTCAGATTCATGCTGAGTACCTTTACCGCATCCCCGGGAGATATATCTTTTGGAGTAAGCTGCTTTTTGGGCTTCTGAACAGCAGTTTTCTGTGACATGCCCTTTTCTGCTTTGTTCATTTTTTCACGCAGATTCTGTCTTTCTTTTTCCACAGCGGACAGATCCACGTGATCTTTTTGAAATTTGTGGAATATTTTCATAGTCTGGTCCGCGTACTCTTTGGCATCACGAAGAATAGCATGGGCTTCTTCGTTTGCCTGCCGGATGATCTTGTCGCGCTGTTCGTTCAGTTTCTCCTGTCTGGATTCCAGCTGTTCTTTAAGAGTTTCAATTTCTTTCTTGTACTGCTCAATCTGATGACGTTCGTTTTCTATTGTAACCCGGCTGTTCTCAAGGGATGCAAGTACATCTTCAAAGGATTCATCCTGCTCGCTGATCTGTTCTTTAGCTTTTTCGATTATATAATCAGGAAGTCCCAGTCTGGAAGAAATGGCAAAGGCATTACTTTTACCCGGGACACCGATAAGAAGACGGTATGTGGGCCGCAGACTTTCCACGTCAAATTCACAGCAGGCATTTTCCACCCCTGGGGTGGAAAGAGCGTAAACTTTCAGCTCACTGTAATGGGTGGTAGCCATAGTCCGGATTCCCTGTTCATGAAGATAAGACAGAATGGAAATTGCCAGTGCAGCACCCTCTGTAGGGTCTGTTCCCGCTCCAAGTTCATCAAAAAGTACAAGAGAATTCTTATCAGCTTTTTTCAGGAAAGAAACGACATTGGTCATATGGGAAGAAAAGGTACTCAGAGATTGTTCAATGCTCTGTTCATCTCCGATATCCGCATATACTTCATGGAAAAGTGCAAGCTCGGAGCGGTCAAGAGCAGGAATATGAAGTCCGGACTGTCCCATAAGAGTAAGAAGGCCTACTGTTTTCAGTGAAACTGTTTTGCCTCCGGTGTTAGGTCCTGTGACCACAAGAAGGTCAAAATCATCACCCAGCCGGATATCAATTGGTATAGCTTTTTTCTTGTCAATGAGAGGATGACGGGCTTTTTTCAGACGAATACGTCCCTCTTCGTTAAATACAGGCTCTGTGGCATTCATATTCATAGCCAGAGAAGCCCTTGCGAAAATAAAATCAAGCTGTACCATAAGATCAAGGTCAGAGCGGATCGCAGAGGCTTCCACAGCAGTCTGCTGGCTGAGAGAGGCAAGGATCACCTGGATCTCCTTCTGTTCCTGAAGTTCAAGCTCCCGGATATCGTTGTTCAGTTTAACTACAGCCATAGGCTCAATAAAAAGTGTTGAACCTGTGGAGGACTGATCGTGTACCATGCCCGGCACCTGACCTTTGTATTCTGCTTTGACAGGAATACAATATCTTCCGTTTCTCATTGTGATAACAGAGTCCTGAAGATAATTGCGGGTACTGCCGTTTACGAGAGAGGAAAGCTGGGAATGGATCCGTTCATTTGCTGTCTTCATATTGCGGCGGATCTGACGAAGAGTACTGCTGGCATCGTCACTGATCTCGTCTTCAGATAGAATGCACCTTCGTATTTCTGTTGTTAAGGGAGTGAGAGGCTCAAGAGCCTGAAACATTCCATCCAGAGAATCAGGAACAGAATCTCCTCTGTCACTTCTGGAATATGCTTTTACCCGTCCGGTATTTTCCAGAAGATCACAGATGGAAAGGAGCTCCCCAATGCCAAGGGAGCTTCCAATCTCCAGACGCTTCAGAGATCCTCGTACATCCTTAATGCCTCCAAAAGAGATGTTTCCTTTCTGAAACAGCCTGGTCAGCGCATCTCTGGTCTGAGCCTGCATGTGGCGTATAATCTCCAGATCTGTGGAGGGCTCCAGCTGCCGGCACAAGTCCTTCCCCATTTGTGAGGAAGCTTTCTCTGTGAGCAGATGGACTATTTTATCATATTCAAGTGCTTTATATGCTTTCTGATTCATAATAATCTCCTGATATTTATTAATTGCATTCCTATTATATATGATTTCGTTTATTATGAAAAGATAAAAGTCTTCCGGAAAAAATAAAAGAAATCTCTTAATTTTTATTCATAAAAAGTTCACATCTTCCTGATAACATAAACTATGGATTTTAAGTCCTGAATCAATGCATGACAGGAGATAATTGTATGAGACAGGATAAGAAGAGAAAAACAGAGGAATACACATTCATTAAAGAAACCATTAAGAAAAAGCATTCTGCCGGGTGGATCATACGAAGGATCATTTTAATCGCCGGGTGCAGTGTTCTTACAGGCTTTTTTATATTCTGGGCTGTCAACGGCACCTTACCTGGTTTTCTGCAAAAAGTAAAGAAACAGGATAAGGTTGTTCTTTCAGTTCCTTCTTCAGAAAATCAGGAAACGAAGAATACATACAGCGGACAGATGTCAGATGATACAGATGAGATAAGCTCACAGGAGAAAACTCCCCTGGAATTGTATGAAGACACATATAAAGAAGCCCTTAAGGTGTCGGAAAAATCTATGAAGGCTCTTGTAACCGTAACGGGCATTTCTGATGATGAGGATCTCCTTGACAGTTCTTTTCTTAATAAGGGAAATTCCGAAGGAATTATTTTTCTGGAAACGGATACATATTATTATATTCTTACATATAATGATGAACTCGCAGACATACACAGACTTCAGATCGTTTTTTCCGATGGAACGGAAACAGAAGGGGAATTATGTATGGGAGATGATGATACTGGCATTGCTGTGGCCAGGGTAGAGAAAAGCCGTCTTCGCAGTGGGGAAAAAAGGAATCTTTCAGTGGCAGAGCTTGAAAATGGAAAGAGCCTGAAACAAAGTGATATGGTGATTGCCATAGGAAGGCCTGCAGGAGATGACGGTGCCATTATTTATGGAATGGTTACTTCTGTTTCGGAGAAGATGCAGGCAGCAGATACAGAGTATAATATCATTGCCACGGATATCCATGGCAGCCAGAAATGTAATGGCGTGCTGCTTGATTCTGCAGGCAATGTTGCAGGAGTGATTCTCAAGCAGAATGATAAAGACTCAAGTATGGTACATGCACTGGAAATATCTCAGATCTTGCCTCAGATAGAACGGTTATCCAATGGCAGTCCGGAAAGATACACAGGTATTTACGGTACTTCTTTAGGACAGCTTCAATGTGAGAAGCTTGGAATCGAAACAGGACTTTATGTGGAAAATGTTGCCGCACACTCTCCGGCTATGGACGCAGGCATACAGAGTGGAGATGTGATCAGCAGCGTG
>JAXEUE010000247.1:0-9947 GCA_034115005.1 Blautia sp.
AGTAAAAATAACAAGTGCTACAGCCAGCCAGCCAAGTGCTTCGATCTGTCCTGTGGTAGCCCATATACCCTGGTTATAATCCAGCACATAATATAATCCGCCGATACCGGAAAGTCCTGCGCCAATACAGGTTGCAAGATACTTATATTTCGTAACATTGATACCTGCCGCATCTGCAGTGCCCGGATTCTCCCCTACTGCGCGAAGATTTAATCCCACACGTGTTTTATTCAGAATAAAATGCAGAAGCACTGCAATAATGATCGCAGCATAAACCAGAAAACCATAACCAAACACTGTTTTTCCCACTACTCCCAGTTTATGAAGATAGGGAATCTTTTTTGAAAAAGAAGCATAAGCCAAAGGTGCTGCGCTGTAGCTGGAACCGTTCAGGATAAATACACCAAAGAAATTGGCAACACCCATACCAAAAGTAGTAAGTGCAAGACCTGTTACATTCTGGTTGGCTCTAAGCGTAATGGTGAGAAAGCTGAAGATCAGGCCTCCAAACATAGACGCCAGAATTGCAGCCAGCAGGGCTATGATCACGCACACCACACCGTTAGGATTGGGAGAAAGTTTTTCATAAAAATAGGAACTTGCAAAACCTGCAAAGCCGCCAAGGTACATAATCCCCGGAACACCCAGATTCAGATTTCCGGATTTTTCCGTTAATATCTCACCCATAGATCCAAACATAATAATGGTGCCAAATGGAATTGCTCTTATAATCCATGCAATTAAATTACTCATCTAGCGCACCTCCTTCCTGGAATTACGAAATACCATCCGATAATTAATAAAGAACTCGCTGCCCAGGATAAAGAATAAAATCACACCCTCAATAATACTGGATGCAAAATCGTTCAGACTGTATGCAGAAGCGATTTCTGCTGCACCTCTGGACAAAAATACCAACAGGAAAGAAATCAGTGCCATATAAAAAGTATTAAATTTTGCAAGCCATGCTACAATAATTGCCGTAAATCCCTGTCCTCCTGCAGAAGCAGTGGAAATGGTCTGATCCTTACCCGCTACAATAAGGAACCCTGCAAGGCCACAGATGGCTCCGGAAATAATCATAGTACGTATCGTTACTTTCTTAACGTTGATACCTGCATAACGGGCTGTATTTTCAGATTCACCCACAACTGAAATCTCATATCCCTGTTTGGAATATTTCAGATAAAAGAACATTACAAAAGTTAAAATAACTACGATAAGAATATTAATATTGTATCTCTGTCCCAAAAACTGAGGAAACCATCCTGCCTGTGTAGACATATTCAGTTTACCAAGACTGGAAGCCTTACCTCGCATAATATTCGTCATGCATGCAACAATACTTGTGGCAACATAATTCATCATAAGGGTAAAAAGTGTTTCATTTGTATTCCAGTGTGCCTTAAAAAACGCAGGAACAAATCCCCAGATTCCCCCGGCAATAATGCTTGTAAGAAACATAACAAGGAACAGTATGGGTGTGGGCAGACTCTGGCCACATTTTACCATAACAAGAGCAGTAACAAGTCCTCCCATTAATACCTGGCCTTCAGCTCCAATATTCCAGAACTTCATTTTAAACGCAGGGGCCAGTGCAATACCAATGCACAGAAGAGTAACCAGATCCCTCATTGCCCAGGAAAAACGAGTACTATTCATAAAAGTACCATTAAACATTACGCCGTAAACAGACAGGGGATTAAGTCCCGTTACTGCAAAAATAAAGACTGCATCCACTACAAGAGCCAGCAGAATAGCAATTGCGCGGATTATTATCTTCTTTCCCATGGTGGTACCGTCACGCTTGACAATACGCACAAACGGTTCTTTCATTTTGATATTACTCATTTGCCGCACCGCCCTTCTTAAGATTTGTCATAAGAAGACCTACTTCTTCTTTCGTGGTTGTCCTTGCATCCAGAATACCATTAGCCTGTCCGTCACACAGTACAAGAATTCTGTCACACAGATCAATCAGCACATCCAGATCCTCTCCTACATAAACCACTGCAGAACCGCTCTCTTTCTCTTCATTCAGCAGATTATAGATTGTGTAGGAAGTATTAATGTCAAGTCCCCGTACTGCATAGGCTGTCATAAGGACTGTAGGCTTTTCTGCTATTTCCCGTCCTACCAGCACCTTCTGTACATTACCACCGGAAAGCCTGGAAACAGGAGTATTAATATTTGGAGTTACAACTTCAAGATCATCTCTTACCTTCTCTGCAAGAGATTTGGGTGCTTTCATGTCTGTAAGAGGAGAATGGCCTTTGCCATAACTCTTCAGCAACATGTTTCCTGTCATTCCCATAGAGCCTACCAGCCCCATTCCAAGACGGTCCTCAGGTACAAAAGCAAGATGAACACCCGCATCGCGGATCTGTCTTGGATTCATTCCCACAAGCTCCAAAGGTTTATCTTCTTTTCCTTTTTCATAAAATTTAATACTGCTTCCCTCTGCGGTAGTCTGAAGTCCTGCTACTGATTCAAGCAGCTCTTTCTGCCCGTTTCCTGAAATTCCGGCAATTCCAAGAATCTCTCCTCCATAGGCATCAAAACTTACATTATTCAGCACTTTTACATTTTCTCTGTTATATACTGTGAGATTCCTGACTTCCAATCTCTTAACAGGATTTACAGGGTCTGAACGCTTAATGTTCAGGGTCACTTTCTTTCCTACCATCATTTCTGTAAGAGAAGACTCTGTTGCATCTTTGGTATCTACAGTACCTATGTATTCTCCTTTCCTTAAAATTGCCACCCGGTCGGAAATTTCAAGAACCTCATGAAGTTTATGAGTTATAATAATCACAGATTTATTATCTGCTCTCATATTCCTGATTACATCAAATAGCCTTTCTGTTTCCTGAGGTGTAAGAACAGCAGTAGGTTCGTCAAGAATCAGAATATTTGCCCCTCTGTAAAGAGCCTTTACAATTTCAAGGGTCTGCTTCTGTGACACACTCATTTCATAAACTTTCTGATTCAGATTAAGGTCAAAATGATATTTATCACAAATTGCCTTTGCTTTCGCCTGAATCGCCTTCATTTCAAACTTTTCGCTTTTGTCAAGACCAAGAGCAATATTTTCGCAGGCTGTAAAAACATCGATAAGTTTGAAATGCTGGTGAATCATTCCAATTCCAAGATCATAAGCGTCTTTCGGAGAACGTATCTCCACAGGCTTCCCCTCTACCAGAATTTCTCCTGAATCCGGATAATAAATTCCTGCAATCATATTCATGAGGGTAGTTTTCCCACTTCCATTTTCTCCAAGAAGTGAAAGGATCTCTCCCTTTCTGATATCCAGCGACACATCTTTATTTGCAATAACCTTTCCAAATGTTTTGGTTACATTTTTTAACTGTATTGCATATTCCATGAAGCTGTGCCTCCCTTCCCTATATTTATATTCTGATTTATTATACCATAAAAAAGCACAAAGGGAAGCATAAAGCTCCCCTTTGAAGTCATTTTTTCTATATACTTACTTTATTCGACTGCTTCTGCGTCCTCAGTGATTCCATCAATACGAAGTGTAAAGTATGGTGCACTTCTGAATGTAGATTCAGCAAAATGTCCATCTTCAATTGCTTCTACAGTATCACCCTGGTAAACAACAGTTGCAGGGTCTGTTGTGAAGTCCATGAAGGACATATCACATTCTGCCGTAGTAACTTCCTGTCCATCAACTGTAAATGTAGAAGTATCAAATACCTGAAGAGAACCATCTTTCAGCTTGGATTCGATATCATTTACATATTCTTCCGTACCTTCTGCACAGGATTCGCCAAGCGGTGTGATTCCTACAGCATCTTCATCAAATCCTTTGGACCAGTCTGTGTCAATGGTTCCACCATTCATTGCAGTTTCCAGAGCATATTTGTAATATACAGCCCAGTTGTTTGTTGCAGATGTAAGAGCAGCTGTAGGAGCAGTCTCAAGCATATCAATATTGTATCCTACAGAGTAGCAGATCTTTCCGGAATCCAGAAGTTTCTGGGTAGCTGCAGGTGCACCTGTGGAGTCTGCATGTTGTCCGATAATAACAGCACCATTTGCAATAAGTGCCTCTGCTGCTGCACCTTCTTTATCAATATCAAACCAGGAGTTTGTATACTTAACTTCCATTACTGTGTTTGGAACAATGCTCTTAACACCAAGATAGAATGCTGTGTAACCGGAAACAACTTCTGCATAGCTGAAAGCACCTACATATCCGATCTTAACATTACCATCTGCGTCAAAGCTGTCCGGCTGTGTCTCCTCAGTCAGAGTACCATCATCTAAAAGTTCTTTTAATTTCAGTCCTGCTACCACACCTGAAACATAACGTGCTTCATAAATGTTGGTAAATGCGTTTTTGAAGTTATCGCATCCACTGATAGCTGCAAAATCACCGGTCATAGAAATAAATGTGGTATCCGGATATTCCATTGCTGCCTGTACCATATATGTCTGATGTCCGTAACTGTTGGAAATAACAAGCTGGCATCCCTGGCCTACAAGGTCAACAGCTGCATCATAACAGGAAGAATCTTCTGGAACTTTATATTTCCAGATAATCTGGCTGTCATCAAGGCCTAATTCCTTGGCAGCCTCCTTAAGACCTGTAATGTGTGCCATAGAATAGCCTTCTGTTTCATCACCGACAAGAATTACACCGACTTTAAAATCCGGGTCTGCTTCTGCATATACGGTGGTGCTGAACGCAACAAGTGAAATCACCATAACAGCGGCCAACATCAGGCTGACAAGTTTCTTCATGCCTTTTTTCATAATTGAAGTCCTCCTTTATGTATCTGTTTTTTTATAACAAGCTTATTTTAGGTAAAACAAAGACAAAAGTCAACACATTTTAATCATTTAATACGATAAACTCATATATTTTTTTCTCTCTCCTGTTTTGCCTTTTCTCTCTGTCTGGTAAGATCATAATAGTCATCAGTCAGAATCCCATGTCTGCACATGGCATCAAAAACTTCCTGCTGGGCAGATGTCATTTTCATACCAATGGAATTATTATAATCCGTGAGAACACATCCTGTTTTTTCAATCAGCCAGAACAAAGGTGAGTCATTCTCCGGAATCATTTTAAAAATTTCATCTTCCGAATATGGAAGCAGCTCCATCATGGCATGTAAATGCCCCTTATCTATCCTCCGGTAATCACCATCCGGTAAGATGATTCCATCTGAAAAATTGTTATCTTTCTTTTCTATTTCGTTAAGAAGTTCTTCAGTGACTTTCATTTCCGCATCTCTTTTCCCAAAAAAGAACAGCCGTACAAATCTCTTCCAGATACGGCTGTTCTTTCATAATCATTGCTTTCCTGATCTGTTATTTTTTCTTCTTAAAATACCACAGCAAAAGAATAATAAGAATAATTCCAATAATGCTGATTACTACAATAGGTCCAGCTGTTCCGGATGATGCCTTTACATCTTTCCCTGAGGCCTTCTGAGTTTTCTCCTCTGAAGATACTGTCTCTGTTGTTTCATCAGTTGTCTCTGCAACAGTTGTAACTGTTTCTGTCGGAGTGGCTTCTGCTGTTGGTGTTACTGCTTCCGTAGGAGTGGCTTCTGCTGTTGGTGTTACCGCTTCCGTAGGAGTAGCTTCTGCTGTTGGTGTTGCTGTTGGTTTCGGTGTAGGCGTTGCTGTTGGTTTCGGTGTAGGTGTTGCTGTTGGTTTCGGTGTAGGTGTTGCTGTTGGCTTCGGTGTAGGTGTTGCTGTTGCCTCTGCAGATGCCTGTGCATTCCTTGCCTCCAAAGTTTGAGCAGAATCATTTGCCTCCATATTTACAATATCATTATCCGGCTTATAATCTGTATCCTTATCCAGATTAATCCATCCTTCTTCACTTTCCGTATCAGCCTTTCCCCAGTTAACCCCATCTTCGGTCTGGACAAACTGGGAAATATGTACTGTCTGTCCATCTGCAATGCTCTGTGGTGGAGATACTTTTTCAAATTTTTCCCCTGGTCCTCTGTAAAGTTCTACAGAACCTTCTTCCGTCTGAACCTTTACATCAAAATCCACATTATGACCGCCAAAAGCATTATACTCTTCTTTGGCCGCCTCAGAAGGTGTAACAGGCTTCAGATCATCCATAGCAACATAACCGTTCATTCCATGATATTCCACATAGCCCCAGTCTTTATTATCTTTTCCCTTCTTTTCACCCTGAATATGAAAAGCGGTTCCATTGGCTACAAGCTTATCATTGATCTGATTACTCTGCGGATCCGCTTCGGAATTAATATTGATTCCTCCGTCAGCACTCTCCACTACCATATAATAATCTGTTAGATAATCAGGTTTCTGTCCGGTTCCATCGTCAGCCCACACATTCAGTGCCAGAACAAAGCTGCATAATATTGATAGAAAAACGCTAAACCTCTTCTTCATGTTTCCAACCTTCATTTCTCAGATCACCGCTTGACGACAGATGATTCTGTATATTTACTTAAAACTACTCCATCAGTTCCCTTTACATATGCTCTTACCGCATAGTAGTATAATACACCTTTTTTAGCCGTTTTGTCCAGATATGTTTCATAAGTTCCTTTAGAAAAAATTTTCAGTATTTTATATGATCCATTTTTGGTTTTTCTGTATACCCGATATCCATCACAGTTTTTCTGAGGTTTCCATGAAATACGGATTCCAGCTGGCCCAGTCTTGATGGAAGCTACCCTTTGTCTGGCAGGGGCTGCTTTTACTACATCTCCTGGCACATATTTGCTGCTGTATGTTTTATCCCCTGCTTTCTGATATGCCCGTACTGTATAACAATAAGATTCGTTAGCCGTCACTTTACTGTCTTTATATCTTAACACGGAAGCTTTCACATCACCCAGTCTGGTCCATTTTCCTCCTTTTCCCGGTTTTCTCCATACCGTATACCACTGCGCTCCTGATACCTTTTTCCAGGTGATGGTATTATATCCATTTAAAGAAACACTTACCTTAAATTTAGGAGTTGCCAACTGTCTGGGAGGATTTACCGTAACGGTTACTTTTTTAGTCAGGCCAGTGGAATCTGTACTGTGACAGGTAATAACTGCTGTGCCTGGATTTCTGGCAGTAATTTGTCCATTATCATCCACAGATGCCACACT
Source organism: Blautia sp. (assembly GCA_034115005.1). GTDB lineage: Bacteria > Bacillota > Clostridia > Lachnospirales > Lachnospiraceae > Blautia_A. The sequence goes on from JAXEUE010000247.1 coordinate 7,125, forward strand.
CTTGTCACTGCTCTGATAAGAGAGCCCTATGTATTTCACAGAAGATGGAGTCACCTGAGCATTCATACAGGAAGTTTCACCAATATTTAAAGTAGTTTTGTCAGGATTGGCAGAAAGTTTTGGGGTCACCGGACTACTCTGAGTTTTCGTGTGAGCTTTAATCCTGGCAGTCCAGGATTTGGTATAGGCATCTGTCCACGTTTGAGATGTTTTTCCTTTGAAAAAAGTCTGTCCTTTTTCAATACCTGCAAAAGCAGTAAACCAACCGTAAGAAGCTCCATGTTCAACTCCCAGACTAATCTCATTTTTTCCCTTATTTTTAATCACAACGGAAAATTTCGTATTCTGGAGCAGAGTCACTTCGGGAAGAGCTATGGTACGTACGCCTGCTATGGACTGATAATACTGAACGGGACTGCTGTATACAGGGCTTCCGCTTGAAGGATCTGACGGATCTTTTACATTGGCATATACCTGGATCTCATAAAGAGCAGGATCGCTTAATGATGTTATATTGATCTCGCCCAACGTTTCCGCCTTTCCCTTTCCTGCCCTGGCATCAAATATAGCAGCAACCGACTGATCTGCAGCAAGGATTATTTTAGTAGTTGCCGAAGAACCGTCATAAAAATAATTGTTTCCATACTTTATCGAATTTACAGCATCTACAGCAACCAGATTTCTTAGTTCAGTGCTTTCATAGGATATGTAAAAGAAACCATTATCTCCCCATTCGCTTCCCCAGCTGTTTTTTGCAATCCATGCTCCGTCAGAACTTACATTCGATCTATCCAGGAAATTGTTCCGGGAATAATTGTCATCCCATCCTACAATCGTAACAATATGATTGTCTCCGTCAAAAGCTCCCGAAGGGTAACAGTATGCTGCCGTATCCGGATTATAATAGAAGCCCTTATTCATTGACAGCATTACAGATACTGCATGATTTTCCATCAGCATTTCTTTTATTTTTTCCTGTGAATAATTAAAGAAATAGGCGTTTTTTAAATAAGCCTCAGTACGATATGCCTTTTCTGCCGGAATAGAATCTGAAGGCAAAGGCACATCCTCTTCTGTAGTCATTCCCGACCATGTAGACAGAAAAATAGATGCCAGCATATCATTGCCACCGGCATTACGATAATTTCCAGCCACACTGTTTACATCATCAGGAGTATTATTCAGGGGATCATTCTGCCTGTGTGAAAAAAAATAACTTAAATGTTCCTCGGACAGATCATAAATCCCCTTATTCTGAGCCATAAGAGAAGTCTCCATAATCGCAGCCATTCCAAAGGCCCAGCAGTTTCCATACGGATTCTGATTCTTTGCAGGAGTGACATAATTCAATTCCCGCATATCAAATGTCTCTGGATAGGAAGATCTTCCCGAACTATATGCTGCCACACCTGATTCATCCAAATAACTCTCAATCTCAGGTCCCGGATCAAGCGGAACAAGCGTGTCAAAAGGGGCCAGCTGTTCCTCTTTTTCCTCCTGTGTCAGAGGGCGTCCTTTGATATATCGAATTTCTTCGGTGGCAGAATCATTATTCTGCTCTTCATCCTGAAAATTATCCTGTATATTTCCCGAAGAAAATTCCTGCTGTATCTCATTCTCATCGCTAAAACATCCATCATCAAATTCTTCCTCTGCCATAACCGGCATACTGGTCACAACCAAAGCAGAGACAAGAAATAAAGAAACAGCCCGCCAGATACGATTTCTTTTTTTCTTCACATCTGGATTCCTCCTTTAGTAAGATACTGCCATTATATCTTTTTATTTTTTAAAAGTCCATTGAAAATTCTTATTTACATATAATAAATCCACAGAACAGCATAGTATGCTATCCTGTGGATCCATTATGTTCTCTGATTCTTCTGTCTGGGTCATAAAACCCGCGGAAGCTACGCTAAATGCCTGTGAGCACTTTCTTTTGCATAAAGAATATATAGACAAACTGATTTCTGCGGACATGATCTGACATAATATATGTAATCTTACATAACGTTTTATGATCTTTTTTCCGCCTTTCTAATTCTAGCAAATACAATAACGGATTACAATCACAATCGTTCTCTTTTATCTTATAAAATACGACATGTTCACTCTATTCAGATTTACTGCAGGCTCTTTATTTTTTTCATTAATTGTACAAGTTCCTGATATTTGGAAGTTATATAACCATAATTCTGTCTCTTATGAGGAATCTGACAGTTAGTGCAATCCTTAAGCCCGGAATCTGTATATCTGAAATTTCCTCCACACTTATCACCTAGGGCATATAATGGGCAGTAACAGAAAAGGCAGTTAAAATTGTTCGGATCTGCCCCTTTATGACATGGAAAATATTCGCATTTTTTATGACTGAAATAAGAATATTCCTTATTTTCCCAGCTCTGTTTATGCATATTCCATTCTCCTTTTTCACATAATCCCTAAAAAAAGAGGGAGCGATGCTACTTCGGGGTAGAAGTCTGATTCGTTCAAATATGCGCGGAGGGAACGAATATTTCCGAAGTAGTATCGCCTGCCATTTAATCATGTATAATTCATAAAGAACAGGCGCATTCCATAAAAAATGTCTGCTTTCGTAAAAGCAGACAACACTTCGCAGTTGCGGAATCCACGAAGTTGGTTGTTACACTTTACACGGAAGTTTAACCTCGCCATACCAAGCAGGTTTCCTGGCTCCAGGCTCATCGCTCCTCTCTCCTTCTCATGCTATGGCACAATGGAATCTTCTGAGATTCGCTCCTCTGTTACAGTGACCGGATCGCTCAGGTTTCTCACCTGATTCCCTCTTTCTGTACCGTATCT
>JAXEUE010000248.1:0-28001 GCA_034115005.1 Blautia sp.
GATTCCTGCTGCTTTATATCTGTCATAATCTCTGACTGCACACTCCAGCTGGCATGCAAGCATTTTCAAACAATCCGGGTCTTCCCCCAGAAAACATTCAAGCCGCTCATATGCTTTATATGCGCTTTGAGGTTTCATAAGATCAGACAGATATCGTTCTGCTTTCTTTAGATCTATTTTCTGCCTTTGTCCCATAACAGGCTCACAGACATCCTGAGGCAGGTTGATTAAATGGCAAAGTTCCTGAATTTTCATAATATTTATCTCCGGTTATTTTACTTATAAGCTGCCTCAGAACAATATGGAGTACTTTTCTATGACAAAATAAAGGACAGGTTCCCTGACCCAAAATGAGTCAGGGAACCTGTCCCTATTACTGTTTAATAATTCTCTGCGCTGATTTCAAAATAGCTCTGTGGATGAGCACATACAGGGCAGATCTCAGGAGCCTTGGTACCTACAACGATATGTCCGCAGTTACGGCACTCCCATACTTTTACCTCGCTCTTTTCAAAAACAGATGCAGTTTCTACATTTTTCAGAAGAGCACGGTATCTTTCCTCATGATGCTTCTCAATCTGTGCTACCATGCGGAATTTAGCTGCCAGTTCAGGGAAACCTTCCTCCTGTGCGGTTTTGGCAAAACCCTCATACATATCTGTCCACTCGTAGTTTTCTCCCTCTGCAGCAGCCTGAAGGTTGGAAGCAGTATCACTGATTCCCTGCAGCTCCTTGAACCACATTTTTGCATGTTCTTTTTCATTGTCGGCAGTTTTCTGAAACAATGCCGCAATCTGTTCATATCCTTCTTTTTTTGCAACGGAAGCAAAGTAAGTGTATTTGTTTCTTGCACCAGATTCTCCGTCAAAAGCAGCATGGAGATTCTTCTCTGTCTGAGTTCCTGCGTATTTGTTCTGACCCATAATTATTCCTCCTGTTTTTATTTATATATACCCTTTAATTAAGAAGGCTATAATTATTTTATATCGGTTTTGCTAATTTTTGTCAAGTTAAATGGTGCAGATTCCCATTCAGCCCTGCTTCTTTATTTCGCAATTTCATAAACACTTCTTACCCGGAATGCACCGGATACTCCTGTGCCGTCATCTGTGAAATCACGACCTGGGAGAATACTGAAAGTTCTGCTTCCGGCTTCCATATCCACGAAATTATCATCCAGACGAAGTACCCCGTTTTCAGTCTCCACACTGACGGATTTGGCATAGTTTTTCGCTGTTACTGTTACCGTATCTCCCTCAACAACGACAGAAAGCTCTGGATCCAGGAAATGATAATGTTTTGGCGCACAAAACAGGGTAGTTCCCTGAGAAATCACTTCCCCATTCACTATCAGCGCATATTCCAGATGTGCTTCCAGAGGATCCTGATCGTTAAAATCAAGATGAGGCAGCCATGCACCACCATAGGCAGGAACAGCCACTTCGAAGCTTCCTTCTTTGATCACGGAAGAATCCGGGCGGCGCAGTGCCCATTTTACAGTGCCATTCACAGTTTTGTCCGTCTCATTTGCCACATGAAGATCTGCACTGATATCAATAGGCTGAGGCAGAGTGTTCACATAAGGCTTCTGATCGATCTCTCCATGCTCTTCACAGGAAAGAAGAACAGGGGCAAACATTCTTTTTTCCGCATACTGAAGTGCTTTCCAGTTTCCGTAGTAATCCACGCTTGCCCAGGATGCCACAGGCCAGATATCGTTTAACTGCCATACTACTGTGCCCATACAGGTTCCACGGAAGCGGCGGAAATGTTCCACTCCATAACGGATGGCATCTGCCTGAAGAAGCTGGGAGCTGTAAAGCATTTCATCAAAATTCTTTGGAAACAGAAAGGTTTTGGAAAGATAATTAATAATCTTTCCATTGGCTGCCGTGTTTCTTTGATGGAGTTCCATTACTCGGGAAAATATATTCCTGTCTTCCTCAACGGTAAAGCGCTTTACTGTCTGAAGAGCAGGAAATGACTGGAATCCAAATTCAGAAAGGAAGCGATAATGGTGGCTTCTGTAAGCAGTAAATGGCTCGTTTCCATGCCATACACCCCAGTAATGAGTATCCCCTACATTCTCTGCCTGGCTGTTCTCATAATTTCCTCCTGAAGAAGGAGATGAGGGCCAGTAAAAGGTGTCCGGGTCTTCCTCCTTAACAATCTTTGGAATAATATATTCATACAGATGAATGTAATCATAATACTGTTTCTTTGACTGAGGCCATACAAGACTTTCATACTGTGTCTCCAGCTCATTATTTCCACACCACAGGGAAATGCATGCATGAGAGCGAAGTCTGCGAATGTTCTGACGGATTTCCACAGATACGTTTTCTTCAAAAGCGTCACTCAGTTCATAGGAAGCACAAGCAAAAGCGAAGTCCTGCCAGACCAGAAGTCCTCTTTCATCACAGATGTCATAGAAGAAGTCATCCATATAATATCCACCGCCCCAGATTCTGATATTATTGAAATGAGATTCCTGTGCAGTGGCAAGGAGCATATCCGTCCGCTCACGTGTCTGTCTTGTCAGAATGTTGTCTTCAGGTATATAATCCGCCCCCATGGCAAAAATCTGAAGACCATTGACTTCAAAGGCAAAATTACGGCCTTCCACCTTCTTTGCCTCTTTGTCCGTGACAAAAACTTTCTTTCCATCTTCAGTGCGAACCATATTGTTTCCATCATCCAGGTCTTCTTTCTGATCTGTCATATGAGGATCAAAAGTCTCATCAGGTACAGGATCTGTGTTCACAGTTACTGTGCGAAGGCCGATTCTTTTCTTCCAGATATCCAAAGCAGGCTCATCCTGATTTTCTGTCGCAGGAACCAGAAGAACCTCCGCCTGATATAAGGGCTGTTCTCCATATCCGTTTGGCCACCAGATCTGTGGATCTGATACTGTCAGGCTTAAGGAAACATGACTGCATCTCAGATTACATGTCAGTCCGGTCAGGTTCATGGAAGGTACATATCCCATGGAAAGATCCACAGGCACACTTTCCGCTGACAAAGTCCTGGCTCCATCCGGAGAAGTTAGCAGAAAAACAGCTTTCACTTTCTCAAAGGCTGCTTCAGGCATCCATTCTATCTCAGTATCTGCAGTTACCTGAACAGAATCTACAGTATTTCCGTGAACCGTTTTTCCTGTTACTCTGTGTTTCTGATCAATCTTCACCTGTGAGATCCGGGCTGTTTTTACCGCTTCAACAGAAACCGGACGGAAAAGCCCTGCATCTGGAAGCCTGGGACCCCAGTCCCATCCAAACATACAGGCTGCCTTACGGATATGGGGAAATCCCGGCATAGCATCGGAAGATGCTCCAACCGGGCATTTCTGATCTTCCTCACTGATGAATCGGGTCGGTGAATGGAGTAAAACCTTCAGGTGATAAACTGTGTCTTCCGGATCTCCTTTTACTTCTGAAGTAATGTCATACTCCCACACACGGTTCATATTATCCGTATGGCCCAGAAGTTTTCCATTCAGGTAAACATCCGCCAGCGTATCAATTCCATCGAAATGAAGGAAAAGACGGTCAGCCTTTCTGTCTTCTTCACTTACGGAAAATTCTGTCTCATATACGAAATCGTTATCCATAAGCTTTAAGGCATCTAACTCATTATCACGGTAAAAAGGATCCGGCATCAATCCCTTATTAAGAAGCGTTCCATACACAGTCGAGGGAACTTTTGTCTCAATGGGTGTTTCCGGGATATCATAAACATTTTTTCCAAGGACAGTCAGCGTCCAGTTGTCTTTTAAACTAATTGTCATTCTATTCTGGTTCTCCCTTATTCTTTTTAGTTTTGAAATTATGCCACATTCTCTTAATCATGCTGGCTCAGATTTTTTCGTAAATGGTTTTGCCGGAAATATTATGAGCCTTATGAGAGTTCCTTAAGCATCTGGGCCGGATTCTCCGCAGCTTTCACCTTACCAAAAGCTTTCACAATAACTCCGTTTTCATCTATAAGATAAGTAGTACGTACAACTCCCATAGATACTTTTCCATAATTTTTCTTTTCCTTCCAGACATCATATGCCTGAATTGCTTTAAGCCCCGGATCGGAAAGCAAAGTAAAACCAAGATTATATTTCTCCTCGAACCGCTTATGGGAAGCCACGGAATCCTTGCTGACTCCCAGTACCACTGCACCTTTCTCCACGAATTGTGGATACAGTTCTGTAAATCCGCATGCCTGTTTGGTGCATCCAGGCGTACTGTCCTTGGGATAAAAATACAGGATCACTTTCTTTCCTGCATATTCACTTAATGTATGAATATCCCCATTCTGATCCGAAAGGGAAAAATCCGGGGCCTTTGTTCCAATCTCCAGCATCTTTGATCTCTCCTTTTGTACAAAGAAACACAGGAACAGATTTCACCCATCCCTGTGCCTTGTCTTTCTATTGATTGTAATTTTTATGTATTATTTCTCCTGAATTTCCAGAATTCCTGCCGGGCATGCCTTTGCACAGATTCCACAGGCAATACACTTGGAAGTAACCGGTGATTCCGGAGCCTTTACCATAACCTTCATAGGACAGACTTCTACACACTCGCCGCAGCCTGTGCAGAGTTTCTTGTCGATCATATAAACACCTTTTGCGTTCTGCTTGATGGCACCCTGCTTACAGGTTCTTGCACACTTTCCGCACTGAAGGCAGGCATTTACCTTTGGATTGCCGTCTTTACCTTCCAGTATCTGAATACATGATTTGGTAATATCTGTTACCTTGTAAAAAGCTTCAGAGCAGGCATTCATACATGCATAGCAGGCCATACAGCCATTTTTATCTGTTACTACCAGTTTTTTCATCCTTAAACCCTCCGTTTACATTTTCTTATAATCTTTTGGATCAACCCTTTTCAATCAGTATAACATTCAGGACAATTTCAGTCAATCTATGTTATTGCTTTTTAATATCCTGTTATTTCATATGCCGGATATGTGTGACTGTAATGATATCCCAGTTTTTCCGCAAGAGCCACAGACCACTTATTTCTGGCATCCCAGCTTGGATACAGGTTTTTTCCCATGCATTCCAGAAGAAGTCTGGCTCCGCAGACATATGCCAGACCTTTTCTCCTGTAAAGTTCCTTTGTTCCTATCTCGATCTCTATTCCTTCCTTATATCTGGAATAAGTGGATGCACCGCTGACAAGCTCTCCATCCTTCAGGATGAAGGCTCCAAGTCCCATTTTATGAAAAAGATCATAAGTTTCAAACTGATTTACGAAATCTCTGCTCCATTCCTCTGCTTTACATTTCCCGTATATTTCTTCGTCCATCATACGAAGTTCATATTCATCTGAAAGGCCGCTGACCACTTCTCGCAAATGTGCTTCATCAAAAATGCCTGGTTCTTTCTTTATGGCATATCTGGATACTTTCTTTACCTTATCGCCATAGCATTTCTCAATCAGTCTGCCCCATTCATCATTCTGTGGAACCATGATAATAAAGTCACTGGTGCGCCATCCGGGTTTAAACAATACAAGTTCTTCCATAGGTTCTCCTGCATAGTAGGAAAAATCCCCCAGAATAGCCATCACGGACCTGGGGCAGACAGGATCATCCACATACAATTCTCCCATAATCCCCTGCATACAGGACCACAGCAGAGACTCCTGCCAGTTCCCGAACAATGGACTGGCAAGACTTCCATTCTCTAATTTATGGATTTTTGAATTCATATCTCTATCCCTCATAGTCATAACGGTTTTATTTCAAAAAGTCTGGCCATCACAGGTTTATCAAAATTAACGGTCAGTATATTTCCCTGAACCTGAAAATCTACAGGTTCTTTTTCCGGATACAGGCAGGAAACCTTCACACCTTTTTCTGCAAAGGGAAGACTTCCCAAAGGTATGGATAAAGTCGTATCTGTGCACAAAGTCCCGGCCTGAAGACGTCTCTTATTATTCTTACCTTCCATTTCTCTCTTCCACACGGCAAGATATGCTTTATTGTCAAGCTTCAGGCCGCCGCATACCCACAGGTCCTCATTATCTGCAATATCAAGAGGAAGGAAAGGCAGAGCTTTTCTGATATCCTGGCGGATATTTTTATAGCAGGCAATTCCTTCTTTGACAAGATCTGCTCGTTCTCTGGGAAGTTCTGCCAGATGGCCGCTCTGATGAATACGGGATAACATGGCATTTACCATATTGTAGATAACCTCTTCTTTATCTCCCTGTCTCATAGGATAAGACCAGATGGCTGCCTGCTCAGGTGTGACACCTGCTGTCTCATTTGCCACAATGGTTGCATAATTCCTGTAATCTTCCTGATCAGAAGTAGACTGGATACTGTATCTGGAAAGCATTGCATAATCCATCCTCAGTCCACCACTTGAACAATTCTCAATTACAAGATCAGGATACCTCTTAAACACATCATCAAGCCATGCCAGATATGCTCTTTCATGCTCAAGCATTCCCTGTCCCACGCTGTCAGCATTAATCTCCGTTCCGATACCGGGTTCAATGTTGTAGTCCATTTTAATATAGCCTACCCCATATTCTTTTACCACCCGGTCAATCACTTCATTTACATGATCTATAACTGCGGGGTTACGGAAATCAAGCTGATACCTGCTTCTGTCATATACTCTTTTTCCATGACGGACAAAGAACCAGTCATCCGGAACTTTCTTTGCCTTCTCACAATTGATTCCCATTACCTCCAGTTCCAGCCAGACACCGGGAACCATACCTTTACTGCGGATATAATCCGTAACCTCTTTTATGCCATTTGGAAAACGTTCCCTGCATTCCTGCCATTCCCCTACACTGTCCCACCATTCTCCCGGTGCATACCAGCCGGCATCGATCACATAATATTCACAGCCGCATTCCGCTGCCGCATCAATCAGCGGAATCTCTTTCTTAGTTGTAGGATCTCCAAAAAGACAGTTCATATAGTCATTAAAAATAACAGGAAGCTTCTCATCATCCTGATTCGGCCTGCGGATCAGGCGACGATATCTGGTAAGTTCTCCAAGTGCCTCCTCAAAGCAATCCCCTGCCACACCTACAGCAACCGGCACAGACTCAAAGGCTTCCCCGGGTGCCAGATTCTTAAACCAGTGGGACTGTACCTCAGTTGGGCCGCTGACACACACATAAAAATGTGTATTCTGGTCACCGATTTCATAATGCCAGGAACCATTATGCTCAATCTGCCAGAATAAGCTGGTATGAGCCTCTGTATTCTCCACATAGCCTAAAGGCAGATACTTCTTCGCTGACCAGTTGCCTGTATTGGTTACCTCAAACACCTGAGAGGTACGCTGGTAAACTCCCGGCTGTGTCTGAGCAAGTCCCAGATCACCAAAGGTAAATTCTTTAATGCTCAATTCCTTCTGCCATCCGTTAAAGGGAACACGAATCCGCATTTTTGCATCTGAATTGCTTTTTCCCTCTTTTTCGATTCCTGTATAGCAAAAAGAAGAGAGGTATTCCAGAGTCTGAACCTGTGTACCTTCGTTGATCACTTTATTATACATACGGACTATAGATGTTCCACGGTAAAACTGCATCACAGTCTCCACACGGATATGGGTAACCTCTTTGTCTTCCTGATAAATGGTAAGCTTACGTCCCAGTTCGTTCTCACAGTCCTCCATTCCCGCATAAGTAAGCAGATATCCCGGTGCTGTTACAATGTGCTTGTTACCATGTTTTTCATAAGGGCGGTCGTATCCGGACAGATTCACCTGTACCAGCTGAAAAGCCTCGTCCAGAAACTGGGGTTTTCGTCCCAGATCTTCTTCTTTGCATTCCGGTCCGAATTTGCACAGATCGTCTTCACAGAACTCTGCTTTTGAAAAATGAAGAAGCTTTATCTGATTTTTATCTGTGATTCCAAATACGATGTGAAGTTCGTTTTCGTTTATTCTGATGTAGTCCATTATATTGTCCTCCAAATATCTCAGTGTTTTTATACAGTCTGTTGTGAAAGCAGCAACAGGTACCAGCATCAGGCTAAAGATAAACCAATTATATGTCATCCTTTGAAAGGATTCAAGGAAAGATATTGAAATAAGTCTATATTTGAATGAAAAAAATTACAGATAACTATAATACAGCCACACAGATCATACGGGAATATTTCCAACATTAAAGCGAAAAGACTGCCGCACCAGAGCACATTGTTCCGGTTTTGCGGCAGTCTTATATAATCTATGCCTTTATTCAACACAGATCTTTAAGCATAAGGTGCTCCCCGATTCCATCTGTTAATGCATTTGGAATCATTCCTACCTCATAGTATCCGTTTCTTTTATAAAATTCAAAAGCACGGGTATTGAAATCACTGACTGTCAGAGAAGCTTTTCGCTTTCCATCTTCCTGTCCCATCCGTTCAAACTGCTGAAGCATCCAGGCACCTACACCCTGACCACGAAATTCATTCTTTACACAGAGAAGGGCCAGATAATGATATTCATTGGTAAAACCGTTGCGGCTTATCACCATCAGTCCGGCCTTCTCCTCCCGGGATGTCATTGCGAAATATAACCGTCCCTTTCCCTCATCCGGGAAATAGGACCGGATATAATCCTCTGTTTTATAGGAACCGGAAAAATATCGGTCATACAAAACAGAATCCCTGGCTATTTCATCACAGGAACGGATATCTTTATAATATCCCTGTTTCAAATGTAATTCCATTCTGTGTCTCCTTATATAAACTGTTGGGTAAACATACTACGCAAGATCCGCCCAATTTGCAGGATACACAAAATATGCGTAACGTGTCTTGTCAGGAGTCTGGAAATGAATATGACTTCCCTTTGGAATATAAATGATATCCCCAGGACCTCCGGAAACAATTCTCCCATCAATTTCAATCTCAAGTGTACCTTCAAATACCACGTCATATTCGTCATAAGTAAGAGTCCACTCAAAACTGGTGTGATCCAGCTCCATAATTCCACAGCCCATACGCGGTGCTTCATCAAGAGTTACCACATCTTTCAGCGCTACTCCTTCCTGCTGAAAAGGTTCGCATTTTACCGTAGATGACTTGATTCCAATAATTCCGCTTGGATCCACATGTTTCTCAAATCCGCAGTTCTGCTGCGTACCTTCCTGTGAAGCAGACTCTATTACTTTTGTTATAATCTCACGGATCAGTTCTTCACTAATATTCATAACTAATGTCCTCTCTGAAATCAGGCCTTAGCCGCTTTCTTTCCGGATGATGAATTAATTTTTTCCAGAAGCTTCGGAGACAGAAGATTTGCAACGATTAAGGCTGTAATACCTGCAACCAGCTTACCGATAATTACCGGAGTAACCATCTGCTGATTCACACCTGCTGTAAATCCAAGGTGGTCACCAAATACAAATGCTGCAGATACTGCAAATGCTACGTTAAGAAGTTTACCTTTAGCATCCATTTCACCCATAATATTAAACATTGCAATGTTATTTGCAAGGTTAGCTACCATACCTGCTGAAGCCTGCTCATTAATTCCCAGAAGGCCGCCGACTTTCTTAAGTGCTTTTCCGAAGGTACGTGTAATCCACTCAACCATTGGAAATGCACCAATAAGTACAATACCAATCTGCCCGCAGGTAAGAAGACCACTGTTCAATGGTGTCATTCCTGTCTCATCCGGTGTTGCCATTACATCAAATAATGGAAACATAATTCCTGTAATCTGCTCAAATACAGCAATAGCTGTAAGAGCTGTAATAACAATTGTAACACCTGTTCCAAAAATATTAAAACCATTGATCATTTTTGCCGGAGCAAACCACAGACCAATTACAATAAGTGCTGCAATAATAATAACCGGAATCAGGTTAACCAGAATTCTTCCAATACTAAGTTTATAAGGTGTCATTGCTGTCATTGCAAGACCGCCCACGATACATCCGATAGGAATTGTAATCATACCGGCAAGAACACCAGCACCCAGGTAGGATCTGTCATCTTTGGAAATAATTCCAAGTGCTACAGGAATTGTGAACACGATTGTGGGACCCATCATAGTTCCCAGAATCAATCCTGCAAAGTTACCAATTGCCTCGTCTGATGCCAGCTGCATAGCCAGAGGATAACCGCCCATGTCGCAGGCCAGAAGAGTTGTTGCAAACATTGAAGAATCAGCACCGAAAAATGTATAGATCGGTTTGATGACTGGTCCCAGGATAGTTGCAAGAACTGGTGCAGCTGCAACTACTCCGGCCATGGAAATAGCCAAAGGTCCTATTGCATTGAAGCCCTCTTCAAATTTCTCACCATATCCTTTTTTGTTACCACGAATTTTATCGATTGCCCCCACCAGCATAAAGATCATCATGATCATCATAATTACGGAGTTGATCGAAAGATTTGACACCCACGCTTTCACACTGTCTGTAAATACGCTCATATCATTCTCTCCTTTCCCTGAACTCTCTTATTTTTTTCTGTATTTTTCATATCTCCTTTTGTAATCCACTTTCTTATTTAAAGCAGTGAATCAAACAGTTTCTTTGCAGGACGCGGAATAACCGTTGTACCTACAAGAAGCTCACTTTCACGTGAAGCAGCTTCCACAGCTGCTTTCACAGCTCCAACATCACCAGTAAGAGTTACATAGCCTTTACCTCCGATGGCAAATCCAATATGTACTTCAATTAAAGTAATGTTAGCTGCTTTTGCGGCAATATCTGCCGCTGTAATAGCAGATGCAACGGAATAAAATTCCAGCACACCTACTGCCCCATATTCAGGTACCTGCGTTGTTCCTGACATTGCAGGTATCAGAGACGGATGTACATTTGGCAGAATAAGGGTATCTACCACACATTCTCCTCCCCTGATAATACCTTCTTTCATAGATGCACGAACGTCTCCTGTATCTCCTCCGATAAGAATCAGAAATTTACCGGGACATACTGTAGATGAACGGAGCAGATCGATCTGTGCTGCCTTGACCATGTAATCACAGGTCTCAATTCCCCTCGCAATACTGTTTAATTCAACCATGCCAATTGCCAGACTCATACAATCACTCCTTTCTGCATCTGATACGTGCACCTTTTTCCGTGACTTCCTCAATCACTCCATCGACACTGGAGTGAATATTCGCTGAAAGTCCCTCTGCTGCCGATGCAAGCAGCTCACCTTTGCAAATCTGTTCACCTGCAGATTTTACGGCTGCTGCCGGTTTTCCAATATGCTGTGAAAATGGAATAAACACCGTATCCGGCATATACTCTTTACATTCCTGAGGATGTTTTCCATAATATTCGGTCAGATTAAGCCTTGCCACCAACCGGTTTGTGGGTGTTTTATGAAGATCCACAAACTCTCTTGCATGAGGCTCCGGATTTTTTGGAACCTGTATGCCACGTTTTCTGAATTCTGCTTTAAAATGTTCATTCACCTTCCTTGGAGACAAACCCATCGGACAGGCAAACATTTCACATACTCCGCAGCTACAGCAGTTTGCTGCATCCCCAAATGCCTTCACATATTCTTCATTATCTGTTATAGATTCTTCGCGCCACAAATTCTTCATTACCAGATTCGGCCTCATCTGATGGCCAATCAGGTAACGTGGGCACAGATCTGTACACATTCTGCACTGAATGCATGCACTCTTTGTCTGATGACGGATCGTTTCCATAGACAGGGAAGCTTTCCTGAACAGATAATGGTCTTTCGGCAGAATCATAATATTTCCGGTAGTTTTTGTTACTACAGCCTGCTTCATAGCATTTTCATCTGTAATCTGTTTTCCCATCATAGGACCACCTATGATCAGGGAAAAATCAGAAATTCGTGGTTCTGCAATACGAACACAGTCAAGAATCGGCGTGCCGATAGGAACATGAAGTAGAATTGTGTTCTTCACTTCTCCCACAACTGACAGATATTTATCTGTAACAGGTTTTCCCTCCAGAGCATCGGCAATATTCAGAACAGTGCCAACATTATCCACAACGCAGCCTACATCTGATGGAAGGCCACGCTCCGGCACACTTCTTCCTGTCACCTGCTGAATCATCGTTTGCTCATCACCTGCCGGATAAAAATATCCAAGTTTACAAATCTCCACATTACTGGAGTTTCTCTTAATTGATTCTTCCAGTGCGGTAATCTCCTGCTCATATTTTGCTTTAAGGGCAATTACACATCTGTCTGCCCCGATAGCTTCTGCGATCACAGGAATCGTCCGGATGATTCTGTCTGCCCAGGTGCGGCATAAATACTTGTCAGTTTCAATCAGCGGCTCACATTCTGCAGCATTTACAATAAAACAATCTACTTTTGTATTCAGCTTTACATGAGTTGGAAATCCAGCCCCGCCGGCACCTACAACTCCTGCAGCTTTTACACATTCTATCAGGTTCATAAGCAACCTCTTTCCTAGTTCAGAACGGATCTGTCAATTTCCAGATCGTCCACGATTCCAACCACCGTAGCATCTACCGGGATAGAATTGCCGCCGGCAGCCCCCCTCGCAGAGCTGCCGCCTACAATGATCACGGTCTCACCTACGCCGGCCCCTATCGTATCTGCGGCAACCAGAGGTGATTTGTCTACAGTTTCATCCAGTATATCAAAAGGCTTCACAAGAAGAAGCTTCAAACCTCCCAGATTTTCGTCTTTTCTTGTAGCCCAGATATTTCCTATCACCTTTGCGACCTGCATATAATCTCTCCTCTTATTCTCTGACCAGACGGATGTTTCTTGCTGATGCAGCATCCCTGGCAAGAGCAGTTACAATATTTCTCTCTGTGAGATGAATTACTTTCACATTATCCCGGTTTGCCTCGATAATGTCTCTTTCTGTAATTACCCGTCTGGAAATAGTAATCTCTTTCTCTTCGCGGACAGGTTCAGTCTTATGCTCTATGCCCTCTGATTTTTCATCAGAAACATCACAACAGTCTTTCATTTTTTCTTTCTCAGTATTGTCCGCCTGATTCAGGTTATCTTCCTCCATACAAACTGACGTTTTTCCAAGAATACAGTCTTCTATCTGGTCCAAAGGACAAATCTTGAGTCCCCAGTACACCAGTTTTGTCAGTTTAGCCTGCAGCATACACTGATAAGATCCCAGACTACTCACCGGATAGCTGTAAAGTTCCACCTCTTCCTTAGGAACATACAGTTTTTTCCCAAGAAGAAGTGCTTTAGCTACAATTTTCGTATAGGGAGTATCTACAATTCCCGATACGATCTTACACATTGCATCAATTGTCAGATTAAACAGAACTACCGTATCAATGCCATCCAGATCAACCTGATCCTCCTGCAAAAGAGCACAACAGGTATTGTACTGCTTCCTGATTCTCTCGCTTTCCAGAAGTTTATGGCACTCTGTACCGTGATCCTGTGTCAGGATGAGAAGACCGGGAAGGGAAGGATCTGATACTTCCTTTATCCCGCTTACGGTTTCGCCGGCCTGAGCCAGCTTTTCTGCAACACGGGCAACGATCTGTTCAATCATTTCATTTTTTTCCACAATTTCTCCTTTCTTCTGAATTACCTTCCAGAAAGGATGCAATTCATAGCAATTCCGGCCGGTGTTACCAGAAACGGATTAGCCGGCTTAATAGTCCTGATACCGGTTACTTTCTCAAAAATGGTTTCTATTCCTGTAAGACATGTAGTACCTCCACAAAGATAAATCGTGTCAATTTGTGAAGGATCGATATATTTCTTTACAATTGTGGCCATTTTTTCAATTACCGGACGGACCACAGGCAGAATTTCCTTATGTCTGGAATAATCCTGCTTGATTGCTTCTGCTTCAGCAAAAGATATATGATAGTTACCGGCCAGAACCAGAGACAGGTGAGTACCACCCGTAGGTTCATCCTCAATCTGAACCACTTTTCCATCATGAAAAATTGCCAGACCAGTTGTACCTCCACCAATATCTACCACCACTCCATCTGAAATCTGATAGACGGAATTGGCTGCAGTCGGCTCATCCAGTACATTGGTAACCTCCAAGCCTGCTGATTCTGCCACATAACGATGAGTCTGTACGCTGGACTGAGTTCCGGCAGGCATGGCAATAGCACAGTCAATGAGTTCTGTATCCAGTCTTTTTTCCAGTCTCTCTTTCAATTCTCTTACAATCCGGCAGGCACCACTATAGTCTACTACCACACCGTCCCTGAGAACATCTGCGGCCTGTTTTTCACAGGCTACCGGCTGATTATTTTCATCAAGCACTACCAGCACAATAAATGCAGTTCCCAGATCAAGACCGGTTTTCAGACGTCCAGAATGAGGAAAAACCTTTTTTTCTGACTCTTCTACTCTGCTCATATACTCATTGACACGTTGCAAGTCCATCATATATCCAAAGCTCCTTTAATATCTTTTTCATCAATTCTAAATCATGCGTCCAACGCCTTGTGTATCTATTTTTCTGATGATTCTTCCCAGAGTAAATCCTTTCACTCCTGCTGCATTTGCCTCATCAAAGTCAATATGCATCCTGCAGGCAAATTTACTGCTGACACGAATGATAACATCATTGAAGATCACCGGACGGTCACTGTAAACTTCAACAGCAACTCTGTCTTTATCCTTCAGATTCAGTCTTCTGGAATCTTCCTCTGTGACATGAATGTGATTGTGGGCTACTATAACGCCTTCCTTTACCTCCAGTGTACCACAGGGCCCTTCTATTGTAATAGAAGCGGATCCTTTAATATCACCGGATTCCCTCAGAGGAGCATCCACTCCCAGAGCCACACAGTCACTTCTGGAAAGTTCTACCTGAGCAGCCTTACGAACAGGTCCCAACACTGCAACATGTTCCATAGTTTTCTTCGGTCCGATCAGTTTCACGCGCTGGGCGCTGAGAAACTGTCCGGGCTGAGAAAGAGGACGCACCGATTCCAGTACAGCCCCCTTACCAAACAAAACTTCCACATCCTGCTCTGTCAGATGGACATGTTTGGCGGAAACTTCAATTTCCACAAAACCGGCCATATGGACTGCATCCATTACTGAAGATACAAGATCATTCATCTGCTTCCTCCAATTTGGCTATTCTCCGCCATTCTCTTTCTTATCTTTGTCATACTGGCCTGCCAGATATCTGCACATCATAATATGCAGTGCACTGGACAGACGGTTCAGTTCTTCTATAATATCACCGCGGATATACTTCTTATCTACATGAAATGCCTCACATGCCGCAACCTCTGTTTCACGTACTGAAGCACGAAGCTGATTCAACAACGCATATTCAACACCCATAGTATAATCCGGCAGAATCATCTGCTTTATATTATAGAATTTCATAGGATTATGTGAATGCTCACGAAGCTCTTCATGGGTAAGACCAATGATCTTTTCCGTATGCATTTCTTCATCAAGCACTTCACATCTCATCATTTCTCTCAGATCCTTCAGTATATCCCCCAGATCCTCAATCAGCTTTTCACTGCCTCCGGATGATTTGATCATTGCCTGATCCAGAACTACAGATGCCTGCAGAGAATCAAGCTTTCCGCGAAACAGTATTCTTGGATGGTCTTTACATACCAGTTTATTGCCAAAAAGCTGTGTCATATGTTCCGGTTTTTCATAATAGAATGCTCCGGTTTCATAATCTACATATTTGGGTTTGGGAACCGAAACCTGTACAGGAATCTGTACCTCCTCAGGTGGCGGCACTTCAGTAGCCACCACATGAGGAACTGTTTTCTCAGTTTTCTCTTCCGCCACCGGTTCTTCTTTTCTGACCGGTGCCTTCAGCTGATGAGTATAGGAATATCCGCCTTCTTTTTCAAAACGGATTTTTCTCTGCTGCAGATATTCTCTCGCAGCAGGTGTAAGTATCTTTCCCTGAGGAATGATATATACCTCCGGCTGACTGCTCCGAAGTTCATTGCGAAGGATTTCTTCCGTGATTGCTTTCACGTTTCATCACTCCTCCCGTAGTCATTGCTTTTTATGAACACTTATTTATTGGTATCCAATGACGGAAGGATAAATTCCACTTCTTCGTGTGGTCTTGGGATTACATGTACGGAAATAAGTTCACCTACACGCTCTGCTGCTGCTGCTCCCGCATCTGTTGCTGCCTTTACGGCTCCTACATCACCACGTACCATAACTGTTACGAGTCCGCCGCCTACATGCTCTTTACCAATCAGAGTTACATTTGCTGCCTTTACCATTGCATCTGCTGCTTCGATAGATGCAACAAGTCCTTTTGTCTCAATCATTCCAAGTGCCTGTGTAACTGCCATTTTTTACCTCATTTCCGCGCTTAGACCGCGCTTTTATTATTTTTATATTATGCTTTTAGAAATGTCCTCGATCATTTCAGTGAAGGGAGAATAAACTCAACTTCTTCATGTGGTCTTGGGATCACATGTACGGAAATCAGTTCGCCTACGCGCTCTGCTGCTGCTGCTCCCGCATCTGTTGCTGCCTTTACGGCTCCTACATCACCACGTACCATAACTGTTACAAGCCCGCCGCCTACATGTTCTTTGCCGATCAGAGTTACATTTGCTGCCTTTACCATTGCATCTGCTGCTTCGATAGATGCAACAAGTCCTTTTGTCTCAATCATTCCAAGTGCCTGTGTAACTGCCATGATAAACTCCTTTCTGTAAGATCATAATAATCTTATCTGATATTTAATATTTCTTCATTCTGGCGATAACATTTTTCACGATTTCGTCAATATCGATATCGCTTAAATCTACTTTATCCCTGCAAATTCCATCTTTGCAGTCTGGAATTTCCTCACGGATGTCATCCAGTTCACGAAGACCATATGCTACGTATCTGAGATTAAGAAGCTGCATAGGACCTACGTTTTCTGAAGTTGCACTTCCGCCTACTGCTCCACATCCCAGTGTCAGTGCAGGCTGAAGTCCTGTAGTTGCTCCGATGCCTCCCAGTGCACTTGGCGTATTCACAAGAATACGGGAAGCGGGAACACGTTTTGCAAAGTAGTCAACAATTTTATCATCTTTTGTATGCATGGAGAATGTATGACCTGCACCCTCATAGTGAAGGATGGTACATACCTTTTCACATACATCTACATAATCTGTTCCTGTATAAAATGCCATGATCGGTCCCAGTTTTTCATTCGAATAGGGATGTCCACGGCCTACTCCTGTTTCTTTTGCAACCAGAACGCGTGCATCCTCTGGTACACGATCAAGATGTGCCAGTGAAGCAATTGTCTTCACGCTCTTTCCTACAATTTCAGGATTCATTGTACCATTAGCTCTCAGAATGAAACGTCCAAGCTGTTCTCTCTCCTGTTCATCCAGGAAATATGCTCCCTGACGTTCCATTTCAGCCTGTACTGCATCCGCCATATTCTCATCACAGATAATGGATTGCTCTGATGCACAGATTGTACCATTGTCAAAAGTTTCGGAATCCAGAATACGTTTTACTGCCAAAGGCAGATCACAGGTTTTTTCCAGATAAGCCGGACCATTACCAGGACCTACACCTATGGCAGGAGTTCCGGATGAATATGCAGCCTTCACCATAGCTGAACCACCTGTAGCCAGGATCAGAGCAATGTCTCTGTGATGCATCAGTGTATTGGTTGCTTCCATTGTAGGAATACTGATGCATGATACCAGATTCTCATTAGCTCCTGCTTCTGCAATTGCCTGACGAATCACTTTTACAGTTTCCATAATACTGCGAAGTGCAGTAGGATGGGGTGAAAACACAATGGCATTTCCTGATTTTATTGCTATCTCTGCTTTATAAAATGCGGTTGAAGTAGGATTTGTAGATGGAATCAGTCCAGCTATGACACCAACCGGAACTGCGATCACACGAATCTTCTTCTCTTCATCTCTGCTAAGCTCGCCGATGGTCTTCATATCTTTAATATGTTCATAAACACCCCGGCTTGCAAAGACATTCTTTACAACCTTATCGTCAACGACACCAAAACCGGTGTCTTCCTGAGCCATCTGTGCAAGACGTCTGGCATTACGCACACCTGCATCTGCGATTGACTTGACGATCCGATCAACCTGAGCCTGGTCCATACGGGAAAGTTCTTTCTGGGCATCCTTGGCTGCTTCAACCAGTTCACGGACTTCCTGCATAGACATCAGATCTTTGTCTATCAATTTCATAATGGCTTAATCTCCTTATTATTCCAGGGTCTGGCTTCGGTTAAGCTCCCCCCATACTTTTATTTTTGCTCCGTTCCAGAAAATCTGTTATTTTATCGAGAAGTTCCTGTTTTTTTGCAAAACGGATTTCTTTTCTGGTCATATTATCAACCTTAAGTTTTCTGGCTGCATCACGAAGTCTGACAACCGAAAGCTGCTCCAGAAATTCCAGTGTATATTCTGCCGGATCTTCTGGCAGCTGTTCATGAATCTGTACTTCTTTCTTCCCGGTATCCTCTTCCTCTTCAGGTGCCTCAGATTTTTCTTCAAAATCTTCTTCGGATTTGGGAGAAAGCGGTTCTGAAAGTTCGGGTTCTGAAAACTCAGGCCCTGAAGGATCATTTTTTTTACCACTTTCCCCGGGTCCGCCAAGAATCAGCTCCACTTCCTCATGAGGTCTGGGAATTACATGGACAGAAATCAGCTCTCCAACTCGCTCTGCAGCTGCTGCTCCGGCATCTGTTGCTGCCTTTACCGCACCTACATCTCCACGAACCATAACTGTCACCAGTCCGCCGCCAATTTCTTCTTTACAGGCAAGGGTCACGTTTGCAGCCTTCACCATGGCATCTGCCGCTTCAATGGAAGCAACCAGTCCCCGTGTTTCAATCATTCCCAAAGCATCCATGTGCTACCTCCACAATATCCGGTTATTATTCGATGGGACGGTCAGCTACAGCTTCTACTGCTGATGCAAAAGCATCGCATGCGGATTTGCATGCTGACTGGCTTCCGGTCAGCAGTGCACCACCAAAGTTGGTCTCTGAAGGGGGTGCATAAAGTACACAACATTTTACATCTGCAGCCTTAAGTGCAGCATCTACACCGTACATTGCTTCAAGTGGAGGTGCAATCAGATAAGCAATCGCTTCTCCTTCTTTAATGCCGCACCCTGCTGACAGATAGGAACCTGTTCTGGAAATACAATGTGCATAATAGCATACCGAATCATCATCATTTGCCGATACGAAATGACATACATTTTCAATCATATCAACTGCTGCTTCCAATCCGGCCTTTGCTTCTGCCGGATTAGGTGCTGCAAGAATACCGATAATTTCACCGGCAAGTGCCGTATTTGCATTGGCAGCTCCACCGTAGAAGCTTTTTGCGTATACAACTTCACAATCTGCTTTCTTTGTAGCCTCATCAAGTGCTGTATAAGTAACATCATCACAGTCTGCTGTAAGTAAAGCCAGGGATTTCTGGTCTGGTCTTAAATTCAGCTGCTGTGCCAGATCCGCGGATACATTGGGAATCAGTCTCGTAGCAAGGACTTTTGCTGGCAATGGATCTCTTTTCATGATAAATACCTCCGTTTTAAATTAATCAAAGTTTAAGCTCTGTACCGCTGGCTTTGCGTTCGAGCATGATTTTAATAATTTCAGCTATATGAGCACCGGCCTCTGCTGGAATAGTTCCTGCACTATGGATATTGGATACCACAGTACGTCTTGCTTCCGGCATACCTACTGTTGCCTTGTAAGCAATATATGCAGACATGGAAGTTGCTGTAATAAGTCCCGGTCTTTCGCCAATCAGAGTACATACTACATCAGCATCCAGAAGTTCGCAGATCTCATCTTCCACAGCAACACGGCCATATTTAACAAAGAATGGAGTTCCAACATCAATTTTATAGCTTTCCAGGCCCTGCATAATCGCAGGAAGCAGATCACCAATGTTGGCTGCCACAGCTGCAGAGGAAAGTCCATCTGCCACATAGATCTGTACGGTAGGTTTCTTTTTACATTTTGCCTTAATAGTCTCAACAGCTTCAGGTGAAAGTTTACGTCCCAGATCCGGGCGGGTCAGATACGTATCCTTGCTGTCACACTGAGTCTGTACAATAAACAGTCCCTGATTTTTTACAAATTCCTCATCTACATCATTGAACACTGCATCCTGTGCTGCAGAATGAGCTGCACGGAATTCCAGCTGAGGAAGTGTCTTATATCTTGCTCCTGCCTTGCCAATACCAAGACGGCATGGAGCTGCAAACTTCTGCTCTGCATAAGCTTCTTTATTCTGAGGATTCTCTACCAGATACTGTTTGCGGATATCAATCTGTGTGATATCATCCAGACACCCATCCTCGATAACTGACGGTTCAAGTTCAACACCCTTCTTCGGAATCTTCAGTCCTGCCGTGCACACTGTGGATGCTGCCGGTGCAGGTGCTGATTCAGCTGTGGCTGTCTTTGCAGGCTCCGTCGGGGAAACATTCATTTCCTGTAAAACCTGTTCGATAATTGTTCTTAAATCCTTTGCTTCCATTGAAATGTCCCCTCCTTCCTTATTTGCTCATAAATACAGACGCATCGCCTGCAAGTTTTGTCAATTTACCATTTTCTGAGAAGCCCATCTTCTCCAGCCACTGATCAAACTCCTTGATAGGACGGAGGCCGAATACTTCACGCAGTGCAGCTGCTTCATGATATCCGGTACACTGATACATCAGCATACAGTCATCACCCTGAGGAACACCCATAATATAGTTGCATCCTGCTGCAACAAGAAGTGTTGCAAGGTTCTCAATATCATTCTGGTCAGCTTTCATATGGTTGGTGTAACATGCATCACAACCCATAGGAATTCCGGTAAGTTTACCCATAAAGTGATCTTCCAATCCTGCGCGGATAACCTGTTTGGAATCATACAGATACTCCGGCCCGATAAATCCTACTACTGTATTAACAAGGAATGGCTGGAATCTCTTTGCAAATCCATAGCATCTTGCTTCCATAGTTACCTGATCCCATCCATTATGTGCGTCAGAAGAAAGTTCTGAACCCTGGCCTGTTTCAAAATACATTACGTTTGGACCAGTTGCAGTGGAATTGGTAAGCATAGTCTGACGTCCTTCTTCAAGCATTGCTGCTGTAAGACCAAATGCTTCGTTTCCTTTCTGGGAACCTGCAATTGACTGGAACATCAGATCCATAGGAGCTCCGAAACGCTGAGCTGCTTCTGTCTGTGTTGTAACATGTGCCAGAACGCAGATCTGTGTTGGAATTTCCCATTTATTCTTAAACTCGTCAAACATTTTCAGAATACGTGCAACGCTCTCTACAGAGTCATCAACAGGATTCAATCCGATAACTGCATCACCACATCCAAGGGAAAGGCCTTCCATTACAGAAGCAATGATTCCTTTTGGATCATCTGTGGTATGGTTTGGCTGAAGACGGGATGAGAATGTTCCGGGCAGACCAATTGTTGTATTACAATGAGCAGATACTCTCATCTTCTTTGCCGCATAAATAAGATCCAGATTGCTCATCAGCTTGCAGACACCTGCAACGATTTCTGATGTAATACCTTTAGATGCCCTGCGGATCATTTCCGGTGTGGTGTTAACATCCAGCAGCCATTCACGGAATTCTGCCATCGTCCAATTTTTCATAGTATTAAAAATCTTCTCGTTTACATCATCCTGAATGATTCTTGTAACCTCATCCTCTTCATAAGGAACTGCAGGATTATTTCTCAAATCATTTAATGTCAGATTTGAAAGAACATATTTTGCTGCTACTCTTTCCTCAGCGGTTTCAGCAGCGATACCTGCCAGTTTATCGCCTGATTTTTCTTCGTTCGCCTTTGCCATGACTTCTCTTACTGATTTGAATTCATATACATGGCCAAATAATTTTGTCTTTAAAATCACCCTTAATCACCTCTTTCTAAGAATTAAACACCAATGTTTTATTGACTACCGGAAGCACCTGTCCCCCCGCGATTGGTTCTCCGATATCAATATAATCTCCGCCGGAAGTATGAATCCTGTCAATGCATATAATCGGCTTTTCATACATAAGCTTCACGCTCAGTGCATTCCCCAGGACTTTACCAATGTCGTTCTCGACCACGACAATCAGCGGATATTCGCTCATGATCACCTCCTGTGCTCCTTTAATAATTGCATCGGCCAGTTCCTGGATTTCCCTGAAACCGGTACGTTTTTTCCCCAGAAAAGCAATAGCAACATGTTCCAGCTTTCCCTCACTTCGAAACAGTGGAAGCTGGGTTCTGATTGCTTCTGAGAATGTATCAAGATCTTCCTCATCCTCTTGTGATACTTTTAGAACAGGAATATTCTTAATCGGTAAATAAGATTTATCATAACGGATCGTGCTTCCGCTTACATCTGTAGCATGTGTGCCGGCTCCTACAACTGTCGCCCGGATAGTCTCTTTCGCTTTGAATCGGGTCAGGCCACCAAGCTGAATATTCTCCCGCACTGCCTTTCCAAGAAGAACTCCGATATCTCCATATCTAAAAGGATCTGAATCCACTTCATTATAGATACAGTCCGCAACACCTCCTGAATATGTAAGAGCAGCAACCTTTGGCTCTTTTGGAAGCATACTTCCATCATTGGTATAAAGCCCTTTATGCTCTTCATCTACCGGAAGAAGATACAAAGCTTTCGCCAACTGTTCTGCCATCAGACAGCAGACATTGTAAAGTTTACTCTGATCCGCCTTCTCTCCCACTGTAATGGTAATTCCATGATCTGAGGCAAGTTTCTGGATCTTGGGAAAAATATATGAAATCTTCCCATCCGAAATCTTTATCAAACGTCCCCCAATATCCAGGCAGCACGTGCCTTTTAAGGTACCTTTCTGATATACTGCAATATTACTGGTTCCACCACCAATATCAAGATTGGCCACAACAGTACGGTTCTCTTCAGACAGAATATCTGCCCCCGCACCTCTCGCTGCCAGGACAGATTCCAAATCTGGCCCGGCCGTTGCCACAACAAAATCACCGGCAAAATCCGAAAGTGCTTCCAGCACTTCATTGGCATTCTGTTTTCTTGCAGTCTCTCCGGTAATGATTACAGCACCGGTAGAAAGATCAGACGGTTTCACACCGGCATTTTTATATTCCTGGCTTACAATCTTCTGAACTGCATCCGCATCTATCTCCGTGGCGGAACGCAAAGGAGTAAAATAAATCTTACTGCGGTAAATTACTTCCTTTTCCACAATGGAGACTCTTGGAACTGTATAACTTCCTGCTACATTTTCCACTACCAGCCGGCTGAACACCAGCTGAGTTGTTGATGTTCCAATATCAATGCCTATACTCTTTATTACTTCCCGCATCTGAAGCCTCCTGGTATCATCACATAATATGAAGCTGTTCCACCAGTTCATCTACACCCTGTCCTGTTACGGCACTGGTTACAAACAATGTACTGGCTCCAGCATTTTTTAAATATTTTTTTGCTTTTTCTATCTGCTCTTCACTGGCCAGATCCGCCTTAGTCACCACACCCACACATGGCTTGGCAAACATACTGTTAAACATAGGCGGAAACATAGTGCCTCCTTCTGTGGCATCCTGAACCAGCAGAATAAGGTCTGCCTCTGCCGATGTAACAAGCAGAGCTCCGCGAAACCCTGTCCTTTCAAGATATTCACCCGGAGTGTCGATCATATTTTTGTTAATGATCTGTACAGTCTGGGTTTTGTGATACTTCAGTTCTTCATTATTAATCTTCTGACAGAGAGTTGTTTTTCCTGCAGTGGATTTTCCAATAAGGATCACCCTCTTCTTTCTGCTCTCTGTATCTGTTTTATTTTCCTCATCCATAAATTTATCCCTGTCTGTCAAGTCTTCGTAATCGCTGTGCCCGCAAATCCCATCATATCACAGAGAACTCCCATGACATTTTTCAAGGAGACCTCTACTGCTGCCACATCACCGGTAATAACAAGTGAACCATTAAACCGGTCAACAAAACCAAGGGTGATGTCTGCCGCTTTTGTTGCCACATCAGCTGCGATCATAGCCGCTTCACTGGGGGTAATAGTCATTATACCGATAGCACCTTCTGCATCTATCAATCCCAGTTTCGCATAAAGATCTTTGTCCGGATTTGCAATCACATGAGCAAGCGTCACCTGTTTACCGGGAACAAACTCCTGAATAATTCGTTCTTTTCCTTCAAATTCTGACATAATGTTCTCCTGTAATCAGTAAAAACTTACGGCAGCTTGCCTGCAAAGGCTTTACGATAAATCTCTTTAATATCCTCAACAGTTACAGGCTCCGGATTGGTGGATGTACAGCTGTCAGCCAGAGCAGCCTCTGCCATTGCGTCAAGCTCAGCCTCAAACTGTTCCTTAGTTACCCCGGCGGCTTCAATGGTGCACGGCATATTCATACGCTTAATAAAGCTGCGTGCCGTACGTATCATATTCAATGCACTCTGACGTATGCTGCTGGTATCAAGGCGAAGCAGTCGGGAAATTCTTGCATAACGCTTGGCCGTTGGTGTCAGTTTGTCCACACAGCCTGCATTATAACTCATTACATATGGAAGAAGAATTCCATTTGCTCGGCCATGAGGAATATGAAAACGTGCTCCCATAGCGTGAGCCATGCCATGATTTAATCCCAGACCTGCATTTGAAAATGCGATTCCCGCAAGACAGGACGCATTATGCATACCCTGACGTGCTTTGAGATCATCAGGATTTTTATATGCTGCCATCAGATAATGATTCACCAGTTTGATGGCCTTTTCTGCACAGGCATCTGTAAAATCATTTCTTCCTGTAGATACAAACGCCTCAACAGCGTGAGTAAATACATCAATACCGGTATCAGCAGTCACAGAGGGTGGTGCACTTACCACAAGGCTTGCATCCAATATTGCCACATCCGGAAGCAGACTATCATCAACCAGAGGATATTTGACACCTTTCTCCTTATCTGTAATCACCGCAAAACGGCTCACTTCCGAACCCGTCCCACTGGTAGTAGGAATTGCCACAAACAGAACCTCTTTGTCAATACCAGTCTTATGTGCAATAAACACAATCGCTTTCGCTGCATCAATAGCAGCTCCGCCGCCAAGACAGATCACAGTATCAGGATCATACCCTAACATTTTTCCAACACCGGAAGTAACTACAGCAATATCCGGTTCCGCAGAAACTTCTGAGAAAACCTGATAATCTACTTTGGCCTTGTCCAGCCTGGAAGTTACATAATCTATTTTCCCACTGCTGGCCATAAAGCTGTCTGTCACAATGAAAACTTTTTTCATCTGACCGGTTAAAGAACCCAGACCCTCACCCATTATTATCCTGGTTCTTACTCCAAATTGATCCATAAGTTCTCCTTTCTGTAGATTCTTGCAGATGCATCACACATCTGACGGTATATTCATACCTTCATTTATTGTAAATTTCCTGTAAATACAGAAAACCACAAACTAATTATTAACAGCCCTGTGAATGAAGAAAAGCGGCAATGGCCACATTATATTCCGGAAGGCCTTCACTCTTCCACAGAAGAGGCATTTTTAAAAGTTCTGATGAAATTTTCCCAAGGTCAAACCCCAGCCCGGAAAAAGAAAATCTCATCTTATCCGGATGTCTGCATCCTCTTCCCTCAGCTCTTGTACAACGATCACACAGTTCACACCTTCCCGCCATTATAGTCAGGCTTTGGGGAAATACTTCTTCCAGAGTAAGAAGCGCCTGCAGCATTTTCTTCTTGGCTGCTCCATATGTCTCCCTGCGAAGCTGTTCAGCCCGTTTGGGACAGGCAGCTGCCTCCTGTATCACTTTTTTGTCATATGTAACCTTCAGACCAATTACATGAACATATCGGTAACCAGCCACAATTTTCTCCATCGAAGGTACACCAGGAGGGCATGACCAGTTCTTTCCATATTCCGGGCACTCTCTGCAAAGCGGAACAAACTTCTCAGGATCGCAGTAATTTTCAAGCCACTCCGGAACAGTAAGGGTTTCAACACGTACCTCTGTACTGTACATACAGTTACTCCTTCCGATATAATATAAAAAGCACTTGATCTGAAATAATCAAGTGCTTACTCTGACAGTTCACTCCCACATGTCAGATAATCTGCACGGCTGCACCAAATATGAAAACTGGCAGATTCTTACATGTGCACACCGTACTTATAAAGAGGTGATAAGATATTATCATAAGTAAACATATCCGTAAGCACACATAATATGAAACTGACCAAACCGCTGCGGATTTGGTGCTTATAAAAGCAATATAAAACTGTCTGCACACTCTCAGATCCGGAGAGCAATTACGCGCGTTATACACAGGCAGGTCTTCTGACTCAGGTTTCAGACACGTCTGACAATCTTCTCAAGATATTAACCTCAATGATTCTGTGGACAGACGCTACGCCAATACAGCAACGGCTTTGTACGGGATTCTCACCCGTTTCCCTTTTCACCCGTTCTTAAAAACAGGCACCTGTATACCGAAATTTATCTACTTATGTTGATAATTATAATATTATAAGGAGTAAATGTCAACAGTTATAGTAATATTATACAAATATTTCTAATTTATCTGGATTATTTTGGTTGAGCATCTAAACGGTTTCGTATTCCATCCATTGCAGCTTTGACAGCCGATGTATCTCCTGTAACTGCCAGACAAGTCATATGATTAGGGCAGGTTCCATTCACCTCAGTTGCTACCACACCGGCAGTTTTCTCAGCAACATCACTTGCCACAAGAATCTCCAGCACCGTTCCCTGGCAGATTCCCAGTGCTTCCGCATTACCGCTGTCAATAATTTCCTGCAGCCTCTCATCCATTGTTTTCCTTCGTAATATATTAAGTGTTCCCGATGATGGGCGTTCGATCAACGCATACTTCATTTTATTCTCTCCCTTTAATTTTATAATCTCTCGGGATTTTTAAGTAAGATAACATACAGCTTATAAATCCTGATCCTATTAATATCATACATCACTTTCGAGCAAAACAACATCCCCATTTTTATTATCCGGGAAAACTGTTTTTCCAGTTTTTCAATCATCCGGTCTTTTCCGGCAGCATCCATTGCAAGATTTGCAATCCTGTCCACACTGTAAAGATTTCCCGGCTTTTTTATCCTTTATCATACTTCGGATCACAACTCCAATGGCTGCTATCAGTATAAGCAATACCACAACGGTTCCCATGCTAAGTGTTCCTACTCTAATCAGTGAACCAATCTGATAGATGCAAAAGGAAACAACATAAGCCAACAATGTCTGATATCCGATGGCAAACCAGAACCATTTTGTATTATTCATTTCACGTTTGATTGCTCCCATAGCTGCAAAGCATGGTGCACACAGAAGGTTGAATACCAGGAAAGAATAGGCAGCAACCTGAGTAAAGGAACCTGCAAGCGATCCCCAGATCTCGATTCCATTTTCAGCCACTTCCCCAAAACCGTAAAGAATACCCAATGTTCCAACTACATTTTCTTTTGCTGCCAGACCTGTAATTGTTGCAACAGCTGCTTTCCAGTTTCCCCACCCAAGAGGGGCAAAGATCCAGCAAAAGGCAGAACCAATAGCAGCCAAAATACTGTGGTCAATTTCCATATCATCCAACATACGAAACTGCCCATCTACAAATCCGAAGTAAGTTGCAAACCATACAAAAATCGTAGACAGCAGTATAACAGTTCCTGCTTTCTTAATAAAAGACCATCCACGTTCCCATGCACTTCTCAGTACATTTCCCACTGTTGGCAGATGATAAGCCGGAAGTTCCATTACAAACGGGGCGGGATCTCCTGCAAACATTTTTGTTTTCTTTAAGATAATACCAGAACAGATAATGGAAGCAATTCCTACAAAATAGGCACTGGGTGCTACCCAGGGTGCACCATCAAACAATGCGCCTGCAATCAATGCGATGATTGGCAGTTTTGCTCCACATGGAATGAATGTAGTTGTCATAATTGTCATCTTACGGTCTCTGTCATTTTCGATCGTTCTGGAGGCCATAATACCAGGAACACCGCATCCGGTACCAATCAGCATAGGG
>JAXEUE010000249.1:0-6353 GCA_034115005.1 Blautia sp.
AGAATCCGATGACCGGCAAGTTTCTTGACTGGTTCTTCAAAGTCATAATACATTTCATATACTGACTGTGCTTCAGGATCTTTTGCAGTAGAAGAAATACTTCCTTTTTTCATAGTAAGATTACGGATATATATTCTGTAATCCGCTTCATCAGAAATATGTTCGGCAATAATATCCTTTGCGCCACTTAAGGCTTCCTGTATATCCTTTATTTCCTTTTCCTGGGAAACAAAATCCAAAGCTTCTTCTTCCAGAGGTTTGTCTGTCATCTGCATCAGGATAATATCAGCCAGCGGTTCCAGACCTTTTTCCCGGGCGATAGTTGCCCTGGTACGACGTTTCGGACGATAAGGACGATACAGATCTTCCACCACCACCAATGTCTGTGCATCCAGAATCTGCTTTTTCAATTCTTCCGTAAGTTTTCCCTGTTCCTCAATACTCTTTAAAACCTGATTTTTCTTATCCTCCAGATTTCTCAGATAAGTCAGTCTTTCATAAAGATTACGAAGCTGTTCATCATTTAAAGAACCTGTAGCTTCTTTTCTGTACCGCGAAATAAATGGAATGGTATTCCCTTCATCAATAAGCTTAACGGCAGCTTCTACCTGCCATTTCTGAACTTTTAATTCCTGGGTAATTGCCTGAATAATATCCATTTTTTCAGTCTCCTTTTGTTAATGTTTAGTGTAACTTATGTAAAGTATTTTGCAAAGAAATAATTCAGTGTTATAATGATTCTATCATTTATTTGGAGGTAAAGTCTGCAATGTATGACAATAAATCATCAAACAGTATGTCTGTTGCCGCACTTGTATTTGGAATTCTGTCTCTGATCTGTGCTTTCACAGGGCTGGGTGGAATCATTTTCGGAGCATTCAGCATAATCATGGCTATGTTATCCAGAAACTCCCGGAAATTTCATACTTTTTCAAAAATAGGTATAGGGCTTTCTCTGGCCGGGATTATTCTGGGAATATCCCTGTTAGCTGTTACTTTTCAAAGTTCCAGGCTTTCCTTTTCCCAGATCATTGGAGAGGAGAACGAATCCATACCTGATAATGACCAAAATGAAGATATATATGGTTCATTTCCATTTGAATTCTACTACTATATGAATCCTGGAGACAATTTCCAGAATCAGCCTTATAATATACCGTATGATCAGTCTCCTTCCACACAAAATATTTAAATATTTCATTACAAAGGAAAGGCTTAACCTGCCGCAGTCAAGCTTTATGACTGTTCCACGGGTTAAGCCTTAATTTTACTTTTTCAATGAATTAAAATAATCATCCCATGGTTTGGGGACATCGTCCTCTTCTTCTTTTTTTACTTCACGAGTTATGTGCTGATCTGAAGATACCTCCGGTTTTTCTTCTGGAATTTCCATACTATGGGAATAATCTGCATTCTGAGGCTGTTTCAGTTCTCCATTAAGGTCTCTGTAAAACATAACAATTGCCATATTCATATAAGGAATGACCCAAAGTAATGCAAGATAAAGCGTAAACACGGAAAAGAGCATAAGCGGTACGAAACTTATCTTCAGGACAAGCAGTTTCCAGAATTTGCCTTTCATCATATGAACGCTCTCTTTCAGAGCCTCCATTCCTTTCATTTCCGGATGATCTGCCAGAAGATAATATGTCATCTCCAGAGGAATGGTTAAAATGTCATACAAAATCATACCGGCAAGTGTCAGAAGCATAATTGTCATCAGATAATCCGCCTGACCTTCAATGGAGTCCCCCAAAGGTGTAAGATAAGCATAAATATTGGAAGGCAGAATCATTACCAGATTAATTAATGAAAGTATAAAAGAAGCTGTAATCACTCTGTCCGGGTGATTCTTATAGAAATATAACAGATCTCCTATAGAATATTCTCTATTTCTCGCCATATTCAGGTACATATAACTCATTCCGGCCATTGCCACATTCACAAGCAGTGAAAGAATAAATGCAAACACATTACCTAAAACTATACTCAATGCCGAATCTGAGGGAAACAGCGTACCAGACAGAAAATCAGAAACCATACTCAGGCCTCCCAGCAAAATAAGTGCCAGGACAACCGTACCGTATTTTCCGGATAAAGCCTGTCTTGCATATGTCTTTAAATCACGTCTTGGTGTCATAATATCTCCTTTGTATTCAGGAAAAACTGATTCATTACTCCCTGCCCAATATCTGAAGATAATGAATGCCCTCACTCTGTTCTATTGTTTCCACCATTGCTTCCGCGTTCCCCTCACCTGGAAGAATTTCCACACTTAAAGTGAGAGTTGCAACTCCATTGATGGGAATACTCTGATGGATCGTAAGAATATTTCCATGAAACCTGGCAACAGTCTGAAGAACAGAAGACAGTAATCCTGGTGCATCATCCATCTGAATAATGAAGTTGATTGTTTTCCCTCTTGTTTCTTCGTGAAAAGGAAAAATATCATCTTTATATTTATAATAAGAACTTCTGCTTATGCCTGTCCGGTCTGCTGCCTCCTGTATTGTAGCAGCCTTTCCGGAATCAAGCAGCTTTTTAGCCTCCACAACTTTCAAAAGCACATCAGGTACGGCACGTTCTCTTACCACAAAATATTTCATCTTCTCCGATTCAGATTTCTGCATATCTAGTTCCTGCCTGTTTCATATTATCTGGTTATTCTGTACCAGACATTTTGCTGTTTTTAAGGGTTATCCACTTCAGATAAGCATTAATAAACGGATCCAGCTCTCCATCCATAACTGCATCTACATTTCCGGTTTCTTCTCCTGTACGATGATCTTTTACCATAGTATAGGGCTGCATTACGTAAGAACGTATCTGGTTGCCCCAGGCGATATCTGTTACTTCTCCTCTGATACCGGAAAGTTTCTCTGCCTCCTCCTGCTGTTTCAGCAGATATAACTTAGCCTTAAGCATCTGCATTGCCTTATCCTTATTCATATGTTGGGAACGTTCATTCTGGCATTGAACAACAATTCCTGAAGGGAAATGTGTAATACGTATAGCTGATGAAGTCTTGTTAATATGCTGACCACCGGCACCGCTGCTTCGGTAGGTATCAATCCGGATATCTTCATCATTAATTTCCACGTCAAGATCTTTCTTTATATCCGGCATAACATCACAGGATACAAAAGAGGTCTGACGTTTTCCGGCAGCATTAAAAGGAGAAATACGCACAAGACGATGAACCCCTTTCTCAGATTTCAGATATCCATAGGCATTGGTACCATTGACCTGAAATGTAACGGATTTAATTCCTGCCTCATCTCCGTCAAGATAATCCAGGACTTCCATACTGAAGCCTTTTTTATCCACCCAGCGGCTGTACATACGATACAGCATACTGCACCAGTCACAGGCTTCTGTTCCTCCTGCTCCGGCATTTAATTTTATTATGGCATTCTCACTGTCATACTCTCCGGATAGAAGGGTTTTAATCCGTATATTATCAAAATCAATTTTAAACTGATCCAGCATCTCCTGAATTTCAGGGATCA
Organism: Blautia sp.; assembly: GCA_034115005.1. Classification (GTDB taxonomy): domain Bacteria; phylum Bacillota; class Clostridia; order Lachnospirales; family Lachnospiraceae; genus Blautia_A. The sequence continues at coordinate 3,510 of JAXEUE010000249.1, forward strand.
GATCCGGATCATTTTCTTCATATCCCATTTCAATCATGGTTTCCATATCTTCCATCTGGGATACCAGATGCTGATAAGTTTCCATGTCATCCTTCATATCTTTAAGTTCTTTCATTTTCTTCTGGGAAACTTCAGCATCATCCCAGAAATCAGGCGCTTCCATCTCACGCTCTAATTCTTCGACCCTCTGCTTCTTATTAGCCAGGTCAAAGTGAATCCCTCACTTCCACTAATGGTTCTGTATATGTTGCAAGAATGCTCTTGAACTGGTCTAATTCAACCATAGCTTCACCCACTTTCTTTTATTTAGATTTGATCATATTACAATGATATAAAAACAGACTGATTTTTGAAAAGGGCCTGTAAAAAAGGCCCTTTCATTATATTCTCTCTTATGCCTTAGCCTTACGTCCGCAGCATTGTTTATATTTCTTACCACTTCCACACGGGCATGGATCATTAGGATATATCTTGACTTCTTTTCTCTGAACAGGCTTTCTCGGACCTGCGCTGTCGTCCTTGTTGGTGCCTGTCACTTTGGCAACCTGTTCACGTTCTATCTTCTGCTCCACATGTACGTGATACAGCATACGAAGTGTATCTTCCTGAATAGCGCTGATCATGTTATTGAACATGTCAAATGCATTCATTTTGTATTCAACTACAGGATCACGCTGGCCATATGCCGCCAGTCCGATACCCTGGCGAAGGATCTCCATATCATCAATATGATCCATCCACTTACTGTCAATACACTTAAGCAGAACAACACGCTCCAGTTCACGCAGCTGCTCTATTTCCGGGAATTCAGATTCCTTGGACTCGTACAGCTTAACGGCTTCCTCCTTGAGTTCATGCTTTATCTCATTTTTCCTCTTTCCCTTTACACTCTCTACTGTAAGAGGCTTCACAGGAATGATCGGAAGAAATACACCGTTAAACTCATTCAGATCCCATTCTTCAGAATCTACGTCATCTGAGAAGCACATATCCACGTAACTGTCAACCGTGTCTGTGATCATCTTCATAATAGCTTCACGCATATTCTCTCCGTCCAGTACCTGACGGCGTTCCTTATATATGATCTCACGCTGTTCATTATTTACCTGGTCATAGTCAAGAAGATTCTTACGAATACCAAAGTTATTGAATTCAATCTTCTCCTGGGCTTTCTGAATAGCATTGGAAAGCATCTTGTGTTCAATCTGCTCATTCTCCGGAACCCCAAGAGAGGTGAATACCTTCATAAGACGTTCGGAGCCAAACAGCCGCATAAGATCGTCCTCAAGAGAAATGTAGAAGCGGGATTCACCCGGATCTCCCTGACGGCCTGAACGTCCACGAAGCTGATTATCAATACGTCTGGATTCATGACGTTCTGTACCGATGATCATAAGTCCGCCGGCTTTACGTGCCACATCATCAAGTTTGATATCCGTACCACGGCCAGCCATATTGGTTGCAATGGTTACAGCTCCCGCCTGACCTGCCTGTGCTACGATCTCAGCCTCCAGTTCATGGAATTTGGCATTGAGCACATTATGCTTGATCCCCTCTTTTTTCAGCATTCTGCTCAAAAGTTCAGAAGTCTCAATAGTAATAGTACCGACCAGAACAGGCTGCTGTCTGGAATGTGCCTCCACAACTGCCTTTACGACTGCATTAAATTTCTCTTTCTTTGTCATATATACAGCATCTTCATGGTCAATACGCCGTATGGGTTTATTAGTAGGAATCTCCACAACATCCATAGCGTAAATATCACGGAATTCCTTCTCCTCAGTGATGGCAGTACCGGTCATACCGCCTTTTTTATCATATTTATTAAAGAAATTCTGGAAAGTGATGGTAGCAAGAGTCTTGCTCTCTCTCTTGATCTTTACATGCTCTTTGGCTTCAATAGCCTGATGAAGTCCGTCAGAATAACGGCGTCCGGGCATAATACGTCCGGTGAACTCATCAACGATCAGGATCTCATCATCCTTTACCACATAGTCCTGATCCTTATGCATCAGATTATGGGCACGCAAAGCAAGAATAATATTATGCTGAATCTCAAGATTCTCCGGATCAGCCAGGTTGTCAATATGGAAGAATTTCTCCACCTTATGAACACCCTGCTCAGTAAGGTTCACAATCTTGTCCTTCTCATTTACAACAAAGTCTCCGGTCTCAACAACCTCCTCACCCATGATAGCAGCCATCTTAGTCATCTCATGGCTGGCCTCTCCACGTTCCAGCTGCTGGGCAAGAATGTCACATGCCTCATATAACTTGGTGGATTTACCGCTTTGTCCGGAAATAATCAGAGGTGTACGCGCTTCATCGATCAGTACGGAATCGACCTCATCAATAATGCAGTAATGAAGTTCTCTCTGTACCAGCTGTTCCTTATATATTACCATGTTATCTCTCAGATAATCAAATCCAAGCTCATTGTTAGTAATATAAGTAATATCGCATGCATAAGCCGCACGGCGTTCATCAGGCTTCATATCATTCAGAACAACACCTACAGTCAGACAAAGAAATTCATGGATCTTGCCCATCCATTCTGCATCTCGCTTCGCCAGATAGTCATTAACTGTTACGATATGGACTCCTCTTCCCTCAAGTGCGTTCAGGTATGCCGGAAGAGTAGACACAAGTGTTTTACCTTCACCTGTTCTCATTTCTGCAATACGGCCCTGGTGGAGAATAATACCACCAATAAGCTGTACACGGAAATGCTCCATTCCCAGTACACGTTTGCCTGCTTCACGCACAACAGCAAATGCTTCCGGAAGAAGATCATCCAGTGTTTCCCCTTCTCCCAGACGTTTCTTAAACTCTCTGGTCTTGCCT
>JAXEUE010000250.1:0-2858 GCA_034115005.1 Blautia sp.
ACTGCAGCTTTGGAGGATGTTACAAACAGGAAATTTACAAAAAATATGCAGCAGAAAAAGGAGAAGGTATCATGAGAATAGCAGTAACATATGAAAATGGACAGATTTTCCAGCACTTTGGACACACAGAGACATTTAAGATTTACGATGTAGAGGAAGGAAAAGTAGTACATTCAGAAGTAGTAGATACGAATGGAAGTGGACATGGCGCATTGGCAGGAGTTCTTAATGCATTGAATGCAGACGTTTTGATTTGTGGCGGAATTGGAGGCGGCGCACAGACAGCGTTAGCGGCAGCAGGCATCAAGCTTTTCGGAGGAGTTTCCGGAGATGCGGATGAAGCAGTAGAAGCTTTTATCAATGAAACACTTGAGTATAATCCGGATGTGAAATGTTCTCATCATGAGCACAACCACGGGGAAGGACATACATGTGGCGAGCATGGATGTGGAAGCCACAGTTGTCATTAAGAAGTGAGATTGCCATCGGATCATAAGATGAAAAAATAAAAGGTATTGATCTATAAAGAGGGAAGGGAACCCGCATCATCAAATTTGCTTGTGATGTCGGGTTCTCTTTTTATTTGCATAATGATATACTTTTATTGTGGTTAGAAAAATAAAGCATGTACAAAACTCATAGGAGAAAGATGTATACTTATGACAACATTTGGTGATAAAATTAGGAAGTTGAGAAAAGAGAAAAAAATGACTCAACAAAAGCTGGGTGATATGGTGGGCGTTTCTCATAGAACAATTCGATCTTGGGAAGTTGAAGGACGATATCCGAAGCAGAGTAGTTTATATCAAAAACTGGCAGATGCATTTCAGTGTCAGGTTTCTTATCTTATGAATGATAATGAAACCGTGTGCTTGGGTAATGATGAGCCAAGTGAATATGCTGGTGCTAAACAGGCAAGGCAGATTCTTGAACAGGTAGCTGCTTTATTTGCCAGTGGAACTATGACCAATGAGGACAAAACTATTTTCATGGATGAGATGACGAGACTTTATCTGGCATCAAAAAAGAACAGAAGAAAATGGTAAGAAGAAATGAACTGTTTTGTTTTCTTGCTTGATAGAAAAGAAGAATAGAACGTATAATAGTGTTAATGATCCAGAGAAGATTGCTCTGGAAATAGAATTATTCGTACCAGTGGTGCGAGTATAGAGTAGGAGTGAAAGAATGGTAGAAGATACTATGTTTTCCGGGGAATCGAAAAATATTGAGTACAAGGTATCCTTACCTGATAAAAGTGAAAAGTACATGAAGACAATCGTAGCTTTTGCCAATACACAAGGTGGCAAGCTGATTGTTGGAGTAGATGATAAAACACACCAGATTGTTGGTGTGGAAAATGATGTGTTGTTTCAGCTGATGGATGGAATTGCCAATGCAGTTTCTGATTCCTGTGTGCCACAGATCATTCCTGATATTGAGCCACAGACAGTAGACGGGAAAACGGTCATTGTTGTATCAGTAGAAGCTGGAAAGAACAGACCGTATTATCTAAAATCAAAGGGAAAAGATAATGGCACTTATATCCGTGTAGCAGGTACATCAAGACAGGCATTTCCGGAGAAGATAAAAGAACTGGAAATGGAAGGGGCCAGAATCTCATGGGATGAGCTTACTTGTGTGGGTTATCCTGTTTCAGAGGAAGCAACAGAGAAACTTTGTCAGGATATTGAAAAGTTCCGGAAGAAAGCAGGAATGTCAGAACATTCTGTAAAGAAAGAGCAGCTGATAAACTGGAAAATTTTGAAGCAGAGCGAGGGACAGCTTCTGGCAACGAATGCCTATGCGTTGCTGACATCGGATTATTTTTCATTCTCCAAAACACAATGTGCGGTATTCAAGGGAACAGATCGTGCAATGTTTCTGGATAAGAGAGAATTTACAGGACCAATCTATACACAAATCGAAGAAGCAGTAGATTTTGTATTGAGAAATATTCGGCTTGGAGCAACGATTGATGGATTGGTGCGAAAAGAGAAATATGAGCTACCGCCGGAAGCAATTAGGGAAATGATTATTAATGCCCATTGTCACCGTAACCTGTTAGACGAATCCTGTATTCAGGTCGCAGTTTATGATGACAGGTTGGAGGTGACTTCTCCAGGCGGATTATATAACGGATTGACTTATGAGGAAGTCATGAATGGTCATTCTAAGATCCGGAATAAAGGTATTGCCAATATATTCAGTCAGATGGGACTCGTAGAAGCATGGGGAAGCGGAATAAAAAGAATCCTGAATGCTGCAGAAGAGTATGGACTTCCGAGACCGAGATTTCAGGAATTTGATAATATGTTTCGGGTAGAGGTGTTCCGTAATTCATTTCCGATGACAAATGAAAAAGAAAGCATCGGAGAAGCATCGGAGAAGCATCGGAGAAGCATCGGAGAAGCATCGGAGGCAGAGTGGAGAACAGATCTCAACGATACACAGCAAAAGATTATAAAGTTGCTTTCAGAAGATCATCAATTATCAGCGGTTAAGTTAGCTGAAAAAATCGGGGTTGCCAGTCGAAATATTGAGAACAATATTAAGAAGTTAAAAGAGTATGGTATTCTTATAAGACATGGATCTCCAAAGAATGGTTACTGGGAGATTGTTGATAAAGATCTACAGGAGTGAGAAGTAAATTAGTCTAAGATTAGTCCAAGAGAATATATAGATAAATAACAAAAATAGATTGACATTTTGTAGTAATTAGTAGTAAACTGTACTTGTGGAAGGGAAGTGATATGTTTGGCTAGAAAAACACCAAAAGATGGCAAAGAAGAAAACATACGAGTACGGGTGACTCCAGAGCAAAAACAGAGACTTGTTGAGTATGCAGAAAGACACTATCA
>JAXEUE010000251.1:0-11604 GCA_034115005.1 Blautia sp.
CCATTGATAGGACCGGCACCTGCAATAGATGCAAACTGATGTCCAAATACCACATTGGTATCAGCAGGTACATAGTCAACTCCATCTTCCAGTTCATAGGCGGGAGTTTTTGCATTGGGATCAATTCCCCATTTTTTCTGAAGGTAACGGCCATACAGAAGATAAGCTCCTCCAAGTACAACAATGGCAATTACCATCATTAAGATTCCACTCATAGTTTCTCTCCTTTTCTTTGTGTAATAATATAAAAAAACGCCTTTGCAGTCCTTATCGGATTGCAAAGGCGGATTTTACCGTGGTACCACTTTGCTTGATGTATAAAAATACAACCTCTTTGTTCTGTCATTTATTATAACAGCCTCTCCTGTAACGTGGAGAATACGTCCTTATCTACTGACATATATGGGTTCAACAGGATGCTCAGAGGTGATGTCACATAAAAGGCCCTCTGCCGTTTTTCACCACACAACGGCTCTCTGTAATCAGGTATCTTTTCGTGATGTGTCCCCTTCAATGCATTAACAATATAAAGTATGTAAGTATAATACAGCATTACTTTATAAAAAGCAAGTATTTTTTTATGCATATTTTATAATTTTTTTGTTTATTTTACCAGATTTTAGAATCTACAGCTGCTTTTTCAATGGAAAGTCCCTTCATATAACGGTCCATAAAGACATTAAACCCATTCACTCCTTCCGGGTCCGGATTTAATGTGCTGCTCTCCTGGTCTGCAAATACCTTATTGTCCAGGAACGCTTCAAGAGTTTCTCCTTCCTCTTTATTTACAAGATAAGAAGCAAGAAGCGCAATACCCCATGCTCCGCCTTCACCGGCAGTAGCCATTACAGATACAGGTGCGTTCACTGCGTCTGCCAGAATCTGCTGACCTACACCTTTGGTCTTAAACAGACCACCATGTCCAAGAAGACGGTCAACCTGCACATCTTCCTTTTCAAAGAGCAGATTTAATCCTACTCTCATGGCTCCCAGGCAGGTATACAGATTGGTTCTCATAAAGTTCGCCAGATTGAATTTACTTTCAGGAGAACGGACAAATAAAGGACGTCCTTCCTCAAATCCGGTCATATGCTCACCTGAGAAGTAACAGTAGGACAGAAGTCCTCCGCAGTCCGGATCTCCCTCCATGGCCTTATGATACAGTGTTCCAAACAGTTTGTTCATATCCACTTCCATTCCCATTGCCTCTGCAAATTCCTTAAATACATTTACCCATGCATTCAAATCCGAAGTACAGTTATTGGAGTGTGCCATGGCAACCAGGTGGCCTGACGGAGTAGTTACCATATCAATTTCTTTATATGGTCTGGAGAGTTCTTTTTCCAGAACGATCATTGCAAAAACAGATGTACCTGCAGAAACGTTACCTGTACGCACTGCTACACTGTTGGTTGCAACCATACCTGTTCCTGCATCTCCTTCAGGCGGACACATTGGAATTCCTGGTTTCAATTTTCCTGTTACATCCAGAAGTTTTGCTCCTTCTTCAGTCAGAACACCGGCATCCTCTCCGGCAACAAGAGCCTTTGGAAGAATGTCACGAAGTTTCCATGAAAATCCATAAGGGGCAACCAGCTCGTCAAACTTATCGATCATTGTCTGGTTGTAGTCTGCTTTTGCTGTATCAATGGGGAACATACCTGCAGCATCACCGATTCCCAGTACACGTTTTCCTGTCAGCTTCCAATGTACATACGCTTCCAGAGTTGTAATATAATCAATGTCCTTAACATGCTCTTCTCCGTTAAGAATTGCCTGATAAAGATGGGCAATACTCCATCTCTGTGGAATATTGTAATTAAACAGCTCAGACAATTTCTCACTGGCTTCTGCTGTAATATTATTTCTCCAGGTACGGAAGGGAACAAGAAGCTCGCCTTCCTTGTTAAAAGGCATATATCCGTGCATCATGGCACTGACGCCAAATGCTCCTACTGATTCCAGATCCAGATTGTATTTAGCCTTAACATCTTTTACAAGATCCTGATAGCAATCCTGAATTCCTGTCCAGATATCGTCAAGACTGTAGGTCCATACACCATTTTCATAGCGGTTTTCCCACTCATGTCCGCCGGAAGCGATAGGCTGGTTCTTATCGTCTACAAGAACTGCCTTGATCCTGGTTGAACCAAATTCAATACCCAATGCTGTTTTATTGTTAATTATTGCCTGTTTTGCTTCTGCTGCTCCCATAATAAACCTCCCAGTTTTCAATTTTTTATTTTTATCTCTATTTGGAATTTATTTCCTGAATGCAGCTTCATTCCATCTCAGTTCATTTTTGAAATTGCGGATATTTGTGTCTTTATCAATATAAACGGCTTCAATACCCATTGCTGCTGCCCAGTCCCCCATCTGCTCTGCTGTCAGATCATAAGTAAATGCTGTATGATGAGCTCCTCCTGCAAGGATCCATGCCTCCGCACCTGTTGCAAGATTCGGCTGTGGTGTCCAGAATGCACTTCCCACCGGAAGCTTCGGCATTGATTTCTCAACTTTCTTGCATTCCACATCATTGATGATAAGACGGAAACGGTCTCCTAGATCAATTAGGGAAGTTGCAATTGCAGGACCTGCTTTTGATGTGAAAACAAGCCTTGCCGGATCTTCCCTGTTACCCATGGAAAGCGGGCAGACCTTAATTCCGATTCTGCCATCTGCAATAGACGGGCAGACCTCAAGCATATGAGACTGAAGGATTCCCTCTTTTCCAGGCACAAGATTATATGTATAATCTTCCATCATAGATGTTCCCTTTGCATCTTTCATGCCTGCTGTCATGATCTTCATCAGCCGAACCATTGCTGCTGTTTTCCAGTCACCCTCTGCACCGAATCCGTAGCCTTTTTCCATAAGTCTCTGAATTGCAAGACCTGGAAGCTGCTGGAGAGATCCAAGATCTCCAAAATGAGTAACTATAGCCTGATAGCCTTTTTCTTCAAGGAATTTCTCAAAACCAATCTCGATCTGAGCCTGCACTGCCACATGACGTTTAAATTCTTCCGGATCCCGGCCTTCAAGAAAAATGTCATATTTGCTGTAATATTCGTCTACAAGAGTATCCACATCACTTTTTGAGACATCGTTTACATAATCAGCAATTTCATTTACAGGGTATGAATCCACTTCCCATCCGAATTTAATCTGAGCTTCCACTTTATCGCCTTCTGTAACGGCAACATTTCTCATATTATCTGCAATACGGCAGACACGGATATGACTGCTTTCCACAATTCCAACTGCGGTACGCATCCATGAAGCAATTCTTTCCTGAACATTTCTGTCTGCCCAGTGTCCCACAATTACTTTTCTCTCAATTCCCATTCTTGTTACGATGTGTCCGTATTCACGTCCTCCATGCGCAGACTGGTTTTCGTTCATAAAATCCATGTCTATTGTATCATAAGGAATCTCTTTATTAAACTGGGTATGAAGATGACAAAGCGGTTTTCTGTATTCTTTTAATCCCAATATCCAGGATTTGGCAGGAGAAAAAGTATGCATCCAGGTAATAACACCTGCACATTCCTCATCTGCATTTGCTTCGTTAAAAGTTTTTCTGATCAGCTCATTTGTGATCAAAGTAGGCTTCCAGACAAGTTCAAAGGGGAGAACACCGCTTTTGTTTAATTCTTCCACAATTATTCTGGAATGTTCCGCAACCTTTCTTAAGCATTCATCTCCATAAAGATCCTGTGAACCTGTACAAAACCAGAACTTGTAATTTTTTGCTGTTTTCATAATAGAATTCTCCTTGTATTTTATATTATTTTTTTACATGATCCGCGAATAATAAGTTCAGGATGGATAGTTCTTTCAACCCGGCTTTCCTGTTCCGGAACACCATTTATTTTTTCCAGAATCAGTTCTGCTGCCATTTCCCCCAGTTTTTCCTGAGGATGAGCAATGGTCGTAAGACCGTTTCCCCGTTGGGCGTAAATAGAATTATCATAACCTGTTATAGAAATATCTTCCGGTATACGGATACCAAGCTGTTCCAGCTCTTCCATAACCTGAACGGCGATCTGATCATTGTAGCATACAATACCATCGGGAAGTTTCCCACTCTGTGCCATCTCTTTAGCCATAATGGCAGGCTTCACTTTCCTGTCTTCTGTATGAAACCACACAACTTCATCTGGATCATAGGGAATTCCAGCCTCCTGCAAAGCCTTTACATATCCCCTGTGACGCTTTAGCCCCTGCATATCATCCGCTTTAAAGAAGCCTGCAATTCTTCTGTGTCCCAGTTCCAGAAGATATCTGGTGACAAGGTAACCTCCTTCACAGTCATCCATAAGAATATGCGGCTTATCTTTCATTTCCGAATAAATTCCCTGAATGAAAATGTATGGAATTCCAAGAGTATCCATGTTCTGGTACAGATTTCTGTGTCTGCATATCATTTCGCTTTTACTGGGTTCTATGATCAGTCCGTCAATATCCTTCTGAAGCAGCTCTTCCAGGCATTTTGCCTCTTTCTGTCTGCTGTTTCCTGTATTTTTCAGAATAATACTGTAGCCGTTTTCAGAAAGAACATTATCCATTCCCTGAATTAGTCTCGGGAAAATATAATCTGATATATATGTGGTAACAACAGCAATATTTTTTGACTTTTTGATACGTCCCATTTTTTCTGAGCAAAAGGTCCCTCTTCCATGAAATGCTTCCACATATCCATCCTGCTCCAGTAATCCCAATGCTTTGCGAACAGTGTGTCTGCTCAAAGAATATTTTCTGGATAATTCATTTTCTGAAGGAAGTTTATCCCCCGGATGAATTGTCCCTGACAGGATATCGCTTTTTAACTGTTCCATCAGAGAAAAATATTTAGGTTTTCCATCTTCCGTCATTTGTTTTTCCTCCTGTAATCAGGATACAACTTGTACGCACATACGAACAAGTTGTTTTTAATGCACAAAATATACAAAATACACAGAAGATTTTTATGAGAAATATCTTTACTTCGTATCTGTATTTTCAATTATTTCACAGCAAATTCCATGAACAGCCATACGAATATTTTTGTCCAGCCGGGAATTACAGGTAATAAGTGTCACCATATTGCAGGTATCATCCGGCCATACATCTGTTTCGTACATAGAATCAGCTTTTAAAATTCCAAGCTGCTTTCTGTACTGTGGACTGCCCACCTGATAACCATACTCAAAAGCTGCACTGCCCTCTGAAGCCTGCTCTACTGAAAATATTCTGTAGAAAAGTTTCCGGTTAGGCGTAGTAATCTCAAATTCCGGACACTTTGCCAGAAATTCCGGTTTTTCATACCTGTTCAGATTGGCAAACATCATATTTCCTTCCATATTGTGTCCAAATATAAAACTATGAGAATCCGAAAAATCTTTCTTGCCTGTACACCCCAGAAAAATACACCCGAAGGGATCTTCTTCCCCTGAAAAAGAATGGCTGAGATAATATTCATCATCTTTTCCCTGAACTACAGGATAAGAAATATCTGCTCCGGGTACAGTGAGCCATCCAACGATCTGGGGATTGACCTTTCTTAAATTTTCCCAGGAAATCCCGAAGGATTCCCTGATTTCATCTTCTGTACCGTTATCAGTGCTGTCTTTCACAGCAGTTTTCTGTACTCTATTTAAAGGCTCATCCGTATCTTTTTCCTGGTCGGTCATGGAAAGCTGACGGATGTTATCATAGCTTTCCCTGGCATGTCTGTTTTCTTCAATACTTTTTACATAAAAACTCCCACAATATATTATAAGCCCTGTTGCTCCAAGGATCATACTGACAGCAAAACTTTTTATTTTGTTCATTTCCTGCCCCGTTTTCCGGAATGTTTATAAATAAAGATACCACATCCAAGGAATATTGCTCCTATGATACCTATCACAGCCATGGTTTTAAATGGTCTTGTGTCACCTGTTTTGGCACTTCCGGTCAGAGATCCTCCCTGATATCCATAGCCGGAATTATAGCCGCCGGATGAAGAATATCCTGATGAACCGGAGCCTGTACTGCTTTTTCCGCTGCTTCCTGAACTCATACTGTTGAAACCGCCTGAAGGTATTCTGGAAGGTATAGGTGTATTCTGTACAGTTGGTGTGGAACTTGGAGATGCTGAAGGGCTATGAGTAGGTTTGGGAATTGGGGAAACAGAAGGCGTAGGTGTAGCTGTCGGATCCGGTTTTTTATTTACCTTCACTTCCTGCTGTGCAGTTACCTCCGTTGCTCTGTCTCCATGAGCTTTCGCAATATTTATCACTTGAGCAGAGCCTTTTTCCTGAGTATCAAATTTCACTTCATAGCATACTTCCAGTTTGTCCTTATCTGACAATCCTGTACCTGTAGAAATTATAAAACCGGTATCTGAAGCTTCAACAGCTGCGTTTTTTATTTCTTCTCCATTCTTCATCACAAAAATACTGTCTTTCTTCAGGATTCCTCCAAATGTCTGGAGGGCATCTTCAATCACAATATTGTCATCTGTAACGTCTTCCCTGAGCTGTCTTACAGTTAATTTATAATATCCTGTATCTCCTGATTCGTATTCTTTCCTGTCACACTCTTTTACGATTTCCAGAACAGGGCTGTGAATTTCCGTTTCCGTTTCTGACGATACCGGTATCTTTTCCTGACTGTCTGCAGTTGCTGTGTTATGTACAGTTTTTCCAGCAAGATTTTTATCCGTAACTGCTGCCTGATATTCAACAACCATATATTTCTGGTTTCTGAAGTCAACCGGATTATATGTAACCTGTTCCGTAAGTCCTCCTCTGCTCAGATCAAAAATACTGTAATTGGAATCCTCAACAAGGTTTCTTCCTGTGGAGACAAGAAACGAATTGTCATCCTTCACATCCAATCCGGCTTCCACAACTGTTCCCGTATCATCCATAAGTACAATAGAATCCTTCTGAAGCGTTACTCCCGGCGTATCAATAATATCAGAAAGAGTTACATTACGTGCCACACAACCTGTCTGTTCCTGGGTTATCTTCACACGGTATGTAATAATATCGCCATACTTATAAAATGATTTTTCTGTCTCTTTCACAACCTTCAGAACAGGAGAATTGATCCAAACTTTTGCACAGGCTTTTACAGCGGCTGCATTATCTGCACCGGCCTGTACAGTGTTTACGATTTCCTGCCCATTTACGCTGGCCTTTGGAATGCAGCGATATATAATAGTCACAGGAGTCTGATAAGGAAGATCAGAAATAATCAGGCTCCAGCCGTTCCCCTGGCGCATAACCTGATACGTAACGGGTTTTTCTCTTGTCTGATTGTAATTCTCAGGATTTAGCATATTTCCTGCATCATCTGTCCCGGCTACCGGCTCCTGTATCGATACAGGAATTCCACTGACTGTCAGTGCGTCCTCACCTTCATCAAGGGCAAGTCCGTCTGGAAGAGACATATCAGTAATGGTCACATTTCTTGCTATGGATCCCTTCTGAAGGTTATTCACTACTACCTGGTAGTAAATCTGTTCTCCTACCCGGAATTCATTGTCTGTTCTGCCATCTCCGGTCTGCAGATATGGATTCTGAAAACTTTTATGAATGTCCAATACTGCTGTATTTACATATGCTTCTGCATCATCATTCTTCTCAGGAGTATTCTGTGCCTGAACATTTGCAATATTAATGCTTTCCATTCCATTAATCTCTTCTGTAACTGTACACAGAAAACTGATCGTTACCGGTGTTCCTGCAGGCAGATCAGAAATATTCAATCTCCACCCTGTACCTTCCGGAAGAAATTCATAGCCTACCAGCTTTTCCTGTGTTTCATTATAAAATTCCGGATTCAGTACTCCTGGCACATCAGCTGAACCTGCTACGGGTTCCACTATACTTTGTGGGATTCCGCTCAAGGAAACACTGTCTGCTGATGCCAGTGCCAATCCTTGTGGCATCTGTGTATCCCATACTGTCACATTTCTTGCAATCGTTCCGGGATTCATATTCTCTACCACAACAGTATACTGTACCTGTTCCCCCAGCCTCCACTCATAATGGTCTGCTGTCTTCTCTATCCTGAACTGCCCGGAATTTACGTAGATTTCCGCATCATCTGATTTTTCTGGTGCATTTCCTGCACTTACAGTTGCCGCATTCACACTTTCATGTCCGTTGGCTGCGTCCTGGGCAGTACAATGAAAAAGTAACGTAACCGGATAACTATAGGGAAGATAAGAACAGTAGAAAGAAAATCCTGTTCCATCTGCTTCTACATAAGACTCTACCGGACGTGTTTCAAAGGCCTGGCCCGTTTTTTTATCAGGGACAGGATAATCTACCTGCTGAAGCAGATTAAGAATCTCTATATTCTGACCACCACCTGCCAGCACAAGTCCTTCCGGAAGTCCCAGATCTGTAATTTTTACATCTTTTGCAATTGTGCCTGGTACAGTATTATTCACAGTTACACGATAGGAGACCTCATCTCCCACCTGCCACTCATAATGATCTGCTGTTTTATCTATTTCAAGCTGTGGGCTGTTTGGCCATACCTCTGCAATATCCTTTCTGTACTGTTGTTCTTTGGAAACCGGATCTACGAAATTGTCAGATGTGGCTGTCACAATATTGTCCCATTCCTGTCCATTGGAAGCTTCCAGAGCTTCACACTGAAAATAAACGGTAATGGTTTCTCCGGCTTTCAGTGACGGGCATTCCGCCTTCCATCCGTTCTCTCCTTCAGGAGTAAAATTACAATTATCTCCGCCTGGAGAGGTTTCCACGGTATAATGCCCGTCCAGAAGTTTCAGTCCTGAAGGAATCTGATCCTCTATGTGAACATTCACCGCTTTAATATATGGTTTAATCTGTGATACAGTTACTTTATAATCTACCGTATCTCCAACTGCCCATTCATACCGGGAAGAATTTTTCTTAACTTCCAGTTCAGGAGAAATGAGTCCTCTCACCCACACTGTTCCCGTCTGCATAGAACCTCCGGTTCCGTTTAAACGTTCATATCTCATCTCGGCATGATTAGGTACCACAATGGAATATCCATCCTCTGACAGATATTTAGGTATATCGATCTCGGATTCTGCTTTTCTGTGTACTTTTAAAATAAATGTATAAACCTGATTATCCGTAAAAGATTCCTGTTTCAGAGTATTTTCCTTCGCATTTAGGGTAATAGTCTGTCCCTCAATGTGCATATCAAATAATTCTGTTACGTCCTGTCCTGAATCATTTACAACAGTTATTTTGGATATATCATCAATTGTCAGGCAGTCTTCCAGAGTATCCTGGACAACAAACGATTTCAGTTTGTTCGGTGTTACCTCTGTCTGCACCATATACTGAAATTCTTCCGTCCCTCTGATTTCAAAAGGATTCTCTTTTTCAGAAGCAACAGCCTGATCCCATGTACATCCAGATTCCCCTACTTTTTTCTCCGGTTCTTTTTTCATTTCAATTCCACCAAAACAATAAGAAGTAAAATCAAAATATGCGTGGGACATAACGCACTTCTGTCCTTTAAAAGTAGGACACAGAGTATTTCCTGAAGAATCCACATATTTTTCCTTTATTTTCTGTGCCCAGTTCTCCTGGGAACCAGCTTTGGCAATATTCTTTTCTCTGTATTCATCCCAACTGTCCAGCTTCTTCTGATGAGAAAATACAAGATTAAAATGATCCGTCTGATACAGCGTATTCAGCCATCCTTCTTCATCATCAGGGGTAATTGAGGAATTCTGTGCTTCTACACTTGTGCCATCTACTGTCAGGAAATCATTTCCCTCAATAATATATGCACGTTCTAATCCGCTGTCCGGGGGAATAGATACTCCCTGCGATGCATCAATGTCGCGGATCGTGCCATGCCCACAGATAACCAGAGGCTCCTGTGTTCCATGTTTGAGAAATTGAAAATTCACCTTTGCAGAACCTAAAGAGTAAATATATACTCCGATGCTGTTTCGGGAAAATCCCACAATAGGATGGGCTTCATTATTTTCCCATGCATAAGTTTTTGCCCTGGTTTCATCTGTTGCAGCAGGAGACTGGAGATCATAACGATCCTGTGCATTTTTCACCTCCAGTAATGTAAGCCGGACATCTACAATGTTACCTGCACCATCCCGTCCAACATTATTATATCGCATACCTGCACTGCCCGGAACAAACTTATCTGTTATTCTTACAGTTTCCGCATCCCTGTCACTTCTGCCATGATTAATAAATGCCTCTCTGTCCAGATTATCGCACCCAAAAGATTCTATGGTAGTAATACCCGGCTGAAATTTCATATTAAACCTGTGTTCATAATCAATAATCTGTTCCTCTTTCCACAATTCAATGGCATTGACCTGAGCCATAACTGTCTGAGGAGGCAATATGCCCAGAATTGTCTGCATGGCAAATAACAATGCAAGCCAGAATGCCCCCATTCTCTCTTTGATTTTTAAAAATCTCTTCATAACTGCTCCTTTCCTATAAAATAAAATTTGAATTGCCTGCGCCTGACAGGATTATTGAATTTAAGCATGATAATAATTGAAATTAAACGTGAATTATAAAAGAAGTGAATAAGATAATATGATGTTGAGATTTCCCGGTGTCTCAGATTCACCGGGAAATTGACTTGTTAAATCAGAAGAATTTCAGTTGTTTCTTTTCTTCAGCCACGAGAGAAAAGAAAGGATAATGGCAAGAACAATAATGAATGGAAGAACTGCTCCAATTATCATTACAAGAAAAAATATTGCAATTCCTGCGGCTATGATAACTACTGCCTTTCCCTGCCAGGTTGAGAAATCCAGATATTTCTTCCATTTCTTCTCCGGCTGTGGTGGAGGTTCCATACCTGATCCACAGGAAGAATACTGACCATATTCTTTCTGGCTGCTTCCCTCATCTTTATCGATTAACGTTCTGGCAATCAGTCTGGGATCTCCCAGTTCACCCAGAACTTCCTGTTCCAAACGCCCCTTTTGCACCTGGGATTGAATATAATCTTCATAATATCGGACATGTGCTGCCGCTTTTCCCTCCTGCATCTGACCATCCAGCTGATTTCTCAGGATTTCCAAAAATTCTGTTCTGTCCATAAACCTTATCTCCATTAATTTATTTGATCAGAATCTGTTCTCATAACAACTATACGGGTATTCTATCATACTTTTTCCAGATAACAACTAATATAATCATAAATTTTTTATGAAATACTTATAAACACCTATATTTGTATTATTTAAACAAAAAAGTCCCTGTTTTACAAAAATTCTTGACATTTTATATAAAGAGTGTTATATTATGTTCATCAGTTAAAAGAACCTTCGAGTACTGACGGAGATAGTGGGACATAAACCACGAGGGAGTCGGAGGTTTGTGAAGCCGACCGTCTGGGCAGTATTTGAGGATTTCAGATACTGTCCTTTTTTATTCTGAACAAGTTCTTTTAATTAAAACCAGAGAGACGAAAGGAGAATATTTCATCATGGGATTCAAATCAGACATTGAAATTGCTCAGGAGAGCGAGATGCTCCCGATCACTGAGATTGCGGAGAAAGCAGGTATTGATGACAAATACCTGGAGCAGTACGGTAAGTACAAAGCAAAAATCGACTACAATCTTCTG
>JAXEUE010000252.1:0-3785 GCA_034115005.1 Blautia sp.
AGTGATCGCTCTTACGCGGAGATCATGGCGTTTATTAAAGGCGCTCCGGAGACAGAATAAAGAAAACAGTCAGTAATATGTAAGTGAGACCGCTACTGGCTGCTGATTGGTTGAGTGTCAAAAAAGCTGGAAGTTAAGAATCCCACAAACGGCGGATTTCCCATGATATAATTCAGCTTCTCTACCGGAACCACGTCATTCCAATCAATCCGCAGCGCATTCGCCTCAATGATGTTCGCATTCGTCTTTAACGGAAGGAACTCCAGATGAACACCGTAGAGAATGTTCTCTGTCTCTTTCATCATCTGACTCTCAGCGATCCAGAGCGCCGTCTTCGCAACGGTAACAGCGAAGTCATTGTTCTCAATGCCGTGGAACATGGGCAGACCTTGATCGGATTCTTGACCTCACCGATCATCATCTGCCCATGTTCCATTGCCTCAATCGCTTCATTCTCCAGACGACGAATCGAAAGATACGTCTCAGTTAGGAAATTCCCGGAACCTGCGGCGGGATCTATCTTCCGACCGTCTTTGATACAAAGCCTATAATGTGAAACATGCCGGGAAATTCCAGAAAATATAGCTTTCTCGGCACAACCTATGGCACTCGTTCCGTTGACCGGTGCGAAAAATTTGCTGTATGGGTTGCAAGCTTTTGTATAGTTCATAAGCATTTGCACCCTCCTGCGTAGTTCTTAAAAAGAATAATTAAAACGTATGTGTATCATTAAAATGTTTACTCGCTCTTCTCAGTTTCAATCTCTTTCAGGGATTTACCATTCTTGTCCTTCCATGTTCTCGGCCCACTGACGCTATAGCCAAGAACAAAATTCGCCGCTGATGAACTTGAGAAAAGAAAATCTTCTGTGGTAACCAGATCCTTTATCTTCTCTTCCTCAACGCATTTTCTCTCAGCTTTATGATGCCCGCATTTACTGACTTCGCATTCATTTTTTATTAACGACAGCTCCTTGTAAAAGCACGAAACCTTCGGAAGTGGTTTTCCCTTCCGCCTTTGCCGCACCAGTTGATATGTAAAGCAGATCATCAGAGCTATCGTTTCCGTTCTTCTTTTGCAGAAAAGGCTCGAGAACCTTATACCCAAGGGCGTTGATGACCACTTTAATGTCATCAATAAACTCCTCCATTACAGCACGATCAGATTCCTTCATTACAGTCTTTTCGAATATCGGCGATCGACCCGAAGACAGTAATCTTTCAATTCTGCTGCTCTAAATATTCTTTTACAGATTTACCGATGATCTCATCGTCTTCAGCATAATATACTTCGATCATGATGGTTTCCTTTGATTGCTTCTGTTGTCATGGTTACGTTTTTCAATTTCGTCTATAAAGCTTTTGCAATACAATGCACAGAATTTCAAAACTATCATAACGAAGTAAATACAATCCCCTGTAGAGCACTCGTTTTCGGTGTTTAATCCATGACCAATTCTATTTCTAATAGTGGAGCCTGCCTTCTGCTGAAGTAATCCATCAAAGGTAAAAAGAATGTTTTCGTCGATACATTCATTGAGATTCTCACCGATAAATACCTGACTTAGGACTCTCTTTTGTTGAACGCCTTCTTTTGAGTCATAATAAGTAGTAAGATCACCACACATTTCAGCAAGGTTTCTAATAATATTCTCAACCTTAGGCGCCAACTTATCTAGAGCATCTGACATATGTCCAGTCAGTCCATAATACACACCTCTTTGAACATCCTTTTCTTGCCCTTTGGGGATAATCGGATTGTTCTCGAAAATCAAATCCAAATCTGCTTCTTGTATATCTATCTTTCTAAAGTATTGAATGAACCAAACCCCAACAGTCTGGCCCTGTATCGTTTCATATTCTCTCGCCTTATGGTACATGTGCAGGAGAATATTGTTTTCATCATCCAATTTCAAGCCCGGAAGTACGAATTCAGTCTGTCCTTCAGAACCTAACATTTGCATTGGAACCAATGAGGATATAGGAGAAGAATTCTTTGTGACATCTTCACGAATTTTCTGTTTATTTTGGAATCCAAATGCAAATATCACATCCCAAATCAATTCATGGATATTATGATTTTCATATTCTGTACAGAATTTTTTATAATACTCAGATACATCATATTTAAACTCATGCATTTGAATATGCTTGATTGCAACTTTCTGGATTTCAACAAGGCGTTTTTGTGCATTTACTGCTTTTTCTGGAACGCCATGATTTTGAAATAAACCGATAGCCTTCTTAATATCATTCTCTGCCATGAACCAGTTTCGATTATCGACAGTACCCTCTCCATTCTGTGCTTTTACTAGATTCTCTGCTCTCTGCATCAGGACGTCTGCATATTGCACATACACACTGTTTTCAGATGTAGGATCCTTCAACTGCTTATATAGGTTAGCTTTCAAATAATAGGCCTGTTCTGCTATATGAGCAGTGCTTATGCCACCTTCATTTTTGGAGATAAGTTTGTCCACAAGAGGAAGAAGTGTACTGAAATCACAACAGAATTTCTGTTTAATTATCAACTCTATCAGTGAAATAGATAGAAAAGAAGAATCATCTCCATTCAGTCTAACAATATCATTGTAAACTGCAGTCAAGAAATTATCTTTCTTGTCATTGATCCTCAGTTTTGCAACGAGTTCTATAGCCCTGCTTATGTAATCAACACACTGTACCCAGTCTATTTCATCAAACCATTCATGGTATGATTTATAATATTCTTCCGCTGCTGTTTCTGCCGCCTCATACTTATGATTACATAACCAAATAACATCATTAACATGTGCTTTAAGATTATGCGGCAATCTTGTCCAGTCAAGACTATCTAACACCTTCAGTTCGGCATCTGTAAAAGGAATAATACCCTCTTCACTATATATACGATATTCTAATTTTGCATCGTCTTTTCTTCGATCAGATCTATAGATGATCGTAATCCCGTATGCCTTCCTGATAAGATCAAATACTTCTATATCAAAAGCATCTTCCAATTTGGCTCGATTTGATTGATTGAAAGAGTAAGGAAGATTATCCCAATGATGATCTGTTTTTGAGGAGTCTATTTCGCAGATTAACTCATAAATATTCACAACAACTTCTCCTTATATCATCTTGAAGTGCTTCATAGCCTCCTCAATTGCCTTGACTTTTTCTTACGGACATCCCGGCTGCCTGCTGTCATCAGATTTAGGTTTGTTGTAGTTTTCGCGCTCGATAATGCCGTATTTCCGCTTCACCTGAGCAATATTCAGGTTTGTGACGTGGAATCCGTAGTTGTCCTGTACCCAGTCTCGGATCTCGTCATAGGTCGCTTTACTCTCCGCTGCGGTCACATCCATCTCATCCATATCGACCTTCACACTGATATGGTTCTTTACTACAGAAAGTTTGGACAAGAGGCATACTGTCTCCACATGCCTCATCATCATTAAGTTGCACCTTTTCGGAGGCCTCGTTGTCAGTTTCTTGCGATAATTTCCCGGGCTTCGGTCCGCCGATGTGCCGACGCGAATGCTTGAAGTCCCTGCCGTCCTTATCGTCCGTAAAACCAGTCTTGTAGACAAATGTGATCTTTAGTTAATATGAAGTGACCTCACATTTGTAGCAACGTGGATTCGCCACTATACTATGGTTGTTAGTCAACATAGCAGGATGGTTTACCACATACAAAAGGAGGTCACCAATGAATAGAATAGTCAAAATCGGAATGGATGTCCATAGCACCAACTACACTTTATGTGCAATGGAGCCTGTACTTGATGGGGAAGACAGAATCTT
>JAXEUE010000253.1:0-3380 GCA_034115005.1 Blautia sp.
GTTAAGTATGTTGCTCAGCCGGGTGGTTCTGTCCGTGATGATGCGGTGATCGAAACCTGCAATAAATATAATATGGTCATGAGCTTTACAGGAATCAGACTGTTCCATCATTAATATTTCATTAAATTATTTCAGGCTGCGGGAAAGTCAAAGGTATTTTCCTCAGCCTGAATTTTATTTTACAGGAGGAAGAAACTGATATGAAAAATTTTGAATATTTTACGCCCACAAAAATCATATTCGGAGAGGACACTCATTTACAGACAGGATCCCTTCTGAAATCATATGGAGCAAAAAAAGTTCTGATCCATTATGGAGGCCACAGTGCCGTAAAGTCCGGACTTCTGGAACAAATACAGTCAAGCCTTGAGGAAGCAGGTATCGCTTATGTAACTCTTGGAGGTGTGGTTCCCAATCCTCACCTTTCCCTTATAAGAGCAGGCATTGAATTATGTAAAAAAGAAAATATAGATTTTATTCTTGCCGTTGGAGGGGGAAGTGTAATTGATTCTGCCAAGGGAATCGGATATGGTGTTGCAAATCCCTGGACAGATATATGGAATTTTTATCTGAAAAAAGAGACACCCACCGACTGCCTTCCTATAGGAGTAATTCTTACCATTGCTGCTTCCGGCAGTGAAATGAGCAGTTCCAGCGTAGTTACAAATGAAGAAACGAAACAGAAACGGGGAAGTTCCAAAACAGATTTCTGCAGGCCAAAGTTTGCAATTCTAAATCCCAGGCTTACCTTCACACTGCCTCCGTACCAGACTGCAAGCGGGTGTGTGGATATCCTTATGCATACTATGGAGAGGTACTTCGTGAATATGGACACCCTGGAGATCACAGACAGCATAAGTGAAGCTCTTATGAAGACAGTGATTCATAATGCCCCCATACTTATGGAGGAACCGGATAATTATAATGCAAGGGCAGAGATTATGTGGGCAGGGAGTCTTTCTCATAACGGGCTTACCGGATGTGGGACAGGAAGTGGTGACTGGGCATGCCATCAGCTGGAACACGAACTGGGAGGAGTTTATGACGTAACTCACGGTGCAGGTCTGGCTGCCCTGTGGGGAAGCTGGGCACGTTACGTTTATAAAGAAAATCCCGGACGGTTCGCCCGGTTTGCTTTCAATGTATTAAATATTTCTCCAGGAGAAAACCATGAGCAGAATGCACTTGCAGGCATCAAGGCAATGGAAGATTTCTTTCGCTCTATCCATATGCCTGTAAATCTTCATGAACTTGGACTTTATCTTACAGAAGAAGAAATCCATGATCTGGCGTTTCGGTGCAGCTTTGAAGAGACCCGTACCATCGGTTCATTCAGAAAATTAAACAGAAATGATATGGAAAAAATTTATCTTATGGCCCGGTAGGAAAGGATATTTATAACAGATTCCTGCCGGGCAGGGGAATCATTCAAGGAGATATACTTCTGTATAGTATACTCCTTTAGATTCCCCTTCTGCATGGGTTGCTACATAAATATCAATACAGTTGCGCTTGATGGCACCTCCACAGTCTTCGGCAACGTAAACCTGTCCATTGATTACTACCTTTGAACCATAAGGAATCTGTGTAGGATCTACTGCGATGGTATGGTTTGTCACAGCTGTCTTTCCAGTGGCTGTGATGCCATTGGCCCATGGCCCGCAGCAGATACTGCAGGGGCAGTAATGGGTGATCCGGAAGGTTCCAAGCGGTTTCAGGACAGCATCTGAAGAGACAGCAACAGGGGTTCCTACCTGCACTCCGTCCACTGCCTTGTCTCTGGGTGCAGTTACACCATCGACTGCTTCTGCAAAAATACCTGTTCCATTGCTTTTGTGAATTACACCGGCTTTTTCCCCATCCACTTCTACGATCTCGTTCTCCTGAGCTTCTGATTCGGGTGAAACATTTTTTTCCAGAACGCTGGTGGGAATATAACCTATATCTTCACTGCCATCTTTCCTGGTATAGTATATCTGACTCCATATTTTATTAATGGTTCGGATACGTTTTACCTTATCCTGCTGAAGTATTTCACCAACTATCTCTCCATCTTTCCGTCCCGGATAATCAAGAATATTGCTGTCAGAAAGAGCCTGGAAAGTTCCTTTGGCAGTTTTTATCCGGTCGTTGTCGTTGATCTCTTCTGTAGAAATATATCCTATGACTTTTTCCTTTCCGGTTCGCTCATAAACCACCTTGCTCCATCCGTTGTCACAGACAGCCACTCTTTCAACCTGAGTGCCCAGGTACAGTTCCCTGAGTTCCTTTCCGTTGTTTCCCGGATTGGAACGAATATATGCAGTTTTTGAAGATATAGATACCATGTCCGACCTGGCTGCGGCATTGACTGTATTTCCATTCCCGTCATCAATCTGAAAGATTTTTACAGGTATATTTCCTTCTTCACATTTCAGGATGCTTTCATTATAATCCGGAATTCCGGCCCAGACAGAAACAGGCATCAACATCAGGAAGATACTCAGCCCCGCCATCATTATTTTCTTCATAAACCAAATCTCAACTCCTTTGCGGTCACTTTTCTCTAAGAACTTTTTTATCATAGCATACCGCTTCTCTTTTTTCAATTTGGCTGGTTCATTGTTCTTAAAAAATTCAGATTTATAAAAAATTAAAAAAATATTTGACAAGCTGTTCGTTTTATAGTATTATATCTTTTGTCGTCAGAGGAAAGAATGACGAGAGGAAATGCGATAGTGGCGTAGTTGGTAACGCGCGACCTTGCCAAGGTCGAGACCGCGGGTTCGAGCCCCGTCTATCGCTCTTATGAGACATCAGTATTGGACTGATGTCTTTTTTAGTCAAGAGGGACAGGTTTCCTGACTCATTTTGAGTCAGGAAACCTGTCCCTCTTGACTCCCGTCCATATTTCATTATAATTAGAGTAAGGGTGGATATAATATTATAATGCCAGGATTGTGGGAGTGCAAAGCACGAAACAATCCGTATGGCATCTTTTGGTTTCAACATCATATTATTGTGCATGAAGAGAACAGTAACATTTTTATCCCCCTGCTGCGTATTGTGTATACAAAAGAAAGCAGGTGACAAAGTTGGAAAAAATGATTATAATAGGGGCAGGTCCGGCAGGTATTTCCGCTGCATTATATGCTGCAAGAGGAAATATGAATCCTCTGGTAATCAACAATGGTATTGGTGCATTGGAGAAGGCTGAGAAAATAGAGAATTATTACGGGCTTGAACATCCTCTCTCCGGAAGGGAGCTGTTTGAAACAGGAATTCATCAGGCACAGGAACTGAATGTGCGGATTCTGGATGCTCAGGTACTTGGAGTGGAAGGATTTGATACCTTTACGGTGAAAACCACTCAGGGGAATTTTGAAACCCAGAGTCTGATC
>JAXEUE010000254.1:0-22794 GCA_034115005.1 Blautia sp.
CCAGCTTTTCAGAAAATGTTTCAGCTTCTGGGATAAGGATTTATTCATTATTCATTTCCCCCTTTCCCGGATGCTCCAGCAGAAGCAGTTCTGGCTGCAAGTCTTTCTCTGCGGTTTTTCTCGGCTTTTCTTCTCTGAAGAAGAGAGTCAACCACAACGATTGTTATCAGCAGAATACCGGTAATTGTATTATCATAAGTAGATCCCAGTTCCATGAATACCAGCAGACGGCTGATACTTGCCATAATAACTGCACCGATTGCAGCTCCGATCACGCTTCCTACACCACCGCTAAGGCTGATGCCACCAAGTACACAGGCTGCAACTGCTTTCATTTCATATCCGCTTCCGGATGTTGCAGTTACGAATCCGATACGTGATGAGAAAACAATACCGGAGATCGCAGCGAAAATGCCGCAGATCACATATGCTGAAACTTTGGTTTTTGTGGTAGGAATACCAACCAGTGTTGCACCGGCAGCATTATCACCTACTGCTATGAAATATCTTCCACGTTTCGTACGCTTCAGCAGGAAATGAACGATCACTACCAGTACTGCTGTAATCGTAAAAGAAACGCTAAGTGTTCCGATGAATGGAATTGTGTAAAGCCGTTTAAATTTCGCGGGCAGGTTCTCAACCCAGGCACCGCCTGTATATACATACATCAGGCCTCTGATCACACCATTAGTACCAAGAGTAAAGATCAGAGACGGAACACCCATCACAGCTACTCCCCAGCCATTGAAAAGGCCAATCAGAGCGCCGATCAGAATACCTGTAATAAAAGCGACTGCCCAGTTCTGACCGTCTCTGAGCATACTGGCTACAACCGTAGCAGTAAATCCGAGATTTGCGCCAACTGAAACATCGATTTCGCCAATAAAAATGGCAAAAGCCATACCCACAGAAATAATAATGTAAACAACACTGTCATTAAAGCAGGCCACAATATTTCCTGCAGTCAGGAAATTGGGATTGATAATTCCTACACCAAGAAACAAAATAACAAGAAACAGAAAACTGCTAAGTTCTCTGGATTTTAATGCCTTTTTCATGATCCTACCTCCGAATTCTTTGTAATTCCAAAGGAAGCAGACATCAGAGTATCCTGGTTAATATCTTCTCCCATGAATTCTCCGTTGATCCTTCCCTGACATACCGTCATAACCCGGTCGGACAGTTCCACGATTTCTTCCATATCTGAAGAGATCAGAAGTACTGCAACTCCCTCTTCTCTCAGCTGATGGATGATTGTATAAACATCACCACGGGCTGCAGCATCAATACCTCTGGTAGGTTCATCCAGAATTACCAGTTTGGGAGAAGTGGTAAGGCTCCTTCCAATAACAATCTTCTGCTGATTTCCTCCTGACAGGCTTCCAACCAGCTGAGACTGTCCCGTTACTTTAATGCGGAAATCATCAATATATTTCTGAGTCATATTGTATTCTTCTTTTGTATTAAGAATAAACCGACCCATCGGTTTCTCCGCCAGCATAGCACTGGACGTATTATATGCCACATCACTGATCTTAAAAAGTCCATGCGCATGTCTGTCCTCAGGTACATAGTTGAGCCCGGCTTCGATAACCTTTCTTGTGGAAAGGCCTGTAATATCTTTTCCATCAAGGATAACCTTTCCATTAAGTACTTTATCTTTTCCAAAGATAGTTGTGGCAAGCTCTGTTCTTCCTGCGCCTACAACTCCTGCAAGTCCCAGAATCTCTCCGGGATAAACCTTAAGGGAAATATCTGTAAAACCATAACCGCTTAAATGCTGTACTTCAAAAACAGGTTTCAGATTATTATAGTCAACTTTCTTCTCCTGTTTCTTAGCTGCGTTACTGTTATCCTGAGCATCCGGGGGAAGAAGGCCTTTTACCAGCATCTCTCTGGTAAATTCTCCTATCTTACCCTGTACGGGAATCTTACCATCTCTCATAATTGCAACATCTGTAGCAATCTCAAAGACTTCGGCAAGGCGGTGAGTGATGTAAATAATTCCGATGCCTTTCTCTCTCAGTTCATTTACACACTTGAACAGGCTTTCTACCTCGTCAAACGTAAGTGCACTGGTAGGCTCATCAAGAATCAGAATCTGCGCATGTCTGAGCAAGCCTCTCAGTATTTCCACAATCTGCTGTTCTGCTATGGAAAGACTGCTGGCTTTCCGATTAAGGTCCAGATTCCAGCCTACATCTTTCATAACCTGAACCAGCTCTTTATGTAACTCGGCTTTATTCTTATCAAAACCGATTTCTATGTTCTCCTCAACTGTCATGTTGGGAAAAAGCAGTGGTTCCTGAGGTACCATATAAATACCGCTTGCCAATGCAGCACTGGTTTTATTGGATGCGACTTTCTCTCCCTTAACAAAGATCTCGCCACTGTCATGTTGGTAAATGCCCATGATGATCTTCATCAATGTACTCTTACCTGCACCATTACCACCAATCAGTGCCAGAACCTCTCCTTCATTTACATCAAGGCTGATTCCTTTAAGAACAGCGTTCAGGCCAAATGACTTATAAATGTTCTTAATATTTAAAAGCGCTTTTCCTGGCAAAAGAATTCCTCCTTTAACAAATGTTTATGCGTCTAAATAATGTTTAAATATACTATACGACAGTTTGTTTATTTTGTCAACTGTATTTTTTGTTTAATCTTTATATACTCTTCTTCTTTATTTTACTTCTTTTGTCTAATTTTCTCTGTGTTTTTTCGTACTTGGAGGCAATAATCACCATTGACATACCCGTATTTTCATGTTAAACTTCTTCTATGAGATGAACAAATGATTTGATTTACAACTTTTGTTTCTCAGGGAGGATATTTCCGTGGATAAAGAATTTGATTACGAAGAGATCCTGCTGGTTAAGGTAGCCTGGTTATATTATATAGGAGAGTTTACCCAACAGGAGATTGGTGAGTATCTGGGAATTCCCCGTCTGCGAGTAAACAGGCTTCTGGATAAGGCGAGAAAGAACGGTATTGTTCATTTTTCGATCCGTTCCAGTGATAGCCGCCGCATGAGGATTGAACAGGAGCTGACCGCCAGCTTTCATTTAAAAGATGCATTTGTAGTTCCTACTCCCATTGATGGGAAAGACGTAAACGAAAGCGTAGCTCAGGCAGCTGCGATGTATATCAACCAGCGGATCGATAAATCCAGTTTCATAAATATGGGATATGGTGATACAACAAGCCGTGTTTTAAACCACTTATCTAATATGTCAGAATTTCCGGTGAATGTTGTTTCTCTCACGGGTGGAGTTAACTACTATCTGCCAAATACACGTTCCAATATTTTTAATGCCAAACTGTACCTGACTCCGGCTCCCCTTATGATGAAAAACGCAGATATGGTAACTGCCATCGAGGGTGAACCCAGTGTAAAGCAGATTCTGGATATGGTCACGTTATCCCAGCTGACAGTTGTGGGTATTGGTGGTATGAATGAAAGCGCCACCATTTTAACCAACGGCATGCTTACACATAATGATTTCCTGCTGCTTTCCATGAAAGGAGCCGTAGGCGATATCCTGTGTCATTTCATTGATAAGGACGGTAACCCCGTTTCTTCAGATATTGAAGGACGGCTCATCAGTACTTCTCTGGATACAATGAAATCTCTTGAAAACACCATAGGTGTAGCCGCCGGAAAGAATAAAGTAGAAGCAATTCTTGCCGCTCTCAGAGGTGAACTGCTTGATATCCTTATTACAGATGAGGATACCGCAAGTGAAATTCTGAATCTGAGCAGACAATAATCATTTATAATTTATATTTTAAGGAGGGTTTTATGACAGAGCAATATTTATTGGCAATCGATGCCGGTACCGGAAGTGTCAGAGCTGTTCTGTTTAATCCGGACGGAGATCAGGTAGGATGTGTACAGAAAGAATGGGAACACAAAGAAGATCCGCGCTATCCCGGCAGTATGGATTTTGACTGGGTACATAACTGGGATCTGGCATGTGAATGTATCCGTGGAGTTATTTCCCAGACAGGAATCAGACCGGAACAGATTCTGGCAATCTCTACAACCTGTATGAGAGAAGGTATCGTGCTTTACGACAAAGAAGGCAATGAAATATGGGCATGTGCAAACGTAGATGCACGAAGCAATGACGAAGTAGGCAAACTGATTCAGATGGATCCCCAGCTTGAAAAGGAAATTTATCAGCAGAGCGGGCAGACATATGCGCTGGGTGCCCTTCCCCGTCTTCTCTGGGTAAAAGATAAAATGCCTGAAGTTTATGAGAAGGTAGCTACAGTAGGAATGTTTAATGACTGGCTGATCAAGAAGCTTACCGGAGTAGAAGCGGTAGAACCCAGCAATGGATCCACTACCGGAATTTTCGATCTTCAGAGTCGTAATTGGGATGCTTCCATTGCAAGAAAATGCGGTTTAAGAGATGATATTTTCCCACCTGTTAAAGAATGTGGCAGTGTTATTGCAAAGGTGAACGAAAAGGGTGCAGCTGACACCGGTCTTGCAGTTGGAACACCAGTTGTAGTAGGCGGCGGAGACTGTCAGCTTGGAACAATTGGTGTAGGTGCCACACAGCCTGGACAGGCCGCAGTATTTGGCGGAAGCTTCTGGCAATATGAATTCAACACCGCAAACGGTGCCACTGACCCGGGATGCCGTGTACGTGTAAACTGTCATGCAGTTCCCGGCGTCTGGCAATATGAAGCTCTGGCTTTCAAGCCAGGACTTGTTATGCGCTGGTACCGGGATGGTTTCTGTCAGGCAGAAAAGCAGCTGGCAAAAGAAACGGGAGATGACCCCTATAACATAATGAATAAAGAAGCCGAAAAAATACCTGCAGGCAGCTACGGCATGCTCTGTACATTCAGTGATATAATGAACTTTATCAACTGGAAGCATGCTGCTCCTACTTTTACCAATTTCGAGCTTGACCCTGAGAAATTTAACCGTTATACTTTCTATCGTGCAATTCTGGAAAATACAGCCATGTTAGTGAAAGGTCATATGGAATTAGTGAAGGAAGCTACAGGAAATATGCCTTCCGAGATTATTTTTGCAGGCGGCGCTTCCAAGAGTCCTTTATGGTCCCAGATTCTGGCCGATGTATTGGGTATGCCTGTAAAAGTACCTGTAGTAAAAGAAGCAACCGCTTTGGGAGCAGCCATTCTGGCAGGTTATGGCGCAGGTCTTTATTCCAGTATCGAAGAAGGCGTGAAGCGCACCGTAAAATGGGACAGAGTATTTGAACCTGATGAAAAGAACCATAAAGTATATGAAGAGATTTATCCCACCTGGCGAAAAGTTTACGCTGCTCAGCTTGAGCTGGTAAACGAAGGAATCACCAAACCCATGTGGGTAGCACCAGGATTATAAAACCTGTGAAAGGAGAAAAATTATGTATATCGTAGATGAAAAAGACAAAGAGTATCGGTTTAAGGACAGTGGTCCGAAATATCTTATGAAAGGGCCAAGAATGAACTTTGCAGTTGTTCAGTTTATGCCCGGCCAGGATTTCAAAGCTCACTATCATAACATTATGGAAGAGAATTTCTTTATCCTGGAAGGTGAAATTGATATCGTAGTAGATGGAGTTGTCAATCATCTCTATCCGGGACAGTTCATTCATATCGAACCGGGCGAAATACATTACTGTAAAAACAGCTATGACAAACCGGTAAAAATGATCTCAACTCTTGCCCCGTACCAGCAGGTTGATAAAGTTGAAGTAGACAATTATACTTATTAATTCAAGCTTACACCTATAACAAAGAAGAAGACTGCCTCAGTTATTTATGAGGCAGTCTTCTTAATTTTTATTCTGATCCATCTCCATAGCCGGAGTCATCACTGTAGTCCTCACTTCCATCATCAGTATAATCTCCGGAACTATCATCACTTCCGTCACTGTACTCATCTGAACTGTCACTGTAATCTTCGGAACCGTCATCGGATGTTTCTTCAGAATCTGATTCCGTATTGCCTTCATAACCGGGAACCTGGCCTGAGGCAAGATTACTGTCCCAGAAGTCCACATAACATGCATTCTGAAGAGTAACTCCCTTAGCCTGAGCAAGTTCACTGACCGTTACAAGCTTATATCCTTGGGAAATAAGCTCCGGAATTGCCTTAATAGCCGCCTGGACAGAAGGCTGATGAATATCATGCATTAATATGATCGTTCCATCTGTCAGGTCTCCATTCATCACAGAATTATAGTCTGCATCCGCATCCATAAGTTTCCAGTCTTCAGTATCCAGAGACCACATAAAGAATGGTTTGCCCACCGCATTATATATATCAGAATTTCCATCCCCATAAGGAGCCCTGGCAACCGTGGAAGGTTGTCCACAGGCCTGGATCAATGCATTATCCGTATCGGTATACTGTTTCACCACTGCATCCAGATCAATAGTGGTAAGCTGGGTATGATCCCAGGAATGACTTCCAAGTTCACAGCCGATATCCAGCATATGCTTCACAGTATCAGCATAAGAAGATACATTCTGTCCCAGCATAAAGAATGTAGCATGTGCATTATTCTCTTCCAGACAGTCAAGAAGCTGCTCTGTATATTCTCCAGGACCATCGTCAAAAGTAAAAGCCAGCATAGGCCGTTTCTGAGTCGGGTCATAAGAGCCATCCTTATTAAAATAATAATCCTTGACTCCCTTTGTGACCCATCCGGTCTGTATGTAACCATTTTCATCAAATGAATATGTAATTCCGTCTATGTCCTGAAAGCCTCCTGCATAATAAGTACCGTCTGAATTCTGATACCATCGCCCGTTATCGTCTTCATGCCATCCTGCAGTCATTGAAGCAACCTTTCCAATATCACCCTGTCCTTTCAATGGCTGCCTCACAGCTGCATTGGGATCTGCCTCTATAGTTTCTGCCTGAGCAGTAACAATCTCACCTGTACTTCTTCCACCGCCAATATGATGTGCTATGGGAAGAATAATGCCTCTGACCAGAAAAACAGCTGCAAGAATCACCCCGGCTACGCTGAGCCCCATTTTTGTATAACGTCTGATCATCATCTGACGTCTTTTCCTGCGTTTTCTTTCAAGTAAAACCCGCTTATCCATAGTTTCCTTCCCCACTTCCTATTTAAATATGCATATTGATTCTGTTTTTTTATAATAAACTATACGGAATATAATTACAATAATCAAATATCAGCATTCTTCACAATAAAATCCTCTACTCTCTGCAAGCCTACAGATTCATCTACATATGCCTGTCCATAAGTCTGTACAAGTTCAGCCACATTATCAGCACCCATCTGCTTTACAAGTTCATTCTGCAGCGTAATACTTTCTTTATCATCAAGTGAAAGCCCTTCCGCATCCATAATACCCTGAACAATAAGATTCTGTTTAACTTTTCCCTGGGCATACTGTTGACACTGTTCGTCAAAATCCTCCCTGGATATTCCCTGAGATTCCACAAATTCATCCAGAGTCATATCAGCCTGTTTAGCATATACCTCCATACTCTTCTTAAACTCAGAAACCGAATGATCAATGTCCTCCTGAGGGTATTCTTTTACCTCTGAGTTCTCAAACACTGTAGACCATGCCGTATTCTTAAGTACATCCTCGGCCGAAGCATCAGCCTGTTTCTCAAGCTTATCCCTTACACTCTTCCTGTATTCATCCACAACAGTGTAGTCCGTATTCTTTGCTACCCACTCATCATTTAATTCAGGACTGCGGCGAACATTCTGTACAGTTACTTTATAAATCGCATTTTGTCCTGCAAGGCTTTCATCCGGATAATCTGACGGGAAAGAAATACTGATGTCCTTTGTGTCTCCCTTTTTCATACCCAGGACACCATTCTCCAATTCCTCAAACATCTGCCCGTCACCGACAACAAAATCATAATTGTTGGCAATTCCCCCGGAAAATGTTTTGCCATCGATAGTACCCACATAATTTACTGTAACCAGATCCCCTTCCTTCGCTCCCTGAGAAACAGGCTCTGCTGTATTCTTAAGATCTTCTCTGATCTGGGCTTCCACATCTTCATCCGTTACACTATTCACAGTATTATCAAGCACAAGACCTTTATACTGACCGATGGTAATATATTTATCAACATTATCCACAGAAACCAGACGGCCCGTCCCTGTTTCTGCTTCTTTATCTGCAGTATCCTGCTGTGTCTTATCCGAAACCTCACCTATATCAGTTACCCCATTTTCACCGCAGGCTGCAGCTGTCAGAGACAGGCAGACGGCAAGCACAGCAAGACATAATTTTCTTTTCATTTCATACTCCCTTCTTTATCCCCGGCATTATTTCATCTGTTTCCCATTTTCGGTACCGGAACCGGTCTTGCAGGATCAAATACTGCCGTAGCATCAAACAGATCTGTCAGAAGCTCGGGATTATAATACATTCTGTAACCATCCACATTTCTTCTTCCCTGACGGAAGTAATTATCCCGTATCTGTACAAAATACTGGCGTGAATCAACATTACAGTAATAGTTATAACCCTGACTCTTCAGATAGTCAAATTTTTCCCCGGAATAATCCTCAGCCTGAGTCAGGTCAGTTCCAAATGCAAAGATAATAATATCTGTTCCTCCAATCAGAGGATCCACATTTTCCTTAAATCTCTGTGTATCAGCCTGAAGCCTTTCCAGGCTGATCTCACCTACATTCAGATGACCCCAGGTATGGCTGGCAAACAGCCATCCCTCATCCTTCATTGCCTGGGCAACTCTGGCAGCGCCTTCTTTTTCCTTCTCAATATCAAATTCCGGGTGCTCATCCAGCCACTGTACCTTATTAGCATCAAGATCCGCCGGACGTGTCTCATAACTGCTG
The DNA here is from genome assembly GCA_034115005.1 of Blautia sp. Lineage (GTDB taxonomy): Bacteria > Bacillota > Clostridia > Lachnospirales > Lachnospiraceae > Blautia_A. The sequence continues at coordinate 8,838 of JAXEUE010000254.1, forward strand.
TCAGAACGATAACCAAGAATTCCATTGTATCCTGTAAGAGCCACAATTCCTTTGGCCCCACGATAGGAAAAATCAGGATGCTGTTCCACAAAACGATCGATCAGCGGTACTACATCATAATCGCCAACGGAAACACTTCCATCTTCTTCCACATACTCATTACGGACTTTACCCTCTTCATCTACAATCAGCCTGGATGCAAATCCATCACCATCCATATAATGATAATAGCAGACATCGTCCTGTGAAAGAACAAATGGAATCTTACCTGGCGGAAGCAGTATCTCACCTTCTGTCATATTTCCATTTTCATCCACTCTGGCCATATCATAAATACTGACCATCACATATCCCTTATCATACATAGCCTGAGTAATCTTATTGAATTCATCCATAGTTGTCATAACCTGATCATAATCACCCTGCTTATAATCTCCGTCAAATGCTCTGGCAGTATCCACAATCAGAGAATGATAAAAAATATGTGTTACCTGATCCAATGGCCATGATACACAGGAATCCTTTTTCTTCTGATAGATACTTGCTGCTTTCTGAAAGTTCTCATTGGTATCATAAACTGAACTGCTCTTAAGAAGGCTGATTGCCTGATCATAATCGTATTGTTGAGCGTAATGCTTCGCCTGTCTGTATATCTGCTTATCCTCTTCACTTAATTCAAGTTCAGGAGTTGCTTCAGGAACAGATGTGTCCTCCTTATCAGTGGAAACTTCCGAAGATCCTGTCTCCTTTTCATTTACATTCTGCTCTTGCTTGTCACTGCCGTGAAGCATCTGTATGATCCTGCTCTGCTGATCTCTGACTATTACCTTCAGTTCATCCCCATAAAGACCTGCTGCCAGACCAACTGCCACTGCCAGTACAAGAACACCCAATTCTGCAACATGACGAACTCTTCTTCTGCGTTTCCTCTTACCAAGTCTCTTCAGACGTTCCTCTCTTCTGGCTTCATATGCTTCATCATCATCATAAAAGAAATCCGAATCTTCATTATGCCCTGCAGGTTCCACATCAGGATCTTCTATCTTGTTTTCTGTGGAATCATTAACTTCCTGTTCTTCAGAAAGAACTTGTTCTTCTTTTTCAGACCCCGGATTCAGTTCACTCATAGTCTTCTCCTTAATTACATTGTATAATAAGATGTTGAGGTCAAAATATGCCATACGGATTGTTCCGTGCTTCGCACTCCCTCAACACTGGCATCATAATAATAGTATACCTTATAATGGTTATTTTATCCTATATGAAACTTCTTCTGTAATTTCATTATAACCTGTAACAATATAAATTTCTACCGCTTTTGTTTCATTAATTCTTTTTTAATAATTGCGTTTTCATACAATTAATGGTAGAATATACTTTATGCAATGTTCAAAATACACACATTAGGAGGATTGAAATGAAGACAATAACCATAGTCCTTCTGGTCATTCTTGTTATCCTGATTGCCATACTGATCGCTCTTTATTTCCTTGGCAAAAAAGCTCAGAAGAAACAGGAAGAACAGCAGGCACAGATTGACGCAACCAAACAGACCGTTTCCATGCTGGTTATCGATAAAAAGAGGATGCCGCTCAAAGAATCCGGGCTTCCTCAGATGGTCATTGAACAGACACCCAAACTTATGCGCCGTTCCAAGCTTCCCATTGTCAAGGCCAAGGTAGGACCTAAGATTTCTATTTTAATCGCAGATGAGAAGATTTTTGAACTGATTCCTGTTAAGAAAGAAATTAAAGCAGAAGTAAGTGGTCTTTATATTGTAGGTGTGAAGGGAATCCGTGGAGCACTGGAGACTCCTGCTCCAAAGAAAAAAGGACTGTTTAAACGCTTCAGAAAGAATAAACAGAAATAATCCGGTAAACTTTAACAGGCCATGGATATGATCCACGGCCTGTTTTCTTTTCTGTCTTAAAGGGTAAAATCCTTACAGTTTCTGGGCTGTGCCTGGATGGCCAGACAGCAGTCAGCCACATGCTCCTGGTTCATGTCAAGAGAATAGTCCACCTTCATGTTCAGTCCATCTTCGTTTTCCTCAAGGTTAAGGTTGGTTGCTGCGATTCCCATTTCTATGGTTCCAAAAGGCGTTGTGTAATAAGTCATATTCTTCTTTCCCTGTTCAAATACCATATGAACATTCACTACTCCTTTTTTCCGGACTTCCATTTCTGTGGAAGAAAACTTTATGTAATTCACAGTTGGTTCTGAAAAATCCTCCAGCACCTCTTCATATCGCAGATAATGGCTTCCATTGCGGAAATAATACTGTCCGGGTACTACAAGCTCTATGGATTCTCCTTTTTCCTCCGGATTCATCATCTGAAGCCCTTTTACATGTATCAGCACTTCTTTATCCATTTTACTCTCCTAATACTTCTCAATATCTATCTTCTGAGTCATTTCCACATCATACGGCAGAATGGAGCCTGCGAATGCCTTGAATTCATCTGCCAGGTCACTGACATAAAACCGATAGGGAAATTCCTCCTGCTGCGTTCCGGTACTTAAAAGATTCTTCTCTTCAAGAAGTCTGCCAAGCTCCAGTGCCGTCTCATAAGCCGGATTGACAAGACATACACCTTCTCCCATTATGTTTCGTATAATAGACCGGATCAGGGGATAATGTGTACATCCCAGAATTAATGTATCCACGTTTTTATCCTGTAATTCTTTCAGATATCTGGATGCCACCTCCACTGTCACCGGATCGTGAAGCCATCCTTCTTCTACAAGAGGAACAAAAAGAGGACAGGCTTTGGCAAACACCTGGATATCAGGATCATATTTCTTAAGATATTCCCGATGAATTCCACTTCCTACTGTACCTAAAGTACCAATCACACCTACCCTCTTATTCTTTGTCTGAGCTGCAGCCACCTTAGCTCCGGGTTCAATCACGCCAAGAATGGGAATATCCAGATCATCCCTGATGGCATCCAGGGCAAATGCGCTGGCTGTATTACAGGCAACTACAATGGCTTTTACCTGCTGTTCCCTAAGGAATCTTATGATCTGACGGGAATACCGGATAACCGTTTCCCTGGACTTATTTCCATAAGGTACTCTTGCCGTGTCACCAAAATATACTATTTTTTCTGCGGGAAGGTTGCGCATGATCTCACGGGCAACTGTAAGGCCGCCCACTCCTGAGTCAAACACACCCACCGGTGCATTTCTGTCTATATCCATGAATCCTTCTCCATCTCTTTTGGTTATTCTGTTATTTTATCACCAATCAAGAGCCTGCGCAAGCCAGAAGGAAATCTTTAGTTTTTCACCGTTGTTTTCTTCTGCAGAGGAAAAACAGAACCTGGGATATATAGTACCCCACCATGCAGTGATCTTTGCCTGGTCAGCTTTGTTTTGGGCAAAACACTGTATTTTCTCCGGCATAGTACAAAACAGAATCACACCTGCCAGTCCTGCTGCCAGTGCAGCCATCAGTCTTCTTTTTACTTTTTCTATTCTGTTCATAAAAATTTTTTGCCTCCAGGATGTTTTCTGCCTCAATTATTGACAGTTTTCCCCTGATATATTCAATAGTTCTCCCTCACCCTGAGACTCTCCTGGGTTATCTCAATAAATGGAAGTTCAGGAAGATTTCCGGATTTGTATTTTTCATAAAACACATCCCTGAGAGTCACCACCGAAATTTTCTGGTCTTTCATACGATTTTCCACAAGACCTGTAATATATTCTCCAACCGATGAATTCCCCTCACCACTCCAGCTTAAAACTGCCTTTGCATTATCCGCCCGAAAAACATACAGGTCCTCTCCTGTGAATGGCTCCTGCTTGATATAATCAAGAACTTCCCTCCACTTCCCATTCTGAATAATGGTGTCTCCCAGAATAAGCACCTGAAGATGTCCCATATCCAGGAATTTCTCCTGAGAATGGTTATATATATCTTCAATCTGATCGAAATCCGCACCGCTTACAGAAAGCACACCGGCACTTCCATTTTCTTCTTCCTTTCCCTGGCCCGTACTCTGGGAAAGGTCCGGCATTCCATAGGTTAACATAAATCCTTCCGGTGCTTCATCCACTCCAAGAGCTGACGGATATCTTCTTTTTTCCGGCTCCACAGAAGAAGCACATCCACTGAAAGAGAGACAGAAAGCAAGCATGCAGGACAGCGCTGCTGCCATTTTCTTTTTATATCTTGTTCTGCTTTTTACAAAACATAATATCTGAAGGAGCAGAAGACCGGGTACAAACACATACCCCAGATAAACTCCAAAATAATCCTGAATCCCCATTCCATCAATGTCTATCAGTGAAAGAATATAGATCATCACAGCCATCCAGACTCTTCCTGTTCCCTGATGAGACTTCTTTATGATCTGGTGTCCATAATGAAGCAGACTTCCTATGGCAAATAGAAGACTGTAAAGGAGAAATCCCATCCAGAGTACGTCAAATCTGGCCAGCACATTTCCCGGAAGGTCCGCTCCATCCATAAGAGGAAGTACAGGATATTTTTCTGCCCTGACTCTGTCATATCCCAGTACTGACGGAATAAGCACCTGCATTGCCATAAGTATTCCGCCAAGAGTCAGGATCGCACCTGTTACGGTTTTTCCTGCACTTCCATATTTTTCCACATCCTCCAGCAGGAAGGGAAGAAGGCCAACAGCAGAAAACCCGCACAGTATTCCATATCCGCAGGCTGCAAAATTTTTTCCGGTAAAAGTGTATTCCCGCATCATATCCTGGAAATATTCCATTTTTGCCTGGCCTGCACTGAAGATCATCATAAGCAGAATTCCGCCAAGAAGAAACCCGCCCGATACTTCTGCCATCCTGCCTCTTCTTTGCATGCCTGTATGAGTACCAAGGGTACATACAAGAATGGCCAGAAGCCCAATAAGCCAACCGGATACTCCTGTGACCAGACTTACCGGCACCAGCTCTTCAAGAACAGAAAGAAGGTATGCTCCCGCAAGCAGAATATAAATCATAAAAAAAGTCCCCGTAACTCTGCCAAGTACAGGACCGGCTGTCTTTCTCAGATCACTAAAACATGGGGCAAGCCTTATAAGAAATACCACATAAAAGCAAAGAATTATCAGGGCAAGTATGGTACCGGGAAATCCATTAATTCCGTTAATTCCCCTTTGTCCAAACATACAAAGTAAAAAAGGTGCAAGAAGAGAAAGTATCATCTGCCTGAAAAGCTGTCTGTGTGAAATTCTGTTGTTTTCCGCAAATTTCATGTTCCGGATTTCTCCTTTCTTATCAGCCTTATTTTCTGTTCTTCCCTGGAAAACAATGGACGTCTCTTTCTTTTTCTGAAAGGTACACGGAAAATACCATCTCCTGTTCCCGGAGAATTCTTCTTTTTAACAAAAGGAACCAGATAAGGAACCCCGAAACTTAAAAGCCCTGCAAGATGAGATAGGGTGAGATATGCTCCAAGAACAAGTCCGTAAATCCCCAGGAAGCCCCCAAGAACCAGAAAGAAATATTTCAAAAGCCGAAAGGCAGAAGCAAATTCTTCATTTGGAACAGTCAGAGAGCCCAAAGCTGTCAGGGCAACGATCATAACTACAATGGGACTTACCAGATTCGCTTCCACTGCAGCCTGACCGATAACAAGACCTCCTACAATACTGATGGCATTGCCAAGAGAACCGGGAATACGCACTCCTGCTTCACGAAGAAGTTCAAAAGATAATTCCAGAAATAAAAGTTCCAGGAAACTGGAAAACGGCACTCCTTCTCTTGCTTCTGCAAAGGACAGAATAAGACCGGATGGAAGGATCTGGGTATGAAACCGAATGACCGCCAGATAAAGTCCCGGCAGCAGTGCAGCCACAATCACGGCTATATATCTGAGAATTCTCAGAAAAGAAGCCATTTCAAATCTGTTATACCAGTCTTCGCTGCTTTCCATAAAACTGTTAAAATTTGCCGGAAGTATCAGTGCTGCAGGAGAGTTATCACATAGAATCACCACTTTCCCGTTAAGTATCTCCTGGGCAGCCCTGTCCGGTCTTTCCGTAGTCTGATACTGGGGGAAAGGAGAATACCAGTTATCTTCTGTAAGCTGTTCCAGCATACCGCTGTCCATGATCCCGTCTATTTCATATTGCTCCATCCTTTCCCTGACTTTTTTCAGAAGATCCTGATGTACAATGTCGTCCATATACAGCATCTGCACCAATGTATGGGAACGAAGGCCTAATCTGTACTCCTCCACCTTCAGTCTGGTATCCCTCAGACGTTTTCTCACAAGAGCAGAATTACTTTTCACACTGTCAGAAAATCCCTCTCTGGAACCCCGGAGTACTTTTTCCGTCTCTGCCTGCATAACTCCCATATCAGGATATCCCTTACTGGATATCTTCATGGCTTTATCATATCCATCTATGAAAAAAACAGCATCTCCGGCAAGCATGGCATCAATTGCTTCTTCCATATTCTCCAGTTTTTTTACATCCGCGATTCCGAGACTGTTATTCTGAACAAATTCCCTGATCTTTTCCGGAGATACTTCCCAGAAATGATTGATCATCTTTCCAATAGCCGAATCATCCAGCATCATATTAGAAACTGCAACCTCTATATATACCATCAGACAGTCCACTTTGTGTTCTTCACCCAGCTTCATAGGACGAATCAGTATATCACTGCAGTTTTCCAGTCTTTTACGAAGGTACTCCTCATTTTTCCGCAGGTTTGTGGATATTTTCTGTTCCAATCTTTCTTTTCCCTCCTGTAACAAATATGTAAAAAAAGAGAGACGCCTTTTACGTCTCTCTTAGAATACCCAAATTATTGAATTTTATTTATGATGGCTCTTTGTCTTTTCTTTCTCTCTTTTTTCTCTTTCTGCATTTTCCGTCTCTATAGACCTCATAATTGCCTTTCTCTGATTCTCAATATGCTGGAAAGAAAGCTTCTGGGCACGTTTTACATCCCGGTCCTTAATAGCCTTGGTAAGCTCCTCATGCTCTCTGACCAGTACTGCTCTGGTCTCACTTTCTTTCAGATATTCTACCCGATAACGGTAAATCTGCTCCCTCATATTATTGAGCACCTGAATAAGTCTCTTGTTGTCAGATGCCTGATAAATAATCTCATGAAATGCCACATCTGCCTGTGCAAGCTTCACAAGATTTCCCTCTGCTGTGGTATGCTCGAATTCCTTAGCTGCCAGCCACAGTCTGCTCATATCTTCCTGGGACATATTCTTACAAGCTTTCTCAATAGCCACATTTTCAAGAGCAATACGTACTTCAAGGACATCATTAAGATCCTTTTCCGTTATATTGGCTACCTGCGCACCACGTCTGGGGATCATCACAACAAGGCCCTCCAGTTCCAGCTTGCGCATAGCTTCTCTGATGGGAGTTCTGCTCACCCCCAGTCTTTCTGCAAGGGCAATTTCCATTAATCTCTCTCCGGGCTTAAGCTCGCCTTTCAGAATTGCCTGGCGAAGAGTATTAAAAACCACATCTCTTAAAGGCAGATATTCATTCATATTCACAGAAAACTCACTTGTCATTAGTACACCTCCCCTTTGCCTCTGTTAAAAACTTCCGTTGCAAATACAACCTTTGCAATCTTTCTGGCACGCAGCATGGATGCTGCTTTTCTCATTTTCTTTTTATCATCAAAGATTCCAAAAACCGTAGGACCGCTTCCGCTCATCATAGCCTTCAGTGCTCCCTGTTCCTCCATCACATCCTTTATTTCCTGAATAACAGGATAGGAAGCTATGATTCCGGGTTCAAAAACATTTGCCATCTTAGATGTCATGGAATAAAGATCACCTTTTTCAATGTCACGTATCATTCCGTCAATATCAGGACGGACTTTGATCTGATTCAGATCCAGGTTCTCGTATGCAGTTTTGGTGGAAACATTCACCCCCGGTTTCCCAATCAGTATATAACTGTCCGGTACCTGATGGAGTCTGGTAAGCTTCTCGCCGATTCCCTCTGCCAGCGCTGTCCCCCGCATAATACAGTAGGGCACGTCCGCCCCCACTTTAACTGCCCGATCCATCAGTTGTGCTTCACTTAAACAAAGATTAAACAGATGATTGATTCCCACAAGAGTGGCTGCCGCATCTGAGCTTCCTCCTGCCATACCTGCTGCCACCGGAATGAATTTCTCAAGACGTATGGACACGCCCTCCTCTATCCCAAATTCATCCATAAGAAGCTCTGCTGCCTGATAAACCAGATTCCTTCTGTCGCATGGAATAAATGGATAATTCACTGACAGAGAGATACCGGGTGTTTCCTTTTTGTCTATTTGCAGCACATCATACATCTGAATAGTCTGCATGATCATTTTCACTTCATGATATCCGTCCTGTCTTTCTCCCAGAACGTCCAAGGCCAGATTAATCTTCGCAAGTGCACGTAACCGCATAAAATCCTCCGATTGTCTTTTGTACTTTGTATACAATCAATTTATATGATTATTTTAGAACATTTTCCGGAGGATTTCAATACAGAAATATTTTTTCTAACCTTTAACCTGTTTTACAAGAAGAAGTGGCTGGCCCACTCTGATATTCTGATCCGTCAGCTCATTTACCCTGGTTATCTCATCTACAGTGGTATAAAATCTTTTGGCAATATCCCACAAGGTGTCTTTTGGCTTTACAATATAAACAGTCATTCCAGGCATTTCCTCAATTTTCTTCATATCCAGCGGCTGCTCTTCAATCTGATCTATAATAAACTCATCCCACTGTCTTAAAACAAGGGCATTTAAACTTACTGCCGCTTTTACCTCAATTTCATTACTGTCAACCATAGTAGTGGACAACTGTTCCAGATCTGCCTGAAGATGGTAAGTACAGTCCGGAGTAATCCCTTTTGCTTCCACAACGTGAGTAAAAGGAATCATTGCATCCATAGAATAAAACGGCATATCATCATTACCAATAATGTAAAGAATTTTAAGTATGATGATTCCTTCTGCCTCAATCCCGTCCTCTATGATCTTCGTCTTATCAATCTTAACCTTGCCACAGCTGTGACAAAGCTGCAGAACCTTTCCCTGGGTTTCTTTTACCTGAACTCTTTCTGTCAGTCTGCACCTGGAAAAGTTCCGCACAAGAAGGCTTTCCAGCATTTCATTTTTTCCATGAAGAATACATTGTTTGACGGGTGTATATGCATCCAGAAGCAGTTCATGTTCCTCTTCTTTATATAATTTCATATTAAGCTCAAGCACCACATCAACCTGAAGGACACGTTCCTCCCCGTCTGCATCCGGCTTGATCTCCATGCTCTGGTGAATGACAGAAACCTCTATCTGGGGAATCATGTCCTCCATGCAGCCGGTACATTCTGCTTCACTTTGAAAAGGCATTGAATATTCCAGCCACTGAGGGGGATTATCCTCATCTCCACCCTTATACAGTACAAATATGGACAATTCACCCTTGGCCTTGATGGCATTTTCCTGCGGACGAAGATCCAGTCCCCGGGGCTCTATGGTATACCAGAGAAGATTTTCGATATTAGGTCTGTTTGAAGCAAGATTAATATCATCTTTTACACGCATAGTATCTTTTTTATGTACACACAGGCTCATAAGGCGCACTGTTTTTTTCTTTACGGAAATACTGTCATCCTCCAGTGCAGTGGGAAGCCTGATTCCTTTCAGATCATCAACTGTGGCATAAAACGTTACAATGGCTTTGATATTCAGTTTGCGGGAATGAATAATATGAAGACTCAGATCTTCAATATCCCATTTCAAGCACAGTTTGTCACCGCTTTCTATTCCTTCCAGGTTTATGGTTTCATCCATAGGAAGTCTGGCAGAAAGACTGAAGATTTTTCCCTCTTCTTCTCCCACATACAAGAGATCAACATTCAGATTTCCTTTCAGAAAAGCGCGGCCCTCACTCAGGCGTACCTCATCCATGGAAACATCCGCTTTACTCTGGATCATTCTTCCCATATCCGGTTTGGCATCCGGAACATTGTAATCTACATCAAAGGTCACCTGACTGGCTGCTTTGCTTTTTTCACGGAGCATCTGAACCTCTTCTTTTTTTAATTCCAACATACTCTTTTCCTTTCCCTGTCATACTATCATTCAAACTGTACCGGTTTATCCAGGTATTTTATTTTTAACACAATACAAGGATATGAGGGTTTTTCTCCCTGTCTGGTTTCTGAAGGTCCTATCAGTCTCGTTCTGCAGAAAATTCCATTTTCAGACTCAGAAACTTCTTCCACCTTAATGCTGTAACCCCCTGTCATCTGTTGTCCATATCCTCTGATCAGGTAAAGGTTCTCCCCCACCTGATATGTCATCTGAAATTCCCCGTTTTTCTTTTCCTCGATAAACTCCCTTACTTCCCCGGGAATATCTTCATTCTTCACTACAGTAAATTCCAGAGGTGTCCGCTGAGCTTCTTCAATCCGTATAAGCCGGCAGCCTGTGAAAGCAGACATTATCAGAAACAAAAAAGCCAGCATAACTGCTGCTTTTTTCATAATCTTTTGCCCCTGTTCATTCCTTATTATCTATTTTATGACCCAGCGGTCTTCATTATTCCCCTGCTGCTGTTCACTTTATCCCAAGGCAGGTGAAGGATCATAAAATGTTTTCCGGTATTGCAAGATTTAAACATTTTATTTATAATAGTAAAGAATCTTTTATATGGACTGACACACAGTCGGAAAGGAACTCTATGATTCGATTTATACTAGTCTGCATTACAGTGGTGGGATACCTGATACTTTCCATTCCTCTTCTAATCATAGAATGGATCATTGGTAAATTTTCTCCGAAAACGAAGGACATCAGTTCTCTGAGAATCATTCAGGCAGTTTTCCGCTTCATCTTATGGCTTACAGGCGCCAGAATCACCTATATGGGAGAGGAAAATGTACCAAAAGATACTCCTGTTCTCTATATAGGCAATCACAGAAGCTTTTTCGACATTCTTCTGACTTATACCCGCTGTCCTATACGGACAGGCTATGTAGCCAAAAAAGAAATGGAGAAGATTCCTCTGCTTTCCAGCTGGATGAAATATCTCCACTGCCTTTTCCTTGACAGGAAGGATATTAAACAGGGATTGAAAACCATCCTTACAGCAATAGAGAAAGTGAAATCCGGAATTTCCATCTGCATTTTCCCTGAAGGAACCCGGAATAAAACCGCTGACGAACTGGAGCTTCTTCCTTTTCATGATGGGAGCTTTAAAATTGCATCCAAAGCCAAATGTCCCATTATCCCCATTGCCATTAATAATTCTGCTGAAATATTCGAAGCACACTTCCCCAGAATTTCACCTGTCAATGTGATCGTAGAATATGGAAAACCCATCTACATTGACCAGCTAAGCAAGGAAGATCAGAGACATATCGGTGACTATACCAGAAATATTATTCTGGAAATGCTCAGGAAAAACAAATCACTGGAAAAATAAAAAGGAGTCCGCAGATTTTACGTATCTGCAGGCTCTCTTTATTTTCATATCATCCGATTTACCAGAGCTATCGCCGCTGCTACGCCGGCAGCTGTGGCTGTCAGTGCACCTGGCAATGTATATCTGGTTTTCTCTACTTTTACAGATGCAAAATAAACACTCATACAATAAAATACACTTTCTGTAGCACTCATAATGACAGCGCCCATCAGCCCTGCCCTGGAGTCTGTGCCATACTGTTTAAAGATATCCAGAAGCAGTCCTGTGGCAGCACTGGAAGAAAACATACGCACAATAGAAAGGGGGATGATTTCTGACGGAATATTCAATATTCCTGTAAATCTTCCCAGAATTTTTCCCATCAGGTCAAAAAAACCTGACGCACGCAGAATTCCTACAGCTGTCATCAGACCTATAAGAGCAGGACAGATTCCTGCTACGGTTTTCAAACCGTCTTTTGCCCCTTCCAGAAAATCATTATATATATCTCTTCTGTTTAAAATTCCATAACCGATAATATAAAGCATGAGAAAGGGAATCATAAGATCCGATATGTAGGAAAACACTTTCATTGAATTCTCCCTTTATTATCCATACATTTACAGAAAATGACCGCAACTGCTGTACTGACTGCTGTTGCTGCAATAGCAGGTCCTACAATTCCGGCAGGATTCACACTTCCGTACTGGCTTCGATAGGCAATGATATTCACGGGAATCAGCTGCAGGGATGAAATGTTCAGAATAAGAAATGTACACATCTCATTTCCTGCCACGCCTCTGGGTACGGATCTCTGCCCCGGCACCTTTCTTGTTCTTCGTTCTTCCTCCAGTTTATTCAGTTCTTCCATAGCTTTAAGCCCTGCAGGCGTGGCTGCCCATCCCAGTCCCAGAATATTGGAAAGGAAATTTAAGGAAATATATTTACAGGCTTTTGAATCCGGATTAAGCCTTGGAAAAAGGAATCGCATAACAGGCCTCATCTTTCGAGAAAGTTCCTGTACAAGCCCGGTCATTTCCCCGATTTTCATAAGTCCGCTCCACATAGCTGTAATACCGGCCATTGCGATACATAAAGCCACTGCATCCTTTGAAGAAGAAACTGCTGCTTCTGTTACTGCCTTAAGGTTTCCTGTAAAAATACCATATATGATTCCCAGGAGAATCATACCGCTCCATAAATAAGTCATCTTTCCCTCCAGATGTACTTCTTTATATACTTATTCCCTGAACTTTCATATCAGAACTTCCTGCACAGCATCCACCATATTAATACCAAGATCCATAATCTTCTCTTTTTGTTTCAATATCTTCTTTGCATTTTCCACGTTACCGGAAATCATTATTTCCGCTGCCTGAAAATACATTTTCTGTATCAGTTGAAGTGCTGCTGTGAGCTGAGCAATAAGTTTAGAATCCAGATTAAGGTCATAGTAATATTAAAAAGTCCGAATGCAAAAATTGTCTGACCTATATTCCTGGCTTTTTCTGATTTCATTATAAAACTGATGATAAATCCAATGAAAGTAATCACATATATGTAATCGCTTAATTTAAACGCAATAATCTGTGCCGTCATGGTAGTACCGATGTTGGCACCCAGTTAAATTTATGTAAGATTTTATACGCCTTGTACATTTTATATCCTTCTAATCACTTGTATATGAGAACTGTACAATTCTTCAATCTGCTCTTTCGTTGCAAGATCATCATGAAATGCAGTAGCACTTCCAGCAGCAGAAGCAAGACGAAATGCATACTCTATATTTTTACTTTTTTCGTAGCCAGCCAGAAATCCGGCTACCATAGAATCACCCGCTCCTACAGAGTTCTTCAATTTTCCAGAAAATGCCGGAAGTTTATAAGCATTCTGATCATTATCAATTAGAATTGCACCATCTCCGCCCATAGAAATCAATACATTTTCAGCCCCTTCTTCTTGAAGCTTACGTGCATAAAACACCGTCTCATCATCCGTCTTTATAGTAACACCAAACAAGTCTGCCAGTTCCTGACGATTTGGTTTAATCAAAAACGGGTGATAACAAAGAGTTTTTCTGAGAAGACTGCCAGTTGCATCTACTACTGCATGAATTTTTTTCCCGGATATTTTCTCCAGTATTTTTTCATACATATCGTTTGGAAGAGATCCTGGAATACTGCCAGCCAATACGAGATAGTCTCCTGTTTTAACCTGACCGATTTTTGCAAAAATTTGCTGAACTTCATGGTTACTGATTTCCGGTCCTCTAGCGTTAATTTCTGTTTCCTGCGCACCTTTCAATTTTAAATTAATTCTTGAAAACCCATTTTTTACTAAAACAAAATCTGTCAGGACTCCTAGCTTCTTCAGTTGCTCATCAATCAGTTTTCCAGTAAATCCAGCGATAAATCCAAGAGCCGTATTTTGTACACCAAGAGCACACAATACTCTGGAAACATTGATACCTTTTCCACCATAAAAAATATCTTCACTCTGTGACCGGTTTGTTTCTCCAACCTCCAGTGGCTTATCCATCCGCAT
>JAXEUE010000255.1:0-2975 GCA_034115005.1 Blautia sp.
GTCGAATTTCAGGAAAGCAATTGTTCAAAAATATGGTTGGAACTGCAGCAACGGTAGGTGGTGGTACTGGCGGATGGCTGGCAGGTGCTGCTGCTGGGTCTGCAATTCTTCCTGGTGTTGGAACTGTAATTGGTGGTATAGCTGGATCTTTAATTGGTGGAGCAGCGGCTGGAAAAGTTTCAAATGCTGTTGTGGGAGAATTTATTGAAGATGATGCTGATGAGATGGTTGAAATCATTCAAGATGTATTTACTGATATGGCATCCGAATATCTATTGAGTAACAAAGAAGCAGAAAAGTCCGTAGATAAATTAAAGGATAAGTTGGACGGAAAAGTATTAAAAGATATGTTTGCTAGTAGTGATAGAAAAGAGTTTGCTAGAAATCTGCTTATTCCAATAATTGAAACAGAAACTGCAAAACGAGAAGTTATACATAATCTTTCTACAGAGCAGATGATTACTAGTATTAGAACTGTATTAGAAGAGATTAATGATGCATATGAGGCTGATAAGAATAATACTATATTTGCATAGTACAATTTGATTGTCACAGCTCTAAAAATACAGGGGGATTTATTTTTTGAATCCACCTTTTGCGTTGTAAAGAGTTCATCGTTTATTAGTATCATAATCATTGTCCTTACGAAATGATATGGATACTCAACAAAAGAATCCTAAAATTAAGTGGGATAGTATGTACTGCATTAATGAATTTAAAAATATGAAATAATACATATACATCACAATGTAAACCGGAATGTTGACAAAACTTACTTTTTCTCATATAATATGAATTAAGAAATAAGTATATACTATATGCAAATATGTTATATGGGAGGTGTTGATATGGCTACAGTACCTACGCAGGTAAGAATTGATGAAAATTTAAAAAAGCAGGCTACAGAGCTTTTTTCACAGTTAGGAATGGATATGTCCAGCGCAATGAATATATTCCTTAGACAGTGTGTTATGAGAGGTGGTCTTCCATTTGATGTAGTGGTTCCACAATATAAGCCAGAGGTTATTGAGGCTATGGAAGAAGCGAAAAGAATCAGCAAGGATCCTAATACTAAGAGATACAGTAGCTTTTCTGAAGCCATGGAGGACCTTGATTGATGCAGTATGAATTGATACTTACTGGAAAATTTAAGAAAAGCTTGAAGTTAGCCAGGAAGAGAGGTCTTGATATAACTCTTCTAGATGATATCGTCACTATGCTTCAAAATAATATTCCTTTGGAAGAAAAGTATAGAGACCATGAATTAAAAGGAAAATATCAAGGATTTAGAGAGTGCCACATTCAGCCGGATTGGCTGCTAATATATTTAAAAGAAGATGGTATTCTGACATTGACCTTGGTTGATACAGGGACACATGCAGATTTATTTAACATGTGATAACACAATACAGATAACAATTTGATAACATTAGCTCATACAGCACATGTGACTGGTGCAGATGAAACCAAATGAAGTCAAATCGTAACAGAAAACCCTAACAAAAATGTTTAAGACAAGGATTAAGTTAGGGAGTTTGAATAATGAGCAGAATCCCAGAAATCCCTTAAAATAAGGGACTTCCGGGATTTTATTTTTGCCTTGTGATGTTACAGTGATGTTAACGAACTTTATGTGACTTATTTTTGACTATTTTTTGCAAATTTATTCTTACATATTATTCATTTATTTTTATATTCTATATTATCATCTGTTGCCCTTACCTCATTTAGAGCATCAGCAAGTTTTCTGTCTTTTTCCGGGTACAAATGCGCATATACTTTCCAAGTAGTTTCCGGTGATTCATGGCCAAGCCGGTCCGCAATCTCTTTAATGGAAAACTTCATATCGATCAGCATGCTTGCGTGAGAGTGCCGCAGGTCATGTATTCTGATCTCAGGCAGTCCTGATCTTGCAGTTGCTCTTTTAAACTCCGAACGCATTCCTGATTTCTGAAAATAAAAAATCCGTTCGTCGGGTTCTATTGCCATACTGGATACATATTCCTGCAGCTCTTTATACAGCGACTGCGGAATGTTTATTGTACGCCTGCTTTTATCAGTTTTCGGTGTGATGAAATACTCTTCGCCTTTTACTACTACAAAATTTTTATTTACTGAAATAGAACAGTCAGGAAGAATGTCTGCTGGAGTTATGGCCAAAACTTCTGCCGACCGAAGTCCACCATAAAACATAAGGCTGAAGGCCATTCTGTATGCACTTTTTTTCTCGAATGTAAGAAAGTAATCAAACTGCTCCCTGGTCCATATCTTCATTTCACCCGCACTGCTTTTTCCAATACTACCGGCCGCAAGACATGGATTGCTGCGGAGCTTATAGTATTTTACGGCATAGTTCATTATGGCAGACATCTGATTATTTATAGTTTTAAGGTACGTCTGGGAATAAGGATTTCCTTTCTCATCCCGATAATTCAACATGGTATCCTGCCACCGGTGTATTACGATAGGAGTTATATCACATATCTTCATGTCTTTAAAATAGGGAAGCAGCTTCTTTATAATGAACCCATAAATTAAGACAAAAAAATCGTTGTTTTTAAGTTGGATTTCCCTTATGATTTTATAGCGAAAGGAGTCCAACTATGGCAAGACAACAACATTCACCAGAGGAGAAATCCAGGCTTGTTCTTGAAGCAATTTGAGGCGAGCGCACCATCAATGAGATTGCTGCTGAGAACAATATTCATCCCAATATGCTTTCAAAGTGGAAGCGGGAGGCAGAAACTCAACTGTATACACTGTTCCAGGACAACTCATCCAAAGAACGTAAGGCTCAAAAAGCACGCGAAGCTGAGATCAACGATTTATATGCTCAGATTGGCAAGCTCACCACTCAAAACGAGTGGTTGAAAAAAAAATCTGGTTTCTGAACTTAGCGTACCGGAACGCCGCCTGCTTGTGGATATGAATGGATCAACGCTTCCCATTTCTGTACAGGCCAGCCTTTTGGAACT
>JAXEUE010000256.1:0-20788 GCA_034115005.1 Blautia sp.
CGGTTTTTTTTGTGCGTAAAAATAAGGGAATGAAGGCAAATCAGTCTACGGGGCGCATTGCACTCAGGCAAAATCAGCCTCCGGGACGCACTGCGTTTCCTGTTCGGATTGCACACCTGTAATCCGCCAGTCGCGAAACTCGCCTTCGGCTCAGACAGTTCGCTTGGTGGCGGCAGGTGTGCAGCCTCACGACGGAAGCCTCGTAAGCGACCCGGCAGACTGAATTTGCCTTATGCAGATTGTCGCAGTGTAACGGATTTGAAAACCTGGATACTTTTTCTGGCTTGAAGGGAATTGATCCTTTGCCAGTGAAGTAGAACATACACCTCTGATCTATCGGATGAAATACATAACCGAACCCGGACAGGGAAATATATACCGGCTGCAAACCTTGCGAAGCCGCCGGTACTTAGTGAGTTCTGCTGGTTTTGGGCAGAACGAACTTAGTACCGCTGCGAGCTGAGCCGAGTGCAAACGTGTTTGCAACGGTATATATTACCCTCCGGGTCTTATTATTTCTTAAAAGTATGGTCTTGAAAAAACTCCCATATTTAGTTATGATAATAGAACGAATGTTTGAAAGAAAGGAAATGTAACAGCCATGGCAAAGAAAGACACGTATGATGCAGGGAGTATCTCTGTTCTGGAAGGACTGGAGGCAGTCCGCAAACGTCCTGGTATGTACATAGGAAGCGTATCCCGCAAGGGACTGAATCACCTGATCTATGAGATCGTGGATAATGCAGTGGATGAGCATCTGGCAGGTTACTGCAGCCTGATCCACGTGGTACTGGAGAAGGACGGATCCTGTACAGTCACGGACAATGGAAGAGGAATTCCGGTAGATATGCACGAAAAAGGAGTCCCTGCAGAGAGACTTGTTTTTACTACCCTTCATGCGGGAGGGAAGTTTGACCATTCTGCCTATAAGACCAGTGGCGGCCTTCACGGCGTAGGCTCTTCGGTAGTTAATGCCCTTTCCACCTATCTGGATATTAAGGTCAGCCGTGACGGTTATATTCATCACGATCATTATGAAAGGGGAGTTCCTGCTCTTAAGCTGGATAACGGACTTCTTCCCAGGATTGGAAAGGCGAAGGAGACAGGAACCAGCATTAATTTTCTGCCGGATCCGGAAATTTTTGAGAAAACAGTTTTTTCTGCTGCAGAGGTAAAAAGCCGTCTTCATGAAACTGCATACCTGAATCCGGAGCTTACCATTCATTTTGAGGACAGAAGAGGGGAGCAGCCGGAAGATATTACTTATCATGAGCCGGATGGGATCATCGGTTTTATCAAAGACCTGAATCAGAATGCGGAGGTACTTCACGAGCCGGTGTATTTAAAAGGAGAATCAGAAGGAATCAAGGTTGAGGCTGCATTTCAGTTTACTACAGAATTTCGGGAAAATGTGCTGGGATTCTGCAATAATATATATAACGCAGAGGGGGGCACCCATCTCACCGGATTTAAGACAACCTTTACCACGGTAATGAATACCTATGCCAGGGAGATTGGTGTGCTTAAAGAGAAAGATCCCAATTTTACAGGAGCAGATATACGTAACGGTATGACCGCAGTCATATCCATTAAGCATCCGGAACCCAGGTTTGAGGGGCAGACCAAGACCAAGCTGGACAATCAGGATGCAGCCAGGGCAACAGGAAAAGTGATCGGAGAGCAGATGGTGCTTTATTTTGACCGTAATCTGGAAACCCTGAAGGCCATTCTTTCATGTGCGGAGAAGGCAGCTAAAATACGAAAAACAGAAGAAAAGGCCAAAACCAACCTTCTTACAAAACAGAAATATTCTTTTGATTCCAATGGAAAGCTGGCCAACTGTGAGAAGAAAGATCCTTCTCAGTGTGAGATCTTTATTGTGGAGGGAGATTCTGCAGGAGGCTCGGCCAAGACAGCCAGAGACAGGAATTATCAGGCTATTCTTCCAATCAGGGGGAAAATTTTAAATGTGGAGAAGGCATCCATGGACAAGATTCTGGCAAATGCAGAGATCAAGACAATGATCAATGCTTTTGGCTGCGGATTTTCCGAAGGATATGGAAATGATTTTGACATTTCCAAACTACGTTACGACAAGATCGTAATCATGGCAGATGCAGATGTGGACGGTGCTCACATTTCCACTTTGCTGCTCACCTTGTTTTACCGTTTTATGCCGGAACTGATCACAGAAGGACATGTATATATTGCAATGCCTCCTCTTTACAAGGTAATGCCTAAGAAAGGGGAAGAGGAATACCTTTATGACGATAAGGCTCTGGAGAAATACAGACGCACCCACAAGCCGGGAAGCTTTACGCTGCAGAGATATAAAGGTCTTGGAGAAATGGATGCTCAGCAGTTGTGGGAAACAACGCTGGATCCAAAGACCAGGATGATGAAGAGGGTGGAGATCGAGGATGCCCGGCTGGCTTCTAATGTAACAGAAATACTGATGGGCAGCGATGTGCCACCCAGAAAGCAGTTTATCTATGAGCACGCACAGGATGCTCAGCTGGATGTCTGATAACAGTCAGGGTATTATAAAGGAGAAGAATTATGGATACAAAACAGGATCATGTTATTCCTGCCGATTATGCGGATATAATGCAGAAATCTTATATTGATTATGCAATGAGCGTAATTATTTCCAGAGCTTTGCCGGATGTCAGGGACGGGCTGAAACCGGTTCAGAGGAGAACTCTTTACGATATGTATGAGCTGGGAATCCGTTATGACCGTCCATACAGGAAATGTGCCCGCATTGTGGGAGACACCATGGGAAAATATCATCCTCACGGGGACAGCTCCATTTATGAGGCTCTTGTAGTGATGGCCCAGGATTTTAAGAAAGGCAAAACTCTGGTAGACGGCCATGGAAATTTCGGCTCCATTGAAGGAGACGGGGCAGCAGCTATGCGTTATACGGAAGCCAGACTGGAAAAACTTACCCAGGATGTGTTTCTGCAGGATCTGGACAAAAATGTGGTAGATTTTGTGCCCAATTTTGATGAGACGGAGAAAGAACCGGTGGTGCTTCCTGTCAGGATTCCCAATCTGCTTGTAAACGGAGCCGACGGTATTGCAGTAGGTATGGCAACAAGTATTCCCCCCCATAATCTTGGGGAAGTGGTGGATGCGGTAAAAGCATACATGAAGAACAATAATATCAGTGTGAAAGGCCTGATGAGGTATCTGAAAGGACCGGATTTCCCCACAGGGGGACTGGTGGTCAATAAAGATGATCTGCTGAAAATATACGAAACAGGAACCGGGAAGCTCCGTGTTCGGGGGAAAGTGGAGCACGAGGTACTAAAAGGAGGAAGACAGCAGCTTGTGATCACAGAAATCCCCTATACTATGATAGGAGCCAATATAGGTAAATTCCTAAATGATGTGGCTGCACTGGTGGAAAGTAAAAAAACATCGGATATTATTGATATTTCCAATCAGTCTTCCAAAGAGGGAATCCGCATAGTCCTGGAGCTTAAGAAGGATGCAGATGTGGAAAACCTTACCAATATGCTGTATAAAAAGACAAAGCTTGAGGATACCTTTGGCGTGAATATGCTGGCAGTGGTGCAGGGAAGGCCTGAAACTTTAAGCCTGAAGCAGATCATAGAAAACCATGTGGATTTTCTTTTTGACATTACAACCAGGAAGTACACAACTCTTCTTGAAAAGGAACAGGAAAAACGGGAAATCCAGGAGGGTCTGATACGAGCTTGTGATGTAATTGATCTGATTATTGAAATTCTTCGTGGAAGTAAGAACAGAGAACAGGTAAAGAAGTGCCTGGTTGAGGGAGTTACCCGGGGAATCAGATTCAGATCTGCTGCCAGTGAGAAAGCTGCGTCAGGTCTTCATTTTACAGAAAAACAGGCTGTGGCTATTCTGGAAATGCGTCTTTACAAACTCATTGGTCTTGAGATAGATGCTTTGCAGGCGGAATATGCCCAGACCGTAAAAAATATAGAACTTTATCAGGATATTCTGAATAATTATGACTCCATGGCTCAGGTCATAATCCACGATCTGGATCAGATTAAGAAAGAATATGGGACAAAAAGGCGTACAGTGATCGAGAATGCCGATGAAGTGGAATATGAAGAGAAAAAAATGGAGGAGACAGAAGTAGCTTTCCTGATGGACCGCTTCGGATATATGAAAATTATTGATAAAGCAGCCTATGAAAGGAATAAAGAAGCTGCAAACGGGGAAAATAAATATGTATTTAACTGCATGAATACAGATAAGATCTGTATTTTTACGGATAACGGCAAAATGCATACCATAAAGGTTTCAGATATTCCACTGGTGCGCTTCAGAGATAAAGGGATACCTGCAGATAACCTGAGTAATTACAACAGTGCCATGGAGCGTATGATCTATGTGGCTCCTATGGAATCGGTGAAAAAATCTACTCTTTTATTTGTGACGGCTTCTTCTATGTGCAAGCTGGTATCAGGAGAAGAGTTTGATGTGTCAAAAAGAACGATTGCTTCTACCAAACTGCCAAAAGGAGACTCTCTTGTCTTTATTGGCACCGCAGATGAGATGGAGCAGGTGGTCCTTCAGAGCAGTGAGGGATATTTCCTTCGCTTTTTGAAACAGGAAATATCCAGTATGAAGAAAACATCTGTAGGTGTAAGAGGTATGAAACTTGCCGGAGAAGACAAGCTGGAACATGCATATCTTCTGGGAGGACATGAGGAATATACCATTACTTATCATGACAAACCTTATGCTTTGAATAAGGTAAAGCTTGCCAGACGGGATACCAGGGGTACAAAGCCCCGGATCTGATGAATTTTCCGGTTTTTTCAGGGAAAACACTTGCAATCATCATATATTGGTGATACAATATTACTCAATTAGAACTTGTTGATGTAGGAGTGGGCGAGAGCCCACTCCTATTTGTTGAAAAGAAAGGCAGGTGGGAAAATGAGCAGACGTGAAGAATATGAAAAGCAGGCGGAAGAACTTCTGACGCCTATCGTGGAAGCTCGTGGCTTTGAACTTGTTGATATAGAATATGTGAAAGAAGCAGGAGACTGGTATCTGAGAGGATATATTGACAAACCGGGAGGAATTACCATTGATGACTGTGAGGCAGTCAGCCGTGAATTCAGTGATAAACTGGATGAGAAAGATTTCATTGAGGACAGTTATATTATGGAAATCAGTTCTCCGGGACTTGACAGACCTTTAAAGAAAGAAAAAGATTTTCAGAGAAATATGGGAAAACCGGTAGAGGTCCGTACCTACCGGCCTGTCAACGGACAAAAAGAGTTCAGCGGCATTTTAACCGCATATGATAGTAACAGTGTGACAATAAAAGAGGATGAGACAGAGCACGTTTTTGACAGGAAAGATATTGCTCTGATCCGTCCTGCCATTGAGTTTTAACGACAGATTCAGGAGGATAAGAAAAAAATGAACAAAGAGTTAAAGGAAGCACTGGATATCCTGGAAAAGGAAAAAAATATCAGCAAGGATACCCTGCTTGAGGCAATAGAACAGTCTCTGCTCCAGGCGTGCAAGAATCATTTTGGCAAGGCCGACAACGTACATGTGACCATTGATCCTGAAACATGCGATTTCGCAGTATATGCTGACAGGACTGTAGTGGAGTATGTAGAGGATCCTGCGCTGGAGATTTCTCTGGAGGATGCAAGGAAGATAACTTCCAGGGCAGAGATCGGCGGTGTGGTCCAGGTGCCTATCCAGTCTAAGAATTTCGGAAGAATCGCAACACAGAATGCCAAGAATGTGATTCTTCAGAAGATCCGTGAAGAAGAGCGCAAGGTCCTTTTTGATGAGTATTACGGAAAAGAGAAAGAAGTGGTTACCGGTATCGTACAGCGTGTGATGGGCAAAAACGTCAGCATCAACCTTGGAAAGGCAGATGCTATCCTCAATGAAAATGAGCAGGTGAAAGGAGAAACCTTCCAGCCCACAGAAAGGATCAAGGTTTATATCCTGGAAGTAAAGGATACCCCCAAGGGTCCCCGTATCCTGGTATCCAGAACTCACCCGGGTCTCGTGAAGCGTCTGTTTGAATCTGAAGTAGCCGAGGTAAAGGATGGTACAGTAGAAATCAAGAGTATTGCCCGTGAGGCAGGATCACGTACCAAGATTGCAGTATGGAGCAACGACCCGGATGTAGATCCTGTAGGTGCCTGTGTGGGTATGAATGGAGCCCGTGTCAATGCAGTTGTGGAAGAGCTTCGCGGAGAAAAGATCGACATTATCAATTGGGATGAGAACCCTGCAATCCTTATAGAGAATGCTTTAAGTCCTGCCAAGGTGATTGCTGTTATGGCTGATCCGGATGAAAAGACGGCTCTGGTTGTCGTACCTGATTATCAGCTTTCCCTGGCAATCGGCAAGGAAGGACAGAATGCCCGCCTTGCTGCCAGACTGACCGGATTTAAGATCGATATCAAGAGCGAGACACAGGCTAAGGAATCCGGCGATTTTTATGATTATGAGGAAGATGATGAAGACGACGAAGAGCAAGACAACCAGGAATAAGATTCCCATGCGCCAGTGTACCGGCTGCAGGGAGATGAAAAGCAAGAAGGAAATGATCAGAGTCCTTAAGACTACGGATGACCAGATCGTGCTGGATACCACCGGGAAGCAGAACGGACGGGGAGCATATCTTTGTTTTTCCAGAGACTGTCTGGAAAAAGCAATGAAAAATCACAGCCTGGAGCGTTCATTAAAGACTACGGTTCCGGATGATGTATACCGCCGTCTTGAAAAGGAGATGGAAGAAATTGAAAAACAATAAAGTACTGTCTCTTGTAGGCCTGGCTACCAAGGCCGGAAAAATTGTAAGTGGTGAATTCTGCACAGAGAAATCAGTGAAAACAGGAAAAGGAGTCCTGGTTATCGTAGCGCAGGATGCTTCCGAAAATACCCGTAAAAAATTTCAGAATATGTGTACATTTTATAATGTGCCTGTTGTATTTTTTTCAGATAAGGAAAGTCTTGGCAGAGCAATGGGGAAGGAGTACCGTGCCTGTCTGGCTGTTCAGGATGACAATTTTGCAAAAGCAATCATGAAGGAGGTATAGCGATTGTCGAGGATGAGAGTACATGAGCTTGCCAAAGAGCTTGGAAGGCAGAATAAAGAGGTAATTGAATTTTTAAAATCAGAGGGTCTGGATGTCAAGAGCCATATGAGTACGGTGGATGACCCCTGGATTTCCATGGTAAAAGATAAATTTAGCACAAAAGGAAAGGAGCACATTGAGAAATTGGATACTCCCAAAACAGAAGAAAAGGTGGCAGCAGTAAAATCCGAAGGAGAGAATGCTGAAGCACCGAAAAAGAAGAAAAAT
Source organism: Blautia sp. (assembly GCA_034115005.1). Classification (GTDB taxonomy): domain Bacteria; phylum Bacillota; class Clostridia; order Lachnospirales; family Lachnospiraceae; genus Blautia_A. Next base: position 7,353 of record JAXEUE010000256.1, read on the forward strand.
ATTTTCCGTGTATATCACGCACAGAATGCAAGTGATGGAGGAAGATTCAGAAAGAAACAGTCATCAGAGAAAAGAGGAAATTCACGTCCTCAGCCAAAGCCCCAGGCAGCTGCGGCAGAAACGGGAGTGAAACCGACTCCTGCAACACCTGCACAGAAAACACCGGCTCCGTCAACACCCGCACAGAAAGCACCGACTCCTGCAACACCGGTACAGAAATCCGTAGCAGCAGCCCCATCTCCTGCATCATCCAGAACAACAGATGCTCCGAAAAACAGTGAACGTCAGGTTTCTGCGGCAGGCAGCAGACCTCAGCGTCAGTCAGAGGGACAGAATCAGAACCGCAGTCGTTTCCAGGGAGACAGAGATAATCGTCAGGGCCGTCAGGGAGGCCGTTTTAATGACGGACAGGGAAAACCTGCACGTCAGGGAGACAAAGATAACCGCCAGGGAGGCCGTTTTGGTCAGGGTCGTCCTCAGGGAGATAAGGATAATCGTCAGGGCCGTTTCCAGGGAGACAGAGAGAACCGTCAGAACCGTTCCTTTGAGGGAGGAAGAACAGAAGGCCGTGATGGCCGTCAGGGAGGCCAGGGCCGTCAAGGAGGACAGCGTCAGAGCTCCAGAAAAAATGACGATATGGTATTTGCTCCTGAGCTGACCAAGACTTCCAAAGACAGCAAAAGAGAGAGAGACAGAGAAAATAAGAATAAAAAGAAAGATTATGAGAAATCTCAGAACGGCGGACACAGACCAAATCAGGGAGGTTTTAAACAGAATTCAAGACTTCCCAAGGCATTACAGAAACCTGCATCTCAGCCAAAACAGGAAGAAAAGAAACCGGAAGTTAAGGAAATCACTCTTCCTGAGAAGGTAACCATCCGTGAACTGGCAGAAGCGATGAAAATGCAGCCGTCAGTGATCGTAAAGAAACTTTTCATGCAGGGAATCATGGTAACCGTAAATCATGAGATCGATTTTGAAAAAGCTCAGGAAATTGCACTGGATTATGATATTATCGCAGAACCGGAAGAAAAAGTGGATGTGATCCAGGAACTTCTGAAAGAGGATGAAGAAGATGAATCCAAGATGGTTCCAAGACCGCCAGTTGTATGTGTTATGGGCCATGTTGACCATGGTAAGACTTCTCTTCTGGATGCCATCCGTAATACAAATGTAACCAGAGGTGAAGCAGGTGGAATTACACAGCATATCGGTGCTTCCGTAGTGGAAATAAATGGACAGAAGATCACATTCCTTGATACACCTGGACATGAGGCATTTACTGCAATGCGTATGCGTGGTGCCAATTCCACAGATATTGCCGTTCTTGTTGTGGCTGCAGATGATGGAGTTATGCCTCAGACAGTAGAAGCAATCAGCCATGCCAAGGCCGCCGGCGTTGAGATCATTGTTGCCATAAATAAGATCGATAAACCAAGTGCCAATGTGGAACGTGTAAAACAGGAACTTTCCGAATATAACCTGATTCCGGAAGACTGGGGCGGAAGTACTATCTTTGTGCCTGTTTCAGCAAAAACAGGGGAAGGAATCGATACTCTTCTGGAAATGATCCTTCTTACGGCAGAAGTAAGTGAACTGAAAGCAAATCCCAAACGTGCAGCCAGAGGTCTTGTAATAGAGGCACAGCTTGATAAAGGAAAAGGACCTGTTGCAACGATTCTGGTACAGAAAGGTACACTTCATGTGGGAGACTTTATTGCAGCCGGCGCATGCAGTGGTAAAGTCCGTGCAATGATGGACGATAAAGGACGCAGAATCAAAGAAGCAGGACCATCCACACCTGTAGAAATTCTTGGACTGGGAGATGTTCCCAATGCAGGAGAGATTCTTATGGCATTTAACAGTGACAAGGAAGCCAAGAACTTCGCCGGAGCATTTGTATCCGAAAATAAGAATCGTCTTCTGGAAGAAACAAAAGGCAAACTGTCTCTGGATAATCTCTTTGATCAGATCCAGGCCAGCGACCTTAAGGAACTTCCTATTATTGTTAAAGCAGATGTTCAGGGTTCTGTAGAGGCAGTAAGACAGAGTCTGACCAAGCTTTCCAATGAAGAAGTGGTAGTTAAGGTAATCCATGGAGGGGTAGGCGCTATCAATGAATCAGATGTAAGCCTTGCCGCCACATCAAACGCCATTATCATCGGATTCAATGTCCGTCCGGATTCCACTGCAAAGCAGCTGGCAGAACAGGAAGGCGTGGATATGCGTCTGTACAAGGTAATTTATCAGGCAATAGAAGATGTGGAATCTGCTATGAAAGGTATGCTTGATCCTGTATTTGAGGAGAAAGTCATCGGTCATGGTGAGGTGCGTCAGCTTTTCAAAGCATCCGGAGTAGGTACCATTGCAGGAAGCTATGTTCTTGACGGTGTATTCCAGAGAGACTGCAAAGTACGTATCAGCAGAGACGGAGAGCAGATCTACGAAGGCAAGCTGGCATCTCTGAAGAGATTTAAGGATGATGTGAAGGAAGTTAAGGCAGGTTATGAATGCGGTCTTGTATTTGAAGGATTCAATGACCTGAAAGAAGAAGATCAAGTAGAAGCATATATCATGGTGGAAGTTCCAAGATAGGAGAAAGACTTAAATGAGAAAAAACAGCATTAAGAATACACGGATCAACGGGGAAGTACAGAAAGAATTAAGCTCCATCATCCGAAGTGAGATCAAGGATCCGCGTATTCATCCCATGACATCTGTCATGGCTGTGGAGGTGGCACCTGATCTGAAAACTTGCAAGGCATATATCAGTGTCCTAGGAGGAAAAGAAGCAAAGGAAGCTACTATTAAGGGCCTTGTCAGCGCGGAAGGATATATCAGACGTCAGCTTGCCCATAATTTAAATCTCAGAAACACACCGGAAATCCGTTTTATTCTGGATGAATCAATTGAATACGGTGTAAATATGTCAAAAATGATCGACGATGTAGCCAGAAATGACAGCGCCCGAAAAAATCAGAACCGGGAGCAGGATGAAGATTGAGAAGGTGAGCGTATGAATAATATTGGGGAAATACTGGAAGGTGTAAAAACCATGGGAATTGCCGGGCATGTCCGCCCGGATGGGGACTGTGTAGGTTCCTGTATGGGTTTATATTTATATATCAAAGCTTATTATCCTGAAATACAGGTGGATGTCTACCTGGATCATCCCAGACCTGTTTTCGGGTACATTGACTGCATAGATGAAATAAAAACGCAGTATGAGCCAGGTAAGGAGTATGATCTGTTTGTTACCTGTGATGTAAGTGCCAGAGACAGGCTGGCCATTGCAGGTCCTTATTTTGACACAGCCAGAAATACAGCATGTATTGATCATCACGTAAGTAATCCTGGTTTTGCCCGGATCAACCATATCAGAGGTGATGTAAGCTCTGCCAGCGAGGTCCTGTACGGACTTCTTGATCCTGAAAAGATAAACCGTTCCATAGCAGAAGCAATTTATACAGGTATGGCTCATGATACAGGCGTATTTCAGTATTCCTCTACATCTCCGGAAACTATGCGCATTGCCGGTGAGCTGATGAAAACTGGATTCAATTTCAGCAGGATCATTGACGAATCCTTTTATCAGAAAACTTATGTCCAGAATCAGGTTATGGGGCGTGTTCTGGCAGAAAGTATCATGCTGATGGATGGAAAATGCATTATCGGTTATCTTAAGAAAAAAGATATGGATTTCTATGGAGTAGAGGGAAAAGATCTGGATGGGATCGTAAGCCAGCTCAGACTGACCAAGGGTGTGGAGATCGCTATGTTTCTTTATGAAAAAGAAACACAGGATTTCAAAGTATCCCTTCGCTCCAATGGAAATGTGGACGTAAGCCGTGTGGCAGTATTTTTCGGCGGCGGCGGCCATACGAGGGCAGCAGGATGTGATATGCAGGGATCTGTATATGATGTGATCAATAATCTGACTGCGGAAATCTGCAGACAGATGCAGGAGCCTGTTGCCTGATGGATGGAATCATAGTAATCCGTAAGGAAAAAGGATATACCTCTCATGATGTGGTAGCCAGGCTTCGGGGAATCCTCCATATGAAAAAAATCGGCCATACAGGAACTCTTGATCCTCAGGCTGAAGGTGTGCTGCCTGTTGCCCTGGGCAAAGCTACCCGTCTTGTAGATATGATCACGGATAAAGACAAGACCTACCAGGCTGTTATGCGTCTGGGAGTACAAACAGATACCCAGGATATGACAGGAACCATTCTGGAAGAGAATGATTATACGTCTGTTACTCCGGAACAGATCAGGCAGACGGTTTTATCCTTTGTGGGAGATTATATGCAGATACCTCCGATGTATTCTGCTTTAAAGGTAAACGGGAAAAAACTTTATGAACTGGCCAGAGAAGGAAAAACAGTAGAGAGGAAACCCCGTCTGGTACATTTCTTCGAAATAAGGGTTACGGATATAAAGCTTCCTCTTGTACGTCTTACTGTAACATGCAGCAAGGGAACATATATCCGTACTTTGTGCCATGATATAGGGGAGAAGCTTGGATGTAAAGCTGCCATGGAATCTCTGCTCCGCACAAAAGTGGGAAGATTTGACCTTGAGCATGCAATTACAATTGCTCAGGTGGAGAAAGAAGTAAAGTCCGGAGAGATTGAAAAGTATATTATTCCGGTGGAACAGGTTCTGGCGGAGTATCCCCGTGTATGCTGCAGAAAAGAAGGAGACCGTCTGTTGTCCAATGGAAATCCTATTCCCGAGAATCTTGTTTCACCTGTGGAGAAGGATGGATGGATCCGAATGTGTTTCAGCGAAGGGCAGTTCGCAGGAATTTATCAGTGGAAGGAAGAAAAAGAAAGATATTTTCCCATAAAGATGTTTAACCAGGAGAAACTATGGAATATATAAGGATTGACGGTGATTTTCCCAGACTGGGCAACAGCGCGGTGACACTTGGCAAATTTGACGGGATCCACCGTGGCCACAGAAAACTGGTGGAGAAAATTCTTGAACAGAAACAACAGGGCGCCAGGGCAGTGGTGGTGGCCCTTGGAAATGCTTCAAAAACCATACTTACAAGGGAAGAACGCTGCAGGCTTCTGGACAGTCTGGGAGTGGATATACTTCTGGAATGCCCTCTGACAGAACGTATGAAACATATGAAAGCGGATGCCTTTATAAAAGAAATTCTGGTGGGAGATCTTCAGGCATCCTACGTTGCGGTAGGAGAAGATTTCCGGTTTGGATACGAAAGAAAAGGCACACCTGCAATGCTCAGGGAGTATGGGAAAAAATATGACTTTCATACAGAAGTACTTTCCAAAGAAATGGATGGCCGCAGAAAAATCAGCAGCACTTATATCAGGGAGGAACTTAATAAAGGAAATATGGAAAAAGTCAGTTTCCTTCTGGGAATGGATTTTTCTGCTGAAGGAATGATAGAGCATGGAAGAGGAATGGGCCATAAGCTTCTTCTTCCTACCATTAATATGGCGGCTGCACCGGATAAGCTCCTTCCGCCCAATGGAGTGTATATTACAGTGTCTCATATAAAAAACAGAAGTTACGGTGGAATTACCAATATTGGGTATAAACCTACAGTGGGAGCTGAAAAATTCCCGGGAGTGGAAACATATCTTTTTGGATGCCGGGAAAACCTATATGGTGAATACTGCAGAGTAGATTTTAAAAAGTTTTTAAGGCCGGAACGTAAATTTCCTTCTCTTGAGGCTTTAAAGGACCAGCTTAATAAGGACTCCCGAAAGGGACTGGAGTATTTTGAAAATTTGCATGGACAAAACCTGCAAATTCATTTATAGTAAACAGTAGGATGAACAGTAACAAAAATACAAGGGAGATAATCAAACAATGGCGAATATTATTCTTGGGCTAATGGGAGGTTTGGGCCTCTTTTTGTTTGGTATGAAACAGATGAGTGACGGTCTGGAGAAAGCAGCAGGTGCCAAGATGCGAAGTGTTCTTGAATTTTTTACCAGAACACCGTTAAGAGGAATTCTGGTTGGAACACTTTTTACAGCGATCATTCAGTCTTCAAGTGCCACTACGGTTATGGTGGTAAGCTTTGTAAATTCCGGCCTGATGAATCTTTACCAGGCAGCCGGGGTGATCATGGGAGCCAATATCGGTACCACAGTCACTTCCCAGCTGATCTCATTTAATCTTTCTGCTCTTGCGCCGGCCATCATTATGATTGGTGTCATCATGCTGATGTTCTGCAAGAATGTGAAGATTCAGAGGATCGGTGAAGTATTTCTGGGTTTTGGTATTCTGTTTATGGGTCTGACTACTATGTCTTCTTCTATGTCGGTACTCAGGGAATCACCTCGTGTGGTGGAGATCATGAGTTCCCTAACAAGCCATATTCTGGCTGTTCTGGTGGGATTTGTGGTTACCGCTGTCCTGCAGAGCTCCTCTGCCACAGTCGGTATTGTTCTTCTGCTGGCAACCCAGGGACTTCTTGATATCAGGATCTGTTTCTTTATCATTATGGGATGTAATATTGGTTCATGTGTTTCCGCACTTCTGGCATCCATCAGTGGGAAACCTGTAGCCAAGAGGGCAGCACTGATCCATCTGATTTTCAATATTATCGGAACTGCAGTGATTTATGTGATCCTTTCATTTGCCCTTAATCCGATTACGGACTTTATCCGGTATATTTCAGGCAATAATCCTGCACGTGAAGTGGCAAATGCCCATACTCTTATCAAGATCACGGAAGTGCTCATGCTGGCTCCGTTTAATAAACAGCTTGTAAAACTTACCGGTTTATTTGTACACACAGATGAGAAGAAAGAGGAAACCAACGGTCAGTTTGATCTTCAGTATATTGGTGTAAAATCCGTATATTCACCTACAACGGCAGTATTTGATGCCACAAGAGAAATGGAGAGAATGGGACAGATGGCAATCACCAACCTGGAACGTGCCATGAATGCCTTGGTCACTCTTGATGAAAATGAAATTGAAGAAGTATATAAAGTGGAAAAGCAGATTGATTTTCTCAATCATGCCATAACCGCATATCTGGTTAAGATCAACGGCACTACCCTTCCGGCAGATGATGCAAGGAGTATCGGAGGACTTTTCCATGTGGTCAATGATATTGAGAGAATTGGAGATCATGCGGAGAATGTGGCAGATGATGCCAGATCAAGAATCAGGAATGGAATCGTTTTCAGTGATTCCGCACAGAAGGAGCTCTCCCAGATGCTGGATATGGTCATAAAGATCACTACCTATGCACTGGATATGTTCTCTCATAATAATCAGGAACATATGCAGGAGATTCTGGATCTGGAAGACCAGATCGATCAGGCCGAGAGAGATCTTCAAGAATCTCACATCCAGAGACTGACCAGAAATGAATGTACTGCAAGCGCAGGTATGATGTTCTCAGATCTGCTTTCAGGTCTGGAACGTGTGGCAGACCATGCTACAAATATTGCGTTCTCTCTTCTTGATGATGATCCAATTGAACAGCAGAAGGAACAGAGAGCCCAGGCAGCACATTAATTGAAAAAAACAGTTTACAGGAATGTTTTGATGTGCTATACTATGCAAGATGAATTCAGCCCATGTTCAGGAACAGGATACTCCGGCCATTCCTTAATGTGAGGCGGTTTAATATTAAATAACAGGAGGAAATCAAAATGATTTCAAAAGAAAAGAAAGCAGAAATTATCAAAGAATATGCAAGAACAGAAGGTGACACAGGATCACCGGAAGTACAGGTAGCTATTCTTACAGAAAGAATTCAGGAACTGACAGAGCATTTAAAGACAAATCATAAAGATCATCATTCCAGACGTGGTCTTCTTAAAATGGTAGGCCAGAGACGTGGACTTTTATCATACCTGAAGAAAACAGATATCGAAAGATATCGTGCACTGATTGATAAATTAGGTTTAAGAAAGTAATCAGTATGCGGAAGGGGCGGATTTCCATCCGCCCCGTTTTTCATTATGAAGGAAACATGACAGGAGTTATATCCGAGACTACTGAAAAGCCCATCCGGAAACTTCCGGGTAGTTTTTTCAGTTGTTTCGGACTCCTGTTTCAATGTTCAGGTTACTGTGAGCAAAAGTGAACAGTAACATGTTCCATAAAATTATTCAATGTAAAGGAGAACGAATATGTACAAAAGTTATTCCATGGAATTAGCCGGAAGAACCTTAACCGTAGATATTGACCGTGTTGCCAAACAGGCAAACGGAGCAGCACTGATGCATTACGGAGATACCACAGTATTATCCACAGCAACTGCATCCAAAGAGCCCAGGGAGGGAATTGATTTCTTTCCACTGAGTGTTGAATATGAAGAGAAGATGTATGCTGTGGGAAAGATTCCCGGAGGATTCAATAAAAGAGAGGGAAAAGCAAGCGAGCATGCCATCCTGACTTCCCGTGTCATCGACAGGCCTATGCGTCCTTTGTTCCCCAAGGATTACAGAAATGATGTAACACTTGTGAATATGGTTATGTCCGTAGATCCTGAGTGTAATCCGGAGATTCCTGCAATGCTGGGATCTTCTATTGCAACGTGTATTTCTGATATTCCTTTTGACGGTCCTTGTGCTACCACACAGGTAGGTCTTATTAACGGCGAGTATGTAATCAATCCTACTCTTGCACAGAAGGATATTTCCGATCTGCAGCTTACAGTTGCCTCCACAAGAGAGAAAGTCATTATGATCGAGGCAGGTGCCAATGAAATTCCGGAAGACAAGATGATCGAGGCAATCTATAAAGCACACGAAGTAAACCAGGAGATCATTAAATTTATTGATAAGATCGTGGCAGAATGCGGCAAACCAAAACATTCCTATGTATCCTTCTCAGTACCGGATGAATTAATGGAAGCCATCAAGAAGATCGTACCTCCTGAAGAAATGGAAAATGCCGTATTTACAGACGACAAGCAGACAAGAGAAGAGAACATCAGCAAAATTACAGACAGACTGAAAGAAGCTTTTGCAGACAAGGAAGAATGGCTGGCAGCTCTTGGCGATGCTGTATACCAGTATCAGAAGAAGACAGTTCGTAAGATGATCCTGAGAGATCATAAACGTCCTGACGGCCGTGCCATCAAACAGATCCGTCCTCTGGCAGCAGAAGTGGACACCATTCCGAGAGTACATGGCTCTGCAATGTTTACACGTGGACAGACGCAGATCTGTACCATTACAACCCTTGCACCTCTTGCAGAGGCACAGAAACTTGACGGACTTGATGAATTTGAAACTTCGAAGAGATATATGCATCATTATAATTTCCCGTCTTATTCCGTTGGTGAGACCAAACCATCAAGAGGACCGGGACGCCGGGAGATCGGTCATGGCGCTCTGGCTGAGAGAGCCCTTGTACCTGTACTGCCAAGCGAAGAGGAATTCCCGTATGCTATCCGGACAGTATCTGAGACATTTGAATCTAACGGTTCCACTTCTCAGGCAAGTATCTGTGCATCCAGTATGTCACTGATGGCTGCAGGTGTTCCAATCAAGAAACCGGTTGCCGGAATTTCCTGTGGTCTGGTAACAGGAGACACGGATGATGATTATATCGTACTGACAGATATCCAGGGACTTGAGGATTTCTTTGGAGACATGGACTTTAAGGTGGCAGGTACTCATGACGGCATCACTGCCATACAGATGGATATTAAGATTCATGGACTGACAAGACCTATTGTTGAGGAAGCAATCAGCCGTACAAAAGAGGCAAGAGAATATATTCTTACAGAAATTATGGAGAAATGTATTCCTGCTCCCCGTCCTTCAGTAGGTAAATATGCGCCGAAGATCATTCAGATTCAGATCGATCCTCAGAAAATCGGTGATGTGGTTGGACAGAGAGGCAAGACTATTAATACAATTATTGAACGTACAGGCGTAAAGATTGATATTACAGATGAAGGTGCTGTTTCTATCTGCGGTGTTGATCAGAAGAAGATGGAAGAAGCAGCCAATATGGTGAATATCATTGCAACAGATTTTGAGGCAGGCCAGATCTTTACAGGTAAAGTAGTCAGCATTAAGGAATTTGGCGCATTTATTGAGTTTGCGCCGGGTAAAGAAGGAATGGTTCATATTTCCAAGATCTGTAAGGAAAGAATCAACCGTGTGGAAGATGTACTTACCCTTGGAGATAAGGTTAAGGTTGTCTGCCTTGGAAAAGACAAAATGGGCAGAATCAGTTTCAGTATGAAAGATGTACCGGAAGAAGCGTAAATATGAGATATCATAATATTACCAAAGACGATATGCTTAACGGGGACGGACTTCGTGTGGTACTCTGGGTGGCAGGATGTAATCATTGCTGTAAAGAGTGCCAGAATCCCATTACATGGGATCCAAATGGAGGGCTGCCCTTTACCGAAGCAGAGCATGCAGAGATTTTTGCAGAACTGGATAAAGATTATGTAAGCGGAATCACATTTTCAGGCGGAGATCCTCTGCATCCGTCGAATATCACTGAGGTAACGGCTCTGGCCAGAGAAATAAAGAAGAAATATCCGGATAAGACAGTCTGGCTTTATACCGGTTTTCTCTGGGAAGAGTTCTGCAATGAGGAAATCGTAAACTATCTGGACGTTTGTGTGGACGGGGAGTTTATGGCAGATAAAAAAGATGTGACTCTGAAATGGAAAGGATCGTCCAATCAGCGTGTCATAAATGTGCCTGCCACCCTCAGGGAAGGCAAAGTTGTACTTCATGCGGACTAAGTAAGAATACAGGGAGAAGAATATGAAGAGAATTGCCAGGTTTCATAAAGTAAGCCGGGAGCGTTTCAGAAATGACTGGACAGACACTTTTCCGGGAAGCAGTGAAGAGGAGGCTGACCGGATTTACGAATCCGTCCGCCTGCCAAGAAGAGCTACAGCAGGAAGTGCAGGATATGATTTTTTTGCACCTGTGGAACTTGTTTTAAAACCAGGTGAAACAGTTAAAATTCCAACAGGTATCCGAGTAGAAATGAATCCAGGATGGGTTCTCCAATTATATCCAAGAAGTGGGCTTGGGTTCAAATACCGCCTGCAGATGAACAATACGGTTGGGATTATTGACAGCGATTATTTCTATTCTGACAATGAAGGTCATATTTTTGCAAAACTGACCAACGACACCAATGAAAATAAGACACTTACCATTCCGGCAGATACAGGTTTTATGCAGGGGATTTTTGTGGAATATGGAATAACGACAGATGATGATGTGACAGAGATCCGCAATGGAGGCCTGGGCAGTACTACAGGTAAATAAAAGATATGGGATGAAGGAGAAAATTTTCTCTTTACGTCCTATATTTTTTTTGATATAATATTTTGAAAACCAAAATAAATTCAGGAGAAAAAAGATGATTATTCAGCCAAAAGTAAGAGAATACATTTGTACCACAGCCCATCCTCTGGGGTGTGCACAGAGTGTCCGTAACCAGGCAAAGTACGCTCAAAGACTTGGAACTGTACTGGGACCTCGTAAAGTATTGATTATTGGGTGTTCTACAGGATATGGTCTTGCATCCCGTATTACTGCACTGGAAAACTGTCAGGCGGCTACTCTGGGTATTATGTTTGAACGACCTTCAAATGGAAAAAGAACAGCAACACCCGGTTGGTATAATACAGCAGAATTTCATCATATTGCAGAGGAAAAAGGAATTTATGCAAAGACTGTCAATGGGGATGCATTTTCCAGGGAAATCAAAGAGAAGACTATTCAGGTTATCAGAGAGGACCTGGGAAAAGTTGATCTGGTGGTATATAGTCTGGCTGCGCCAAGGCGTACAGATATTCAGGGCAGAACCTGGAATTCATGCCTAAAGACTACTGGGAAAGCCTTTACGGAGAAAAGTCTGGATCTGAGAACCAATCAGATTGTAGAAAAAACCATTTTCCCTGCTACAGAGGAAGAAGTAGAAAGTACCATCAAAGTTATGGGAGGAGAGGACTGGGCAGACTGGATTCGTGCCCTTAAGGAAGCTGACGTACTTACAGAAAATGCAATGACCCTTGCCTATTCCTATATTGGACCAGAGCTGACCTATCCCATTTATTATCATGGAACCATCGGAGCAGCCAAACAGCATCTTCATCATACTATGAAAGAAATTAATGAGACCTGGCCGGATGTTCATGCCTGCATATCCATAAATAAAGGACTGGTCACTCAGGCCAGTGCAGCTATTCCTGTGGTTCCACTGTATTTTTCTATTCTGTATAAAGTTATGAAAGAAGCCGGCACTCATGAAAACTGCATTCAGCAGATTACCAGACTTTTTACCGGCAAATTATTTGGCCCTACGGGAATGGATACAGATAATGACGGCTTTATCCGTATGGATGACCTGGAACTGAAACCAGAGATCCAGAACAGGGTAAAAGAATGCTGGAAGGCTGTTACGACAGAAAATCTGAAAGATTACTGCGATCTGGAAGGTTACTGGGAGGATTTTTACCATATGTTCGGTTTTGGATACAGTAATATTGATTATAATCAGGATGTAAATCCAGAAGTAACAATTCCAGATCTGGTATCATAATACGACAAACCCGGACAGAAAATCTGCTCTGTCCGGGTTTTGTAATGTTTCTTACTGATCTTTCTCTGAAACAGCCTGAGCATGCTGGACAATAGTGTCAAAAGCAACAGCTGCATCGTTATATTCTTCATCACTTTCAATGTTAGATAAAACGGGCTCCCCATCTTCCGTTTGTTTAAAAGTATAAAGGTAAACTTCTCCGTTTTCGTTCTGTCCGTTCTCGTCCAGGGGCAAAAGTGCAATGTATTCTTTCTTATTAACTGGAAAAACAGTAAGGATGGCACACTCCACTTCTGTATTATCTTCCATAGTAAGCGTAATGGTGCGGTGCTCATCATCTACCTTGCATCCACCTCCACAGTTACTGCTGCAGGATGCACAATCTTGGGGACTGCATCCCATATTAGAAAAATTATCGCTCATTTTACGTTCCTCGTTCTTTCTGAATCACTTTAGAATTCGTATTTTATGATGCCAGGGTCAAAAGGTCATGAACCACGTTGTGCTTGCACACAAGTGGTTTATGACTTGTTGACCCGCCCCAAATGAGAATAAAAGTGGACGCACGTCCCACTTTTATCCGAATTCGGGGCAGGATTGTGGGAGTGCGAAGCACGAAGCAATCCGTATGGCATCTCTTAACCCCAGCATTTTATAAAGAATATTGTAACAGAAAGCAGGAGGGAATGCAAGGCGGGATGCTATTTCCTTCCGGGGCTTATTATTTCTTCCATACACGTGTTTGCAGGAAACAGACTGAAAATAAATTAAAATATTTTGAAGAGCTTAAAAGCTTTAATTGTTAACATAGCAAAATAAAGATGATATAATCAGTTTTAAGAGAGAAAACGAAAAACGATTAAATACTTGAAGAAAAGTGAGGAATGTTTGTGGCG
>JAXEUE010000257.1:0-2372 GCA_034115005.1 Blautia sp.
AAAGCCTGAAAAGGTTACGACAGTCTGTCGCTGGCGCCGTCCGGAGCATGTCGCTCCGATGCGAAAGTGTCGTCAGAAGGACTTAACCGGCTGCAATCAAAGTGTCGTCGGCACCGCTCCCAATTCGTCGCTCAACACCTGATCTAGCTTTCTCTGAACTTCCTCAAGATTTTGATTGATTTGAGCAAGATAATATTGACTTGTAACTACCGAAAGAGCCGTGAACATCCCCAATAACATAGGAGCTGTATTGGATGTTGGAACAAATGTTGCTTGTCCAACAAACTTACCATTATCCAGATCTTTCATTACGGAAAGATAGCCATTGCCATGCTGCACCAAAACGCCAGATATTCCCTCTGGAAATTCAACACGAAATGTCCCATTCAGCGCATTGCCTGCAATCGTCTGGGGCAGGTACTGCAATAAACCTGAAACCTGCGCCGCTGTGCGGTTATCGATCTGTCTGAATCGGGCATCTCTCTTGTAGTCAATCTGTTCATTTACCTTATCCAGCTTCACTACATCGCTATTTAGAATAGTTAAAGCATCATCTTTTTGTTCGCTCATACGATTTTTTCCCTCCACGAGTCCGTATATCAATGCTCTACAATCGGAAATGCACGGTAGTAATTGTCTTCTTTCATTTCTCCAAAGATATGCAAAGAATTCCCTGTATACTTTCCCGGATAAAATAGAATGACCGGGCAATGATCCATTACTTGATGCAGGTTATTTAGGATCTTATGACTGCGCAGAATTGGATAACATTTTCCTACGCCAGTTAAAAATACAACTGCGTCATCAGGCGTATGGTCAACTATGTAATTCACAATCAGACTGTCAGACTCATCAAATTTAAGAATGTCAGAGATCGATGCAAATACATAATCTGTACCTTCCTCTTCTTCCAGATCTTTCAGATCGTCCAACACATCCTCATCCCGCAGAAGCTGTAAAATCAGTTCATAGAGATCATAGACAATCAACTCGTATCCAAACTTCAGCATGGTATTCGTTTCCTGAAGTTCGCGGATTCGCTCCCGTACTTTCAATTCATCAGCCGGATCATAATCGAACACATAGTACCCGACCTCATTACCAAGGCCGGTATTACTGCGGAAGTTCTCCTGCCGCATTTTGTTTTCCAAAAGATCCAGTCGTTCTTCTATCGTCTTCATTCCCGTTCTCCCGCCAGAATTTTGCAAATTCTGGTCAGCCCTTCTGACTGAAGAAAATCTTCCATCTCTTTATCCAGAATCGGTCGGATTATTTTCCGTTCGGTTCCGGACTCCGACAGCATCCCAGCTTCCTTCAGCATGGATTTGTAATTATCTCTGACCTTTCGAAGGGAAGCATCCGTCCACTTCACAGCGCTCTCATCTTTTTCCTGAATGCGATGAAAAAGTCCCATGATGTCGCTGTCCCGCAGGATATTGTCCTGTTGAATCAGTTTCTCCCGATAGACCGAATCCATAAACTCCAGAAAGGTATGATCCGTCAGCATCACCATCACAATACAGAGCAGCTGCTGACTTTCCGTATTTCTCCCCACAAAGAAAGATAAATACGCCGAATCTACTGCATTAATTCTGCGCGTCACGGCCTGTGCAATTTCTTTGCTCCTGGATGCGCTGAAAGCGTTAAATATGTTCTTGTCAAGGCTCTCCCTGCGGATGTCTGCTGTAGTCATATCTCCATGAAGAACCTTCTCAACGGCAATCTTTGTCTCACGGTACCAAAGCAGATCCTTAGTCCGGCAATAATATCTCTGATTCTGAGCACACATGTTTATCATGCACGGTCCTCCTATAATTCGTCATAGTCCACCGCATCAGAAACACCGCGATCAAGCCGCTTGATCTCCTGATCAATCAGCTTTCCAAGCGTTCGCAGCTCTTCTTCTGAGAGGGTTACACCTTTTCCGAGTTTTTCGTGTTCAGGACTCCATTCCCGGATGTCGTACTTTGCTTTCCGACCATTCCACGAAACGAGATTCAATTCCTTGGTCCATCCCTTAGAAGATTTCGATATCTCACCAACGGATATCTTAATTTCGAATGAAAAAGAGTCTTTCTCAGCCATCCTGATTCTCCTTTTTGTAATCGATAGAATTTAAATCCAGTTCCAGAATGTCATCCACGGAGCAATTGAAAACAGCGCAGATCTTTGCCACGCTTTCGAGTGCGATCGGCTCTTCTTTCCCCATCTTGGCGATAATATTCGTGCTGACCTTTGCCCGGCGCATCAGGTCGCGCTTGTTCATCTTCTCATCAATAAGTTTTTTCCAAAGCCTGTCATAGCTGACTCTCATCTGGCACCTCTTCACATGGTTAGATTTCGAAAAATGATAAGACAAAGAATTGATGATT
>JAXEUE010000258.1:0-7945 GCA_034115005.1 Blautia sp.
TACACGGACTACCAGATAAAATTTACCATCCAGTTCAATAGCGCCGGAATTCATAACTGCATTAATTCCAAGACGTTCCTGGAAATTGGGATTTGTTTTTGGATTCAGATCATATCTCCATTCAACCGGTGCAAATTCTCTAGTAAGCACCGGGTATTCGTAACGGTCATAAATACCGTTGTAAAAATCGGTTTTCTGATTCTTTCTGGCAATAAGCTTGTCTACTTTTGCTTTCTCAATATAATACTGTTTATTCAGCATCTTTCATCCTCCTGATGACTTCCATACACATACGTCCATTATGATACGGACATTTCCACGGTTCCACAATAGGCTCTGAAGCCGGCTGATGGTCGGCATCTACATACCAGAACCACTCGGAGCCTTCTCTTTTATCTACCATGTAGGTTTTAATATAATCCCAGACATCCTCTGCCGCCTGAAGGAACTTCTTTTCATCCGGATTCTTCTGATAAGCATTAAAAAATCCTACTACTGTCTCGGCCTGTACCCACCAGATCCTGCGGGTATTGTCCACTCCCTTTTCACATTCATTCAGAAGGGAATGATCTCTGTATGCCCGCTGGTAAATATTCTCTGCGATCTCTGCTGTGATGGGGGAAATCTTTGCAATATATTCCTCATCTCCAAGAATCTGGGCGCCTCTGTCCATCAGCCAGGATGTCTCAATATCATGCCCATAAGAATACAGATCAAGAATAGAATTCCAGGTCCTGTCAAAGAAAACTTCCTGTCTGCCCAGCTCTTTGTTGTAAACTTTTTCGACAAAAATATCCATCATAAAGCGGAGTCTGTCACCTGTTCTCTGATCTTGGGTCACTCGATAAAACTCTGTGTATGCCTCAAAAACATGAAGAAGTGTGTTCATAGTTTTCTCCGCGATCACGCCGTTCTCCGACAGCTTGTCATTCTCTTCCGGTTCAAATTTCCTGTTAAAAGCTTCCAGATAACCGTATTCATCCATACATCTTTCTTCGATCACATTCTGAAGGCTCTTTGCAATATTAAGTGCTTCTTCATCTTTCGTCGCATCATAATAAGAGGACAGTGCATAAATGGCAAAGGCCTGATTATATGTATGCTTGGTAGTATCTGCCGGTTTCCCGTCAAAAGTTACGGACCAGTATACTCCGCCATATTCCCTGTCAAGACATTTATCCCTGAGAAAATGATAAGCATACTCAGCGTATTCTTTCAGTTCTTCCTGCCCCAGAGTCATATAGGCATTGGAAAAGAACCACAGGATCCTGCTGTTTAAAATGCAGCCCTTATCATAGTCCTTTACAACATTCAGGTCATAGTCCATATAACCGTAGTAGCCGCCGTTCTCTTCATCCTTAAGGTTTTCCCAGAAGGGAATCAGTTTGTCCGTCAGATGATCTTTGATTTCACTTACAAACATTTCTTTAGTTTCCTCCTTCCATTATCTCCTGCCAATCTCGGTGTCACTTGGTCTGATCACACTGTTTTTCTTAATATAATCCACAATACCTTCTACTGTGGTAAAGGCAAGTCCCACATAAGTATCCGCCGCTCCATAATAAATGGCGATTCTGCCTGTTTCTGCATCATGAATGGTGGCACACGGGAAAGTTACATTTGGAACAAATCCTCTCTCTTCATACCATTCTTCCGGCGTGAGAAGGAAATTCTGACAGCGGTATTTAACATCTGTAGTCTTTGCCATACCAATGGCTGCTCCGTAGAAATCCTGACACCAGATGATATAATAAGTATCTTCAACTTTGACCAGGCGGGGATCGTAAGCATATACAGGCATAAATTCCTTACCTGTTTCATCTACGAAACGGATCTTATTCTCATCGAAATCCCAATGAATGGCATCTTTGCTTCTGCCCAGATAAATATATGGGATACCGTTAGTCTGTTCTCCCCTGAACACCCCAATAAAAGCATCTTCATAGGGAATTACCGCACTGTTGAAGATTCTGGCAACTTCCTTTACAGGATTTCTGCCTATAATCGGGTTCTCACTTCACTCATAACTGTCCTCCTATTATTTATGGGTTTTTATTTAATTACAATTATAATATACGAGGATTAAATTTCAAGTAATTTTTACTTAAAAAATGATAAAATTAAATTTTAGTCTGCCATCATTTGCGGACGCTTTCTTTCTCCACAATTTTTCCGGATATAACGCTCAATCCCTTGCCGGATCCAGGATTTCTGATCTGTTTCATAGCTTTATCCAGTGCCGCTTTTGCCATACCGTTCATGTTTACCTCATAAGTGGTAATCTTTTTATCCGGGAAACCAGGATAAAGATAATTGTCAAAACCAACAACTGAAATATCCTCAGGAACTCTGATGCCTTTTTTCTCCAGTTCCAGAATGAGCATACCAGCTGCCAGGTCACAGTTACATACAAATGCTTCCGGCAGATGAGAAGGAAGGGTAATGAACATTTGCCTTCTTTTGTCCCTGTCTTCGATGAGCCATTCCTCAGGAAGAGTATCGCTGTGCTCCAGCTGTGCCTTTCTGAAACCACAGTACCGGTCCATAATACTGCTGGTTGAATTAATGGAACCTACATATGCCATTTTGGTAAAACCTTTTTTGTACAGATACTCTGTCATTATATACATTCCGTAAAAATTATCCGCAATGACTGCATCAGCTGCCAGTTCCTTATCATAAAAATCAAGAAAAATTACCGGTATGTCTGTATTTTCTTTCATATGATGAATATAATCCCTGCTGATCTCTCCCATGATCACAAGTGCATCTACTGTGTGTTCTTCCTGAATTCTTGGAAGGATCAGTTCTTCTTCCATCTCTTTCTTAAGAATCTCCACGGCAGCCATGCAGCCCTTATCTGTAGCAATCATGGCAAGTTCCTGATACATCTTCCAGTAAAAGGTTGTATAAGAAGCCAGATACTTTTCGGAAATGATCACACCAATGTTCCTTAAGCCACCTCTGTTTCTTTCTCTCTTGGCAGCTGCCGACATCTGATGATAGCCAAGCTCTTCAGCAGTCTTGCGGATTCTGGAACGCATTTCGTCACTTACGCCCTTCTGCCCTGTAAGAGCATTATGAACTGTAACAATGCTGACTCCTACTTTCTCTGCAATATCTGCCATTCTTACTTTCCCCATTACTTAACATTTCCTTTCTGATTGCATGCTTTTGTACCTGTCTGATCATTCTGCTTTCATAAAATGATAAAGTCTGCTCTTGAAATCTCCTGTAAAATCTCTTATCAAAAAGCCGCACTTCATCAGCATCTCTCCTGTATATTTCTCCTGCGTTCCTTCCAGCAGATAAACTCCTTCAGGATCAAAGCCCTGAAGAAACAGTCTCCTGCTGTGCACATTGGGACGTCCAAGCACCTGCACATAAGTTACAAGAACTTCCTTTTTATCTTTGGATGCTGCTGCCCAGCAGTCATACAGGTGATTCTCACTGTAGGATGCTATTCTGTAATAATCTCCCTCTCGGATCAGTTCATGGTATTTATGATACATTCTGGTCTGATCCGGAATCATTTTTCTATCCTCCTGCGGGATCTTTGTGATATCCAGTTCATAGCCAAAAGTTCCTGTCAGTGCCACGTGTCCTCTTGTCTCAAAAGGAGTCACACGGCCCACGCTGTGATTTGGGCAGTCGCTTACATGTGCACCCATAGTGGACAAAGGATAAACAAGGGCTGTTCCCTCCTGGATGCTCAGGCGCTCTATGGCGTCCGTATCATCGGAGCACCAGATCTGAGGGCTGTAATAAAGCATGCCCGGATCGAAACGCGCACCTCCTGAGGAACAGTTCTCTAGAAGAAGATCCGGGAATTCTGTTACCAGTCTTTCCTGAAGTTCATACACTCCAAGGACATATCTGTGGAATAATTCCTGCTGCTGTTCTTTTTCAAGATATGCACTTCCAAGATCACAAAGACAACGGTTCATATCCCATTTCACATAGACAATGTTGGCGCTGCGAAGAATGGAAGCAACGCTTTCATATACATAATCCAGCACATCCCGTCTGGAAAGATCAAGTACATACTGCTGTCTGCTCTGAGCTGCCTCTCTTCCCTGAATCTGAATCGCCCATTCCGGGTGATTCCTGTAGAGTTCAGAATCAGGAGAAACCATTTCCGGCTCAAACCAGATGCCAAAATCCAGACCGATCTTATTCACCTCATCAACCAGATGCTTCAGTCCGCCTGTGATTTTATCCGTATTTACTTTCCAGTCCCCAAGTGAACAGTCATCATTATTTCTTACGCCAAACCAGCCGTCATCCATAACAAGCATCTCAATTCCGCATGCCTTGGCTTCTCTGGCAATATCCAGCAGTTTTTCCGTATCAAAATCAAAATAAGTTGCTTCCCAGTTATTGATCAGGATCGGTCTCTTTTTATGGTTATATTTACTTCTGATCATATGATTTCTGTAAAAATCATGATAGCTTCGGGTCATCTGTCCAAGGCCTTCTGAGGAATATACCATTACAACCTCCGGAGCCTGGAATTCCTGATCTTCTTTCAGATTCCAGCAGAATTCCTCCTGATTGATTCCCATAACTGCACGGACAGAATCAAACTGGCTTAGTTCTGCCTGCCCGATAAAATTCCCGGAATATACGAAGTGCATTCCATAAACCTTTCCCTGCTGCTGGCTGGTTCCAGGAGTTATCAGTGCAAAGAAAGGTTGCTGCTGATGACTGGATTCTCCCCTTACAGAGGAAACCATCTGCTTGCCATATCTTATTTTTCCCTGCTGGATATGGCGTTCTCTTGCCCAAGCTCCCTGAAGGGTCAGCATTTCAAAATCCTCATTGTCCATATCAAGACAGGCACTGTAAACCTTCTCTATCTTCAGATGCTGTGAACCTGTGTTATGAAGTCTTACACTTCTTGTGATCACGTTTTCCTTTTCAAAAACGGAATAACTTAAGATCACCTGAAGTCCCAGAACAGGATCTTCACATGTTATATCGAGAGTTTCCACCTCGTCATCTGTTCCAAAAGACGCAGGAAGTCCTTTCAGAGGTTTTTTCCCTTTATATATTTCATGGGTAACATAATGAATCTCACACCCCATCTGCCCGGCTTCATTTCGAATATTCAGGCAGCTCTCTCTGAAATCTCCTATGCCGCCTGTGGGGTATTCCATAGGAAAGCTGTCAAGAAAGGCAGATTTCTCTCTTTTATTTACAGAAGGAGTGAAAGGTGCTTCCTCCATTCTAAGCATATAATTATCCACACGTTTAAAGAGCCTGTCCCCATAATAAATATGGCCCAGATAGCCCTCCGGGGTAAGCCCCATCAAATATGTGCTTTTGTCTGTATCAAGTCGAAAGATTTTTCTTTCTTCATTATAACGAACAGCCATTATCTGCTTGTTCCCCTTTCTTTGTTTTTTTATTTAAGTATAATTAAATTCTGATTAATCGTCAACTTAAATTTCCTTTGGAATCACAATTTTTTCTACCTGATAGGTTCCGTTATCTACTGTCATAACAGCCATGGTTATTTCCCGGTCAAAACGTCTCGGTCCGCAGCTTCCGGGGTTCAGCCACAGGCGGTCATCTATGATTTTTTCAGCATACCTGTGAGTATGTCCGTAAATCACCACATCCGTATCTTTCAGATCCCATGCCACATCTTTTTTGTTATGAGTCATAAAAAATTTAACTCCCTCAATGGTAAAACTTAAAGTCTGGGAAAGTCCTTCTGCCCAGTCCCTGTCATTATTTCCTCTGACTACATAAATAAAGCCCATGGGACGTAGAGCGTCCAGAATTTCCGGTTTATTGATATCCCCGGCGTGAAAAATGCAATCACATGTTTTCAGAATATCAATTACCTGAGGACGCAAAAGCCCATGGGTATCAGATATAATTCCTATTTTTTTCATTTTGCTTCTTCTCCCTCTGCTTTATCCAGAATCTGTATCCTTCCATATTGCCCGTCATATCCGGGAATCCTTTTCACTTTTCCCATACGGAGCCTGCTAATAGCCTCAGCCATCTTACCACCTGCCAATTTCCTGATGTCTTCCAGGGGAACTTTCCTTAATATTTCAAATTCTGTTCCAAGGTCAGTCAGCATATTTTCATAACAGGCCTTCCCCTTTTTGCACTGCCCGGGACAATCCATAAAAAAAGTCCTGTTTCCAGAGCATTTACATATGGTGTCAGATCCTGAAAGCATTCTTCCACAGAATCAAATCCTGACTTCTGGCCAAGCACTGAGAAATGAGGTGTCCAGATGTGCGCAGGGATGAGTATTCCTTCTGAACAGGTTTCCAGCATAATTTCCAGAAGGTCTGCTGGTTGCCATAGAATACTTAGAATGAATATGAAGATCTGCAATCCTCTCCATTTAATTCCTCCTGGTCCTTGTGTCCATATAAGTTTCCATTTTTCTCTCCAGAATATTCATTTTTTCCCTGGTATCCTGCTGCGCATAGGGAATCCTGTCAACGATTTTTTTAATATAATCGTGCTCTTTCATAATCTGAAAAGTCTGGGGAAAGTTAATGTCAAAATACTGGGCAACATAGGAAACCCAGTAATCCACTTTTGTTATTCTGTCAGAAGACAGAACCGGCTTTTGTTCCATACAAGCTTGCCAGACTCTGTCAGAAATTTTCCCTTCACCAACTGTCTTTTCATCTACATCAAGAAGAGTTTCCATGGATTCTTCCAGCTTGACCCTGCAGTTATCAAGCTTATCTGCATCCCTGATAAGCCTTGCATGAAGCAGGATTTTTGTATCCGTTACACCTTCCAGCTGAAAATCACTGTGCTTCTCAATTGCCGTACAGATCAGCTCATCGAAACTGGAATCAGGCACAAATCTTCGGATCATTTTCTCCGGTCCGAATAAAATTTCTGCTCCGTAATGAGCATGTGACATTGTACCAGGTTCAAAGCTGTTGAAACGTTTCAGCTGCTCAAATCTTCCAATATCATGAAGAAGAGCGATGATTTTTGCAAGCTGCACATCCTCATCGGACAGCTTCATACGTCTGCAGATTTCCTCTGCACAATCCACAACACCATATGTATGAACGATTTTCAGATGGATTTTATCATCCTGTCTGTTATATTCATTCAGATATTCTTCAAAGGCCTGTGAAGCCTTATTATAGTCACTTTGAAACGTCATTATACCATGTTTTCTAACCAGTTCCAGTCCTCCTACAGGAACACAGAATCTCCTGTCATGCGCAAGACACTGCCTGTAAACATATTCTATTTCAAACCACTGCACGTCATCAAGTTCCTCTTTCTGTAATACCAGGTTGGAAATATCCACCGGCTTTTTGTATATATAGACAAAAGCAATTTCATTGTCACGAAATACTTTTCCATAAAATTCTGTCTCAAACTGAATAGGAAAAGTATCTACAAACTGAAGATCCTCTATCTGTGCAAAAATCCCCAGTTCTTCCTGTAATTCTCTCAAAGCCGATTCTCCCGGCTCATCCCCTGCCGGAATGTGTCCTGCAGAAGAAGTGTCGTATTTTCCCGGAAATGAATCCTTCTTCATGGAACGCTTCTGAAGCAGTACTTCTGTATGATTTCCATTTTGCCGGACGATCCAGACATGCGCCGTCCGATGGCGTATTCCCTGGGCATGTGCTTTCTCTCTTTCCACTGTCTCTCCCACAGGCTGTCCATATTCATCTACAATATCCAGAATTTCCATTGTTGTCACCATTCCTTACATTTATCCCTAAAAACAGAAGTTTGTCTATCTCTTATATTTTGCATATATTCTTTTATACACAACCACAAGCACCGGAAGTCCAATAACGCAATTGACAACAATCAAAATTAAAGCAGCAGTTCCATTCCATAATCCAATAAATGCAGACAGCCAAAAAGGCAATGAATAAAGAATCCACATTCGTCCATTAGCACGGTTATAGGCAGGGATGTCTGCAATTTC
>JAXEUE010000259.1:0-12620 GCA_034115005.1 Blautia sp.
TCCGTAAAAAAGTTTCTGCCACTGACGCACCATACCCAGATATTCATTGTTAAAAATACAGACGATTACAGGAAGCTCTTCCAGTACAGCTGTGGCAAGTTCCTGGATATTCATCTGAATGCCTCCGTCACCGGAGATAACGATCACAGGACGATCGGGATTGCCGATCTTGGCTCCGATGCCTCCCGGAAGTCCATACCCCATGGTGCCTAATCCTCCGGACATGATCAGCTGTTTTCCTTCAGTAATCTGTGCATACTGGGAAACAAGCATCTGATGCTGTCCCACATCTGTTACAATGATAGTATTGTCAAACTGCTCATTGATTACTTTCAGAATATCCATTGGACTCAGAAGGCTATTGGGACGCATGGTAAGGGGATGTTCCTCTTTCCAGGATCTGATCTCAGACAGCCATTTGTCGGTAGCACATTCCTGAACATATTCGTCCATTTTGGTGATTGCTTCCTTTGCATCTGCAACAATGGGAATATCCACCTGTATGTTCCTGGAAATAGAGGCAGTGTCAATATCAATATGAACGATCTGTGCATGAGGAGCAAAAGCATGGAGTTTGCCTGTGATCCTGTCATTAAATCTGGTTCCTATGGAAAAAAGCACGTCACAGTTGCTGACAGCCATATTTGCCGCATAAGAACCATGCATACCCAGATTACCGATAAAAAGAGGATGATCGGTAGGAATGGCACCTCTGCCCATAACAGTGGTCACCACAGGAACCTTTGTTTTCTCCACAACTTTGCGGAAAATATCGTGAGCACGGGAGATGACTACGCCGCCTCCTGCAAGGAAAAGAGGTTTTTTTGCATTATTCAGAACTTTGATCGCTCTTTTGAGCTGGCCGATATGTACATCTGTGTTAGGCTTATATCCACGGATGTTTACGTTTTTTGGATATTCTGCACTTCCAAGCTCTGCCATAACATCCTTGGGAAGGTCGATGAGCACAGGGCCGGGGCGGCCGGTACGGGCAATGTAGAAAGCTTCTTTAATAATACGTCCCAGATCTGCACGATTTCTCACTGTTACTCCGTATTTGGTGATGCTCCGGGTGATTCCTACGATATCCACTTCCTGAAAGGCATCATTTCCAATAAGAGGACGGGCCACCTGACCGGTAAAGCATACAAGGGGAACGCTGTCATAATTGGCTGTAGCAAGACCGGTAACCAGATTGGTGGCACCGGGACCGCTGGTTACAAGACATACCCCCACCTTGCCTGTGGTTCTGGCATAAGCATCTGCAGCATGTACAAGCGCCTGCTCGTGGCGGGGAAGGATCACTTTAATATCATCCTGTTTGTATAATTCATCGCTGATGTCAATGGTACAAGCCCCCGGATAACCGAAAAGGTATTCTACACCTTCTTCTTTCAGGGCTTTGACCAGTAATTTGTTTCCTGAAATCTGCTTCATAGTATTGAAACCTCCTTTTGTGAATGGAAATTACAAAAAAAAGCCCTGGGCATATTGCCTAGGGCGAAAATTGCTTACTTCCTCTCTGTGCATTTCGGGGTTGTATACTCCTCCCTGTCATTGCATTGCCTGTTCAATTATCCAATATTATACCTTTAAGAAAAGGAAAATGTCAACATGGTATTTGTGAATTATGTAGACAGCACCAGTGCATATAGTGTAGACTGAAAGTGTATCAAAGAAGACGGAGTGAATAAAAAGGAATCATTTATGGCAAAGAAAAAAATATATGCAGTAAAAAAAGGTTTTCAAACAGGACTTTTTCATACCTGGGATCAGTGTAAGAAGGCTGTTGATGGATATTCTGGAGCAGAATTTAAATCTTTTACAGATAAAGAAGAAGCAATGGATTATCTGGAATTAAAGAAACAGGAAAAGATCCAGGTGCCTGACAATATGGTCATTGCCTATGTAGATGGAAGTTTTGAAAAGTCTATTAATAAATATTCTTATGGTTGTATTCTTCTTACACCTGACGGAAAAGAAATCAGAAAATCAGGAAGCGGAGATGATCCTGCCTGCGCTGCGATCCGAAATGTGGCCGGAGAGATGCTGGGAGCTATGAATGCGGTAAAGTGGGCAAAGGAAAATGGATACCCGAGAATAGAAATCCGTTATGATTATCAGGGAGTGGAAAAGTGGGTAACAGGTGCCTGGAGAACAAAGAATGAACTTACATCTAAATATGCACAGTATATGCAGAGAGCAGGACAGACGATTCATATTTCTTTTTGCAAGGTCGCAGCTCATACCGGGGATTTCTATAATGAACAGGCGGATAAACTGGCAAAAGAGGCACTGCATCAGTAAACTTGAGAAATAATTTTTCAGAACAGGAGGATTGAGCATGCAATATCATGGAAAATTTTGTAGATATACATGAATATATGAAATGTCAAAAACAGGAGAAGTATCAGACAGCCAGAGTGATCGGCAGACTGAATCAGCTGTTGAAAGATCAGAATGTTCTTCTGATGGGCCCCGGCCGATGGGGAACAACCACGCCATCTCTTGGTGTTCCGGTTCATTTTACAGAAATCAGTAATATGGCAGCAATGTGCGAGATTTCTTATCAGAATGAGGGAATGATGCCTGAGATATCCTATGGCAGCCATTTCTTTCAGGATCTGGTCGAATCCGGATTGCAGCCAGTATGCCCATATAATTTATGTGACAGATGGAAAAGGACTGGAATTATATTCGGATATCATCAGGCAGAGAGTATATTGTGGACCGGAGATTTAAGAATTGCCAAATGTAAACTTTTACATTAATATAGTTGACATTTTTACCCTGCAGTGTTAAATTAAATACATCATTTCACAAATGAGGAGGATAAAATGATGTCAACAGAGAAAAAAGGAAGTAAAACTTACGATATGGTCTATATTGCCGTCTTTGCAGTAATTATGGCAATATGTTCCTGGATTTCCATTCCAGTTCAGGTTCCTTTTACATTACAGACTTTTGGCGTGTTTGTGGCAGTAGGTGTGCTGGGAGGAAAAAGAGGTACTCTTGCAGTTCTGGTATTTATTCTTCTGGGAGTTCTGGGAATTCCGGTATTTGCTGGTTTTCAGGGAGGAATAGGTATCCTGCTTGGAACAACAGGGGGATACATTGTAGGTTTTCTGCTTTCTGCCCTTGTAATGTGGGGATTTGAGAAATTATTTGGGAAAAAACCAGTGATGCAGATTCTTTCTATGCTGGCAGGACTGATCGTGTGTTATGCTTTTGGAACCATATGGTTTATGATCGTTTATACAAGATCCTCAGGTGCTGTAGGTCTTGCCACAGTTCTTGGGTGGTGTGTGGTTCCATTTATTATTCCTGATTTGATCAAAATCGGGCTGGCCTATGTTCTGTCGGGAAAGGTCAGAAAATATGTGTACAGATAAAGTATTTACCCTTCGTCCCCATCATGGTATGTGTCTTGCCTATTTCAGGGGAGAGGGGTACAGTGACAGATTTTCCTGGCATATGAAGAAGATGCTGGATACATTCCAGAATGGAACTGTTGTGAAACTTTGTGTAAGCACAGACGAAATCTGTTCTGTTTGTCCCAATAATCTGGAAGGAGTCTGTGTTTCCCATAGCCTGACTGAAAGATATGATCGCCAGGTATTGGAGTTCTGTGGTTTTTCACAGGACGAAATTATGCCTTTTTATGAATTTGTACGGCAGGTGGAAGGAAAGATTCTCTCAGCAAAAAGACGAAAGGAAATATGCGGTGACTGTCAGTGGAATTCCATATGTGAGAGTCAGCCAAGCCGCTGGAAAAGTAATGAAGTTACTTGAAAAAGGAAATAATATGAAGTAAAATAATGGCGTCATGATCAATTTTTGAATCTGGCGCTATTATTTTTTATATAAAGTTAAAAAATGAATCCGGAGGAAATGAAAATGAGAAAAACCAAGATCATTTGTACTTTGGGCCCGGCTACTGACCAGGATCATATTCTGGAAGAACTGATCAAAGAAGGCATGGATGTGGCCAGATTTAATTTCTCCCATGGGCTGCATGATGAGCAGAAAAGACGTCTGGATCAGTTAAAAGAGCTCCGGGAGAAATATGACAGACCTATTGCTGCTTTGCTTGATACGAAAGGCCCGGAGATCAGACTGGGCTGTTTCAGGGATGGCAAAGTATCTCTGGAAGAAGGACAGACCTTTACACTGACCGGCAAGGAAGTGGAGGGTACGAAAGATTGCGTCAGCATTACCTATAAAGAACTTTATAAAGATGTTAAGCCAGGTGGTCATATCCTGATCGATGATGGGCTTGTTGACATGGAAGTGAAAGAAATTCAGGGACAGGATATTGTGTGTACAGTGATCAATGCCGGAACTGTTTCAAACAGAAAAGGGGTGAATGTTCCGGGTGCTGACCTGAAAATGAATTTTATCAGTCAGAAAGATTATGATGATCTGATTTTTGGAATTAAAGAAGGATTTGATTTTGTTGCCGCATCTTTTACGCGTACAGCAGATGATGTACGTGCAGTGAGGAAAATCCTGAATGAAAACGGAGGCTCGGACATTCATATTATTGCCAAGATCGAGAATCAGCAGGGTGTGGATAATATAGATGAAATTATTGAAGAAGCAGACGGAATTATGATTGCCAGAGGGGATATGGGAGTGGAGATCCCTCTGGAGTATGTGCCGGTAATCCAGCAGAAGATCATACAGAAGGTTTATTCTGCAGGAAAGCAGGTGATTACAGCGACGCAGATGCTTGATTCCATGATGATTCATCCAAGACCTACCCGTGCGGAAGTAACGGACGTGGCAAATGCTATTTCCCAGGGGACGAGTGCCATTATGCTTTCCGGCGAAACAGCTGCAGGGAAATATCCTGTAAGGGCTTTGCAGATGATGGTGAGAATTGCAGAGCATATGGAAGAAAATATTGATTACAATAAGTTGTTCAGAAAATCTGACCGGGAAGAGAATCCAAATGTAACAAATGCCATATCACATGCTGCCTGCACGACAGCCATTGATCTGAAGGCCAATGCGATTCTGGCAGTAAGTAAGACAGGCAGAACCGCACGTCTTATTTCCAAATACAGGCCTGGATGCCCCATTGGCGGCTGTTCCAGCTCTGATCGTGTATGTCGTCAGATGAATATGTCCTGGGGTGTTTATCCTATGCGTATCAAAGAGGAATACAGCTCTGAGATTCTCTGCCTTCGTTCTATGGAAGCTGCTCAGAAACATGGGCTTGTTAAAGAAGGAGATACCATAGTATTTGCAGGAGGCGTTCCTCTTGGAATTCCCGGTAAGACAAATCTGATCCGTGTATGTACGGTAGAATAAGAAAGGAGAACTTACATCCCAGGTGTAAGAGAAATATATTATGAAATATGCAGTAGCCATTGACATTGGAGGAACAAACACAAGAGTTGCCCTGGCAGATGAAAATCTGGAGATTATTGACAGATACCAGTTTTCTACAAATCCTGAAGAGCCGGAAGAAACTTTGGGACAGATCGCATCAGTTATCAAATCATATGATAAGGAAATCGTGGGTGTGGGTATGTCCTGCCCGGGTCCCCTTGACCTTCTGAAAGGTCAGATCCTTACCCCTCCTAATTTAAAGGGAGGATGGAGACATATGTATGTGGCAGAAGAACTGAGTAAAAGGATCGGACTCCCTGTGTATCTGAATAACGATGCCAATCTTGCTGCTCTTGCTGAAGCAGTGAAGGGAGAAGGACGTGACTGTCGTTATGTCCAGTTTCTTACAATTTCCACAGGAATCGGGGCAGGATTTATTATAGACAAAAAGATTTATCAGGGAGCTCATGGATATGGAAACGAAGTGGCAAACTGTATTATGATGCAGGATGGCCCTTCCCATGGTTCTATTCTTCCTGGGGGAATTGAGGCTATCAGCAGCGGAACTGCCATTACAACCCGTGCAAAAAAAGCAGGACTTTCCGTGAAACATGCCGGAGAAGTTAATGATCTGGCACTTTCCGGAAATGAAGCAGCACAGGCTATTATGAAGGATGCAAAAACATATCTTGCCAACTTTATTGCTGTTATTTATGCACTGGCAGATCCGGAAATTGTGATTCTTGGAGGATCTGTAGCTATTAAGATCAAAGGCTTTGTGGAAGAAGTGGAAGAACTGGTAAAGAGTAAGGTTTTTGAAAACATGAAACCTCTTATAAAAATCCGCAAATCTACCCTTGGAGAAGATTCCGGCCTTCTTGGGGCTGCTTACCTTGCTTTCTCCAAAGAAAGGGAAGAATAGTATGCCGGATCAGTTTTCAAGGACGGAGCTTCTTTTGGGCAGAGAAGCAATAGAAAAACTTAAGAATTCCCATGTGGCAGTTTTCGGCATCGGAGGAGTGGGAGGCTATGTATGTGAGGCACTTGTCCGGAGCGGAGTAGGCTCTTTTGATCTGATTGATAATGACACAGTGTGTCTTTCCAATCTGAACAGGCAGATTATTGCCACAAGGAAGACCCTGGGACAATATAAAGTGGATGTGATGAAGGAACGTATTCTGGAGATCAATCCACAGGCAGAAGTAAGGGCTCATAAGTGCTTCTTTCTTCCGGAAAACTCTGAAGACTTTCACTTTGAAGAATACGATTATGTGGTGGATGCGGTAGATACAGTTACGGCAAAAATTGAAATAGTTATGAAAGCCAAAGAGACTGGAACTCCCGTCATCAGTTCCATGGGTGCGGGGAATAAGCTGGATGCCAGCCGGTTCTGTGTGGCAGATATTTACAAAACAAAGGTCTGTCCTCTTGCCAGAGTAATGAGAAGAGAATTGAAGAAACGGGGAGTAAAGGAGCTTAAGGTAGTATATTCAGAAGAAGATCCTGTAAAGACTGGCGGAGATGTTCCAGGAAGTGTAGCTTTTGTTCCTTCTGTGGCAGGGCTGATCCTTGCAGGGGAGATCGTAAAGGATCTGATCCGTGGCTGTGCAGGACCGGATCCCGGCACAGACAGTGAAAATATTTAAGGCAGGTATAAGATGAAATCAATCAGTGTAGAGAATTTGGAAAAAGAAGACAGGTCCCGCATTACTATTGTGGATGTGCGCCCTTCAGATCAGTTTAAAAGAGGAACCATTCCCGGAGCGGTAAATATACCGGGAGATGAATTTGAAGAAAAGATGAATACGATCCCAAAGGATAAACCTGTATATGTCATGTGCCATACAGGTGAGAGAAGCCAGGGATTTGTGGAACTCCTTACAGAGAAGGGATACCATGCAGTGAATGTTCAGGGAGGATACAGGGCATATCTTCGCCTTTCCCTGGGGCGTCTTATGGAAAATGATGCCAGAGAACAGAAGGAGAAAAAGACGGCTGAGATTGAACACAGTATTATCAAAACCTTCCGCAAAACAATCTGGAGACCGTTTACAAAAGCTCTAAGTGATTATCATCTGATCAGGGAAGGGGATAAGATCGCAGTCTGTATTTCCGGAGGAAAGGATTCCATGCTTATGGCAAAGCTGATACAGGAGCTTCAAAGACATGGAAATATCCATTTTGACGCTGTTTTTCTTGTAATGAATCCGGGATATAACGAAGACAACTGGAAAATTATCCAGGATAATGCAAAACTTCTGGGCATTCCTCTGACTGTATTTGAAAGTAATATATTTGATACAGTGGCTGAAATTGATAAGAATCCCTGTTATCTATGCGCAAGAATGAGAAGAGGTTACCTTTATTCCAATGCTCAGAAACTGGGGTGCAACAAAATTGCCCTTGGGCATCATTTTGATGATGTGATCGAAACGATTCTTATGAGCATCCTTTATGCCGGGAAGGTACAGACTATGATGCCTATGCTTCACAGTCAGAATTTTCCGGGAATGGAACTGATCCGTCCTATGTACCTGATCAAGGAGTCTGCCATCAAAGCCTGGAGAGATGCCAATGGTTTGCAGTTCATTCAGTGTGCCTGCAGATTTACGGAGAACTGTGTAAGCTGTGGAGGGGGAAGAGGATCCAAACGTGATGAGATGAAGGAGCTGATCGCCCATTTCAGGAAAGAAAGCAGTGTGATCGAGTCCAATATATTTAATTGTGTAAGGGATATTAATCTTCGTACTGTGATAGGATATCACAAGGATGGAGAATACTATAACTTTCTGGATGATTATGAGGAAAAAGAAAAATGACAGGAAAAACTTTGTATCTGGAATGTTATTCTGGAATTACCGGGAAAATGACTGTGGGAGCACTTCTTGATCTGGGAGCTGACCGGGAAGTTTTGAAACGGGCTCTTGAAAGTCTTACTGTTCCCGGTTTTTCTTATGAAATAGAGAAGGTGGACAGAGCAGGGATTCTTGCCTGCGATTTTTGCCTGCCTGGTTATGAGAATGATTCAGAAACTAGATTTTGGGGAAATCAGGAGTTTCTTCACGCTGTTGAACAAACGGATATGACAGAAGAAGCCAGAACCCTGGCAGTGAGAATCTGGAATATTCTGAACGAGCAGCAATCCCGGGTTTGCCTGCGTGATGGGGCATACATTGTTTCTGCGGCAGTGTGCCTGGATGACCTGGGCATTACGGATGTGATCGTTCCGGTTTTATGCGAAGGAAAGGGTACGGTAAAATTTTCTTCCACAATTTTACCTGTTCCTGTGCCTCAGGTACTTGACATAATAAGAAAATATCATCTGAAACTTAATATTACAGATGCAAAAGGACAGCTTATTACTCCTGTGGGGGCGGCAATTGTGGCTGCCATACAGACAGGAGAAACTCTTCCAGATGAATTTGAAGTGGAAAAAACAGGTACGGGAGCGGGAATAAGTTATGAGGATTCTTCCGGGATCCTTCGTGCAATGCTGATTTGTAATGAAAAGGGAGATAAGGATTCTGTTATAAAGATGGAGACCAATATTGACGACTGCTCCGGGGAAACCCTTGGATATGTAATGGAGCGTCTTATGAAGGAGGGTGCGAGAGATGTTCATTATATTCCTGCTTACATGAAAAAAAACAGACCTGCCTGGATTCTGACCGTAATCTGTAAAAAGGAAAAAATGAAGGATCTGCAGAAAATTATTTTTGAAGAAACAACGTCTATTGGAATACGTTATACGCAAATGGAGCGTACAATTCTGAGAAGAGAGCAGAGAACGGTAACAACACCTTATGGAGAAGCTCTGGTAAAGGTCTGTCTGCTGGATGGAGAAGAGCGCTATTATCCCGAGTACGAAAGTGTAGCACTACTTAGCAGGGAAAATCATATTCCCTATTTTCAGATGTATCAGAACATTCTGAAATGTATAGAACATTGATGTGAAGAACAAAAGGAGCAGGAATTTATGGAAGGTATCAGTAAGAAAATATATATGGAGCTGTCAGAGCCTACACAAGAAGACAGCCGTTCAGACCAGGTAAGAATTCTGGATGAATTAAAAGCCTGGGGAATTGAAGGAAAAATTTCCTATCAGGCAATGAGGCAGTTATATCCTGTATGTGAGCATTCAGGGTGGAAATTTACTGCTTCTCTTGCCTTTAACGGGAACATGTGGGAGGTAACTGCTCTGGAAGAAGGAAACACCAGTGACAGACATTATGGATTTGCCATAGACCTTGGCAGTACTACAGTGGTGGTAAGCCTTGTGGACTGTAATACAGGCAAATGCGTGGAAAAAGCCAGCACCTTTAACCGCCAGATTACTTATGGAACCGATATTCTTACAAGAATCTTTCACTGTAAAGATAAGCCTGACCAGCTTGAAGCCGTGAGACAGGCCACAATTGACAGCATTTGTCACACTATGAAGATCCTGGAGAAGAAGACGGGAATTCCTGCAGCTTCCTGCATTCAGGCAGTGATCGCAGGAAACACCACTATGATCCATTTCCTGCTTGGCATGGATCCTTTCTGTGTATTTCATACTCCCTATGCAGTCAGGGCGGACAGACCAGGATATATAAAAGGCTGTGAACTGTCTCTCCCTGTAAATGGTTATGTATATATTTTTCCGGCAAAATCCAATTATCTGGGCGGAGATATCATAAGCGGCATGGTGGCAACAGAAATATATAAACAGGATAAGATATGTGTATTTTTTGATATTGGAACCAACGGAGAACTGGTCATGGGAAATAAGGAATTCCTTCTTTGCGGAGCAGGGGCAGCAGGTCCGGCTCTGGAAGGAGGAGTGGTTAAAACAGGCATGCGGGCGGAAGATGGCGCTGTGGAAACTGTCAAACTGGAACAGGGAGAGTTTAAACTTGGCGTGATCGGAGGAGGGGCTCCAAAAGGAATCTGCGGATCTGGCATCGTTGATATGATCGCAGAGCTTTTCCTTAACGGCTGGATCAATATTCAGGGTAAATTTGTCCCGGAAAAAAGCCCAAAGATCAGGAAAATGGAAGAAGAATGGGCAGTTGAGTATGCTCCGGATTTATATTTTTATCAGGAAGATATTGATGAATTTCTGAAAACGAAATCTGCAGCATATACCATGGTTGAAATTATGATGAAGGAAACGGGAATTACTATGGAGGATATAGATAAATTCTATGTGGCAGGAGCATTTGGAAGACATGTATCCAAAGAATCTGCGATTACCATCGGTATGTATCCCGATATGGAAAGGGACAGGATCATTAATGCAGGAAATACCTCTCTTCTTGGTGCAGAGAAGGCACTGACAGACAAAGAAGTACTGGATGATATTGAGGGCATTCTGGATCATATGACTTATATTCAGTTTGGCGCTGTGGATGACTTCCTTCAGATGATGGTGGCGGCACGTGCCATTCCTCATACTCATATGGAGAGATTTCCATCTGTGATGGCAAAGTTAAAGGGAGAAATTTATGAAAGCCATAGCACACATTGAAAATGATTTTCCCACAAAATTCGGAATTCCACGCCAGAGTGGAAGAATCAGTGAGCTGAAAGCAAAAATTGTATTTGAGCCAGAGTTCAGAAATCCAGATGCATTCAGAGGACTGGAAGAATACAGCCATATCTGGCTTATATGGGAATTTTCCGAAAATGTTTCCAAAGAGTGGATGCCTTTGGTACGTCCTCCAAGGCTTGGCGGGAATGTAAAAAAAGGCGTTTTTGCCACCAGATCTCCCATCAGGCCTAATCCGCTGGGGCTTTCCTGCGTAAAACTGGACAGGATCGCAGTCCAGAAAGAGCTTGGAACTGTATTGTATGTTTCAGGCGCTGATCTTATGGATGGTACACCCATTTTTGACGTAAAACCATATGTTCCCTATTCAGACTGTCATCCGGAAGCATCTGGAAGCTTTCCTGAAAAAATGAAAGACCACAAGCTTCAGGTGGAATTTCCTCAGGAACTTTTAATGAAATTACCAGAGAAAGACCGTAAGGCTGTTCTGAAAGTACTTGCAGACGATCCCAGACCTGGCTATCAGCATGATGTAAACAAACGATATGGGATGCCATTTGGAAAGAAAGATATACATTTCACGGTGGAAGGAAATACACTGAAAGTCTTTGATGTGACAGAATTTGAAAAAAATACTTGCAAATTTTGATTTTTTTAAATAAAATATTTAACGGATTTTACAACGTCAGAGAGAAAAAGTTAGGACATAAAAGGAGCAGGAAATGAAGAAAGTAGTAAAATTTGGCGGAAGTTCACTGGCAAATGCCCAGCAGTTCAGAAAAGTAGGAGAAATAATCAGAAGTGATGAGAGCAGGAGATTTGTGGTACCTTCTGCACCTGGGAAAAGATTTGACGGGGATACGAAGGTTACGGATATGCTGTACTCCTGTTATCAATGCGCTGCCAGGGGAGAGGATTTCAGTAACCAGATGAAAGCCATCAAGGAAAGGTATTATGAGATTATCCGTGGTCTGAATCTGGAGCTGTCCCTGGAAGAGGAGTTTGCCCGGATCGAAGCAGATTTTAAGGCTCAGGCTGGTACAGAATATGCAGCATCCAGAGGAGAATTTCTTAATGGAAAGATTATGTCCGCTTATCTTGGATACGAATTCGTGGATGCAGCTTCCGTGATCAGATTTGATAAAAACGGAAATCTTGAGTCAGAGATAACTAATCGTCTTCTCTCTAAGAAACTGTCCAGGTGTGAGAACGCAGTTATTCCGGGATTTTATGGTGCCAGTGAGGATGGAATGGTCAGAACTTTTTCAAGAGGCGGCTCCGATGTAACCGGGTCCCTTGTGGCAAAGGCTATCCGGGCAGATATGTATGAGAACTGGACAGATGTTTCCGGCTTTCTTGTGACGGATCCCAGGATCGTGGAGAATCCTCAGGTCATTGAAACGATCACATACAGGGAGCTCAGGGAACTTTCATACATGGGAGCGACTGTGCTTCATGAGGATGCTATTTTCCCTGTACGTGACGATGGTATTCCCATTAATATCAGAAATACCAACAGACCACAGGATCAGGGAACCCTGATCGTGGAAAGCACATGTAAAAAGCCTAAATTTACGATTACAGGTATTGCCGGAAAGAAGGGCTTCTGTTCCATTAATATTGAAAAATCTATGATGAACAGTGAAGTAGGGTTTGGCCGTAAGGTGCTTCAGGTATTTGAAGATCAGGGAATCAGTTTTGAACATGTTCCTTCAGGAATCGATACAATGACTGTATATGTTCACCAGGATGA
>JAXEUE010000260.1:0-4560 GCA_034115005.1 Blautia sp.
ATTGCAGGTGCTTCTTTAGATGCTTCTAGAGAAAATAAAAGTGCGGTCATTGCCTATTTACTAGAAAAACAAGATGTACAAGATGCCATTATGATTGGGGATACAGATTTTGATGTACTTGGTGCAAAAGAACATGCAATACCTTGTATTGGTGTCAATTGGGGATATGGAAACAAACAATCCATGATTGAAGCAGGTGCAGTCACAGTTGTTGATACTGTTGAACAATTGGAAGAATACTTAAAAAAGAATGCCTAGGCGAGACTGTTGAAAAAGTATCAGTCATAAACGAGATTTAATCAAATTGTTTACAAATTAGAATGAAAACAGGTATATTCACAAATTTCAGAAAAGAATTTGAGGTATATACCTGTTTTATTTGGTTTTTATCAATATATTTTTGCTTATCTATCTTTTTTTCAGCTTCAATATTCTTTTTAAATTCACCACAAAAATGGTGACACCTGCCTGAAGCATCATCCCGTTTATTCCTGCATATACAGTATGTGCATATCCATGTTCTTTTTTTAGCTCCGCATTTTTAGCTTCTATTTTGTAACGTTCACCAGCCAGCTCCTGATAATATTCTGTCTGTTGCCTGTCCTGATTGTAGAACGTCACATTAAATACACTAAGAAAATCAAATTAAATGCCAGAAGACATAACGTGAAATTCCGAAGTATTCAAATTATTTGATGCTGGTATTCAAATTGTTTACAAATATGACATATAATATCATTTATTCAAAAACTGAGGACCCTATAGATCAGACTATAGGGTCCTGTTTCAGAATGGCAGATTATCATTGTCTGATTCACTCAGATCATTATTTTTCTTTTTTAAATAGTATTCCAGTTTAGATAGTTTTTCATCTATGTGTCGCAGGTATTCAAATACCCAATCTTCTGATTCATCTTTTTCGACAGCGAGTTCCCTCTGCTTTAATATATACTCACATATTTCAATAATATCTGTTGCTTCCATTTCAGTCTTCCTCTATTTCTAATTGTTTTATTCCCTGTACGAGTGTTTCTATTTCATATGGACTTAATTCTGTTCTTTCCAGCGAGCATTTATTCCAGAATACATCTTTGTAATAAGCCATCTCACATCCGATATACATTTCAGGTATGACCAGATAATATCCATTTGCGTGTTTTCCGTAGATGATATGAAACGCATATCCTCTTCCTGTTATGACTGCCTCTATTGGATATACATCTGTGAATATTTTTATTTCAGCCTGCCATGCACGGTTTCTGACTTCACATTTATACTGAATTCTTTTCACACCTGAAGATCCTCTACAGTTTTCATTACTGTTTCTGATGTAATGATATTTTCGTTCAATGCATTGCCGATTACTAATGCCTGATTTACTATTTTATCTATTACTCTTGGAATGCCGTTAGATGCATTCACGATAGCTTCCAGGGCACTTTTTTCAAACACTTCCATGTGCGAGCCTGCTCCGCGCTGCTTATCCAGAATATATTTTTTTCCTTCTTCAAGCTGTAATGGTTCCATTTCATAATTTGTGATGATCCTCTGGGTCAGCGGCTCATGCGATGCCAGGCGCAGTGTATTATTCAGCTGTGGAAGACCTGCCAGAATAATGACCGCCTTGTTTACTGAATCCATTTCGAAATTGAACAGAATCTTCAAATCATTCAGCGTTGCGCTCTTCATATAATTTGCTTCATCAAATATGAATACAGGAGTCATTCTCTTTTCAATGACAAATCTGTCGATTGCGTTCTGGATTGTTCGGAAATTTTCATTTTTTCTGAATCTCGGCTCATACCCGAGCTCTTCTGCGATCATTCTGTAAAACTCCATCACTGTAAGAGTTGAAAGAGAGATGTATACAACCTTGTACGCAGCCGGATTGAGAGATCTGGCCCAGTTTCGAATTGCCGTTGTTTTTCCCATTCCCGGCTGTCCTGTAATCAATCCAAATCCTTTTACCTGATCCAGATAATTCAGCCGGCTGATGACCTCTCGATACTGAGATGTTTCAATCAGAAATGATTTCTGACTCTTTGTATACGGATTGAATTCAAATCCATATCTGCTGATGTAATCCATTATCAATTTCCTCCGGACATTTTGAAACTCGTTCTATGAAATGTAGAGTTTGCTTTCTTGTCCAACAATTTAATTTCTTCCAGTTCTCCATTTCTTCTGTCGACTGAATAGATTTTTGAAAGATCTGGTGAATATCTGAGCAGAAGCTTCTGTCCTGCGTATTTATAATTTACTTCATATTCTTTATCATCCAGAGTAATGACATTATCTCTGGACACTCTTCTTTCGGCTTCAAGCAGGAATGTTTTTTCAATTCTTTCTTCGTCCATACGAATGATCAGTGATGATTCTTCAAAGAATCTGTCCTGAGGTGTCCTGCCATTCAGAGAACTGTGCGGGCTCTGATTGTATTTCTGAACCCAGTGCATCAGGCTGTCTCTGAGATCATCGAGTGATTCAAAATCATGCATGTTCAGCTTTGACATCCATTGATCCTTCATCGTCCGGAACCAGCGCTCAATTTTTGCTTTCCCCGTCGGAGTATAAGGGGGTGCGTAATTGACGACCGTTCCCATA
Source organism: Blautia sp. (assembly GCA_034115005.1). Taxonomy (GTDB): domain Bacteria; phylum Bacillota; class Clostridia; order Lachnospirales; family Lachnospiraceae; genus Blautia_A. The sequence goes on from JAXEUE010000260.1 coordinate 2,605, forward strand.
CGGGCTCCAAGAAGTTCCATCTGGTGAGATCTGTAGTTGGCTCCATTGTCAAACTTCAATGTCTTGGGCTTCCCGAATTTAATGACTGCTGAACGGATGACGCTCATGAGATTTACAAAGTTGTCATTGAAAAACACATCGATTCCGACAATGAACCTTGATGCATCATCAATCAATGCGATGATCCATACTTTCTTTTTCTCTTTTCCAATTTTTAAATATGGTCCAACACTTGAATCTCCATACCATACTTCATTGATATGTTCCAGCTCATATCGTCTGAACTCTTTGATGACATAATTTTCCTGCCGTTTAAGACTGTTGACATATCTTGTAATTGTAGAAAGTGAAATATCTCCTTCCCTGATCGTATGGTTATCGATAAGCTTCTGATAAATGAGTGTACAGGGCAGACGGGGATATTCTTTATGAAGATAGTTGATCTGTGTCCTGACCTCATCATCCATTTTTCTGGAATGTCCACAGTCACTTCTTCTTTCAGGTTTCAAGCCATCCAGTCCGTCTGCCTGATAGTTTTGATAGTATCTTCGTATCGTATATTCACTGTACGTCACAGCCTTGCCTCCAGGATTTGTGTAAGTCTTTAATGAAGCATCACGAAAAAAACCTGCGCGTTCCTTATCTGACATTTCAGAAGCAGTGACAAGAGGTGCAATGATTCCGTAACGGAACAAAGCTATTTTTTCTCTATATATTTCATCCATGTATTGAAATACCTCCTATGACTAGAAGATAGTTCAAACATAAACCTGTAGGAAGGCCATTCTAAGTGGTGATGTGAATAAGTATTACAGGCTGGCATCTAATCTGCATAAATTGCAGCCTGTGATTCAGAAAGCACAGTTCACAGAGATTGTCATCACTGATAGAAATGTTAAAGCTCAGCAGCCTCTGTCTCCAGAAAAGAGTAAATCTTCTTTTTATGTTTCTGATATCTTCCATAGTGATCCAGTACTTGTTTTTGATATTGTCGTCTGTTTCACTGGATTCAATGATTTCAACTGTATCAGACAGAGAAACATGTGAATAGGGAATTATTGATTTTGGAAGGATTGCATGCGTTTTTCTGCAGCTTTTACATATCACGCGTTTTATTAGGATACGATCATCTGCCTGTTCTTCATACAATTCCCGCTTCAGGTGTCTTGAATAATAGCTGTGTACTTTGAATCCTACCTGTTTACAGGCAGAACATTTAACAGCTTCTATTCTTAATGAATTGGATAATTCATCATAATATGCCTGATCTATATCACTATTGACGCAATCATCATATGCAATTATCATAATATTGTTTTTAGGGAATAGAGGTTAGAGACAGACTGGGGAGTTTATATCGTGCCTCTATTTTTTTTATTCCTTTCTCCTTGCTTCTAATCATACAGAAAATGCAGATATTTTGACTATGATTTAGTCTTTTCTCTGCATCGTTTTTTTATTTAATTTGAATATATTATTGGTTTTATGTGTATTTAATTTGGCGTTCTACAGTATGCAGCTGTTGCAGCCTTCTCATATGCTGCTTGTATTCTTCTTCTGACAAGTGTGATACATCAATTACATCTTCATCCATGATCATTCCTCTTTAAAGGCACTGTCAATCAATATTACAGTTGTTCTAAAAAATAGGGAGGTTCGACAGTGCCAACGTAAAAAGAGAGCCCTTATGAACTCTCTTTCGACACTACCATAATAGCACGTAGTATTTGGACAATTTGGACAGATTTATTTTTTTGCCTTTTCAATTGTCTCCTGCATTGCTTGTCTGATAGCTTCTGCCTGTGAAATACCAAGTACTTTACAAGCATCTTTGAACTCCTGTGCAAAATCCTTTGGAAATGTTCCACCAATACGTGTACAGTTTTCTTTGATCCAACTGTTCTGCTGCTTATACTGTTTACTTTTATCGTTTACCATATTACTTAATATAGATCA
>JAXEUE010000261.1:0-6044 GCA_034115005.1 Blautia sp.
TTTGATGCACTCAAGACAACCTTCTAGCTTAGTTATCTCTCGTCTTTACTGTTTTTGGTTTCTTCAACCGTTCTTGAATGTAAAAGAATTTTCGAGAATCGTATGTGTTTCACTGTTCAGTTATCAAGGTTTTCTGTCTTACGACAGCTTATTCACTTTATCATGTTCTTTCGACTCTGTCAAGCATTTTTTTGCTTTTTCTAAAAGTTTTTCCAAACACGATCTGCCGTTTTATTGACAGCTCATTTAATTTATCATATATAAAAAAAATTGTCAACACTTTTTTCCCATTTTTTTCTTTTTATTTCATATAAAATATGTTCATAAAAATCCTGATGAGAATATCCTTGTCATAGAGAAAATTAAGCAGCTGGTCCTGCCTGATCAGCTTCAAACCGTTTTCTCCAAACCTTGTATTACATAATACAGTTAGAACAAGGAATAATATCCAGATAATGACCACGAATTTTATCAGGCCGAAAAGTGCCCCGGCGATTTTATTTGCACCTTTTATAACAGGAATCCTGGTAATCAGATCAGCTGCCCAGGTTATACATCTTATTAAAAGAGTGGACAGAATAAACGAAACCAGAAAAGATAAACCATTAATCACAATCTCCGCAAGATAATGCGCGAGATACTCTGAAAAAGTAACTGCTGACAAATATGTATATACATCAGTCGTATTATTTTCAAAGATGCCATTTGTCAGAAGAGAAGGAAGATTCAGGTTTTTTATCACGTCATTCTGTTTGTCACCATCTGTTTTTTCTGATTCATTGCTTTTTTCTTCTACAAATTCACTGCATCTTTCCTGTACCGTGTCATATATTCCTGTATTATCGCGAAGAAACTGATTCACATATGGGTTTATAAACCAGACAACCACGAATGAGAGGATTACGCAGACCATAGATACTAATTCCCGGATCAGGCCGTGCCTGTACCCGGCATAGCAGGAAAATCCCAGCAAAACAAGTGCCACAATTCCTGGCCATGTTATAGTCATAAAATGTCCCCCTATCTCAGTTTAATTAAATTTACTCCGCTGTCTAATACAAGGATGTACCTGTTCCACCCTATTTTAAAGAAATTTTTTACCGTTCCATCAACTGTCCCCATATATTTCTGAACTCCCTTGCTGTTCACAATGCATATCTGGGAGCTGTTGTACATAAGGATGTTTCCATCACTCATTTTTATTGTTGTATAAGGAATATTGAAATCCTTTTTAAATTTCAGTGTACCGTCCGATTTATATACCTTCATAGTATATTGTTTATCTTTACTGTCATTTTTAAATACAAGACCTACCAGATCGTTGTCAAAAAATGTGCTGACAATTTCCTTGTCCACCTTTATGGTTTTAACTTCCTTAGGTATCTGTCCTCCTTTGTACAATGTAAAACCATCATCTCTTATAGCTATACTTCGATTATGAGCCAGATATCCAATCTGAGGTATTACGACTCCTTTATATTTATATCCACTTACAATTCTGTCGTCCTCATTCTGACCCACATCACCGAAATTGTAAAATGCGACATAGCTTGTTGTTTCATTTCCATCCACAAACTGATAAGTTACCATCATTATTACGCCATTGTCGGATATTGTTACATCCAGAGGATAGCCTGGATCGTCTACTCTTGTCTGATTTTCTGCAATCAGGCTTCCGTCAAAACTGTAAAAGTTAATCCAGGTGTCATCACCACCATCGAGAATAGCTGCTACCAACCCACTTTCAGACACTCTTGCCTTGACGATGGAATATGATGTTGTAACATTCCCTGTTTTACCGGACTTATCAAACATGAAAATACTGTTTCCATCTTTATCAGCAATTACCGCTCTGGAGCCCTGTACATCTGCAACAGGATTCTGCATGGAATATGTTTCACTCCAGAGCGTTTCCATTTTATCTGATACAAGTGAAACGCCATCAGGACTGTACCTTAAAATATTTCCTTCCATCTCCACATAATTTGTAGAGACTATATCTTCCTGTTCACTTGTCTGCAGAATTTTATAATTATGATAGCTTCTTTTTTCCATATAAATGACGAAAGCTGCCACAATAACAATTACAGCAGCAACAGTTATAAGAGTCTTCTTAGCCATCTTTTTTTTATGCCTTGAAAGTCTGGTCTGATAATCATCATGCTCTTTTTCTGTTTCGATTCTCCCCTGCTGTCTGGCAAGCCTGGCCTTCTGAGCCATAAGCTTTTTCTTTTTATGCTTTCTTATCATTTTTTTCATTGTATTAGCCATTGTTTATCTTTTCCTTATCTTATCTGTTCTTTTTCACAGTTTACTGTCTTTCATTATAGCACATCTTTCTAAGGTAATACAATTATTTGTCCTGGATAAATAATCTGGTCTACGCTCATTTTGTTCAGTTCACAGATTTTTTTGATTGCACTGGTATTTCCATATCTGTCCATACTGATCTGATATAAAGTATCACCGGGTTGAATTACATAGGTTTCATGTAAAGAAGCGGAAACTGCCGCCTGGTTTTCCTTTTCCACCTCTTCCCTGACTCTTTTCTGTGCTTTTCGTGTATCCGCCTCCTCATGATATATCTGAGCAGAAGTGCTGGATACTTCTTCCGCCGTTTTTTTATTTTTACTGGTTTCGGGCAGAACAGTCTTTGCAGGAATCGGAGTACTTGTGATTTCAGTTTTCTCAGATCTGGATGGAACTGGTGTAGCTTCTTCCAGAATTACAGAAGACACTGTTCTGCTCTCCTCTTTCTCCATATTCTGATTCAGATTTCGATAATTTCTGTAAAAATTAAATCCTGCTGCAAGTACCGCTGCAACCAGGCACGCTGTCGCAACATAAGAAAAAACAGAAGATGTCTCCTGTTCCTTTTTTGTGTCCTTTTTATCTGAAATGATTTTCCGAAAATTTTTTACTGCATCATCTTCAACTTTCTCTGTCAGTTCATTTTCAAGTTCTTTATTTTTTTCCAGCATATATTCCTGCATGCAAGGATTTTTTTCATAATAGATATAGTACCCGCCAAGACGTACCATAGAATTATTTTCATATCGGAAAAAAGCATCCTCGCGTTCCTGAGGTTCCATAAGCATAAGGATTTTTTCTCCTCCAAAATATTTAAGATGGACTTTTGTAAAAAGTTCCGATGGTTCTAATACAAGCTGAGGCTGAGAGAAAAACCATCCTATAATCTCCTGGTTTTCAAAAAATGTTTTCTGTTCCTCATTGATTTTTTCCCAGATTTCCTTTGAAAAATCAATATGGTCCTGGGCAGCTTCCATATCCTTTGTCATTATTGCACCTTTAATAAAAAAATAAACAGTACCGTCTCTCCATTGCGTCTCCCCTGTAAATACTGCAACTTTTGCATTCTGTTCATCTTTTTCTCCTGATCTGGACAGACGCACCAGGAACGTATAAACGTAGTCTTCCATGTAAATTTTACAGTCATCCCGTATCTGACCGATCTGACGTATGTTTCTGGGAAGAACAAACATTCCTTCATTTTCCCGGGTATCCTGATTTTCATCCTTATAAATGACTTCTATCATGTCCTATCACCCCTTCGGGTATCAGCATATCATATGGAAAACGCGGATTTTATCACATTGTAAGACATATTTATAAGAATTTAGCGACACATTTTGCACTATGCATAATTCATTCTTCTTTGGGATATGATGAAACAAAAAGAACTTTCAGAAAGGATTTTCCATGGTATTTTATATTAATTCCCAAAAAGAAAACTCTTCCAAAGAGATAGCATATATTCTGAAAAAATGTATACTTCATCATCCTGGAAGATGGTCAGAACTGATTTTTTTGTGTATAGGAACCGACAGAGTGACCGGTGACTGTCTGGGGCCCTATATAGGTCAGCAACTGAGTCACCTGAATATGAAGGGAATTTACGTATATGGAACCCTGGAACAACCTGTACATGCACTGAATTTGCCCAAAATTTCAAGATATATCAAATCTGCACATCCTGACGGGCTGATTATTGCCATAGATGCTTCTCTGGGACAAAAAAAGCACCTGGGATATGTGACCATTGGAAGTGGAGCACTTTACCCAGGTGCCGGAGTTCAAAAGGAACTGCCTCCTGTAGGTGATATTCATATCACAGGAATTGTAAACATAGGAGGAGTTCTGGAGCAGCTTACACTACAGACCACCCGCCTGTCTACTGTTATTTCTATGGCAGATGCTATCACACAGGGAATCCTATGTTATACAAATGCCTTGACCTGCTTATAAATACCTTCTGCATCAAGACCATACTTTTCAAGAAGAGCAGGCGCAGGACCTGATTCACCAAAGACATCATTAATGCCGATCCTCTTAACCGGAACAGGAGCTTTCTCTGACAGGCACTCACATACAGCACCGCCAAGACCACCGATAATGGAATGCTCCTCAACTGTCACAACCTTTCCTGTTTCTTTTGCAGCAGCTACTACAAGGTCTTCATCAAGAGGTTTGATCGTATGGATATTGATCACTTTCGCATCAATTCCATCGGCTGCAAGTTTTTCAGCAGCTTCCAGGGAAGGTGCCACACAGAGTCCATTTGCAATAATAGTAAGATCTTTGCCTTCGCGAAGCACAATACCTTTACCAAGTTCAAATTTATAATCTGGTCTGTCATTGATTACAGGAACAGCCAGACGTCCGAATCTCATATATACAGGTCCTACATGTTCATAAGCAGCTTCCACCATAGCTCTGGCTTCAATGTCATCTGACGGACATGCAACAACCATACCAGGGATAACTCTCATCAGGGCAAAATCTTCACAGCATTGATGAGTAGCTCCATCTTCTCCAACAGAAATTCCGCCATGAGTCGCACCAATTTTTACATTCAGTTTAGGATATCCTACAGAATTACGAACCTGCTCATAAGCACGTCCTGCCGCAAACATCGCAAAAGTACTTACAAACGGAACCTTACCTGTTGTAGCAAGTCCTGCACCTATCCCAACCATATTGCATTCTGCAATGCCACAGTCAATATGGCGCTCAGGAAATTCTTTTTTGAAAATACCAGTCTGAGTAGCTGCAGCAAGGTCAGCATCCAGAACCACCAGATCATCATGTTTTTTACCTAATTCTACAAGAGCATTTCCATAGCTGACTCTTGTGGCGATTTTCTTTACTTCTGACATAATGCTTCACCTACTTTCTCCAAATCTGCCATTGCCTGAGCATACTGTTCATCATTAGGAGCCTTGCCATGCCATCCTACCTGATTCTCCATAAATGAAACACCTTTACCTTTTACAGTTTTCATAATAATGGCTGTAGGCATTCCCTTGGTAGCTCTTGCTTCATTAAACGCATCCCTTAACTGATCCATGTCATTGCCGTCTGCAACATTGATCACATGGAAATTGAACGCTTCAAATTTTTTGTCAATAGGATATGGAGAGCATACATCTGCAACGCTTCCATCAATCTGAAGTCCATTATTATCAACGATCACCACAAGGTTGTCAAGTTTGTGGGCACCTGCAAACATAGATGCCTCCCAAACCTGTCCTTCCTGAATTTCTCCATCACCCAAAAGAGTGTATACACGATAGTTCTCATTGCTCAACCTGGCGGAAAGAGCCATTCCCACAGCTGCAGAAATTCCCTGTCCCAGTGATCCGCTGGACATATCAACACCCGGAATATGTTTCATATCAGGGTGTCCCTGTAAATAAGATCCCAGATGACGCAGAGTCTTCAAATCTTCCTTGGGGAAGTATCCTCTCTCTGCGAGTACAGAGTAATAACCCGGTGCTGTATGACCTTTTGATAAAACAAAACGGTCACGATCCTGTTTCTTTGGATCTGCAGGATCAATATTCATTTCTTCAAAGTATAAATATGTGAAGACATCAGCTGCGGATAAAGATCCGCCCGGATGTCCTGCTTTTGCAGCGTGAACTGCTGTCACGATGTCCTTGCGGACTTCGTTTGCAATTTTCTGAAGTTCTAATTTTTCCATTATGGTAATATCTCCTTATTCACCAAATACTGCTTTATAG
>JAXEUE010000262.1:0-2800 GCA_034115005.1 Blautia sp.
AAGTGGAATATCTCTAGAAGGAAAAGATTTGTTGAAAATCCCGTCAAAGCGAAGAAATCCGATATTAGCTGATATATTCAGCCGTTTAAAATATATGGAGCGTAGAGGTAGTGGATTTAAGAAGATATTGGCAGATTATGAGGGACAAGTAGAATTTGATGAAACCAAGATGCCGGTCTTTGATGCAAATAATGATGATTTTACATTGATTTTGTATAATTTGAATTATGGTTCTAATTATGCAACACATGCAAACGAAGAGAAAATTCAAGGTGATACCCAAGATGATACTCAAGGTGATACCCAAGATGATACTCAAGAAAAAATCATCAAAATGATAAAGGAAAATCCGCAAGTATCAACGGCAGATATGGCAAAGGAATTGAAAATTGGAATTGCAACAGTAAAACGAAAAATCAAAAAAATGTCTAATGTATCATATGTCGGAAGTGGTTACAGTGGACACTGGGAGATTAACGAATAGAAAGTGCATTATATTATTCAAGCTATGAAAAGAGAAAAATAGTTTTTGAGCTAAATTAGTTCAAGTAATTATATTTTAGTCCAAGATGAAAGAAGAAAATGCTGATAAACAGAGGTTTTTCTTCTTGAACTAAAGATAAAATTAGCTCAAGAGTGAAACAAATAAGTCGAAGAAAAAATATTAGAAATGTGTGAATCAGGTGGCATCCAAGAGTATTCTGGAGTTAGTCTCAACGAAGTCTCATGAGATTTGAGACTTGGTGAGACTACATAATATGGAAGAAAAGCAATAAAATCGGCATTGGTGGTTGAATTGTATGAGTACAGCCTAAAGTCAGTCTCATTTTTGACACTGTTTGTTGAGACTAACATGAGACTGAGGAGGATTAAAATCATGGACATGAGCAAAAAAGATTGGAAATTATTTCGAGAAAGATTATCAGACTGGCAGGAAAACTATATGAAAGGTCTTGTCAAAGAATATTTGGATTTTCTGAATGATGATACAAAGCATGCATCAGAGAAATTCTGGGAACTGGAAAAGCGGATAAAGGAAGATAAGCATCATCCTGGAGTAATTATGGAGTTGAGCAAGTCAGAGGCAATATGGGATATCGTTCGTCTTATAAGACTGAAGGTGATTACATATGATGATTTATCAGAATTCAGTGACGAATTGCAGCAGGAAGTAAAAAGAATACTTGAGATAAGCAGGTGATACACGTGGAGATAGGTGCAACAAAAGCAGTTCAAGAACGATTAAAAACAACAAAGATTGATGAAATAAAGGGTGTTTCACTTGTGTTTTGCTGGGATACACATTTGACGAAAATAAAAGGAAGAAATGTCCTGTTTATTGTAAATGCCAGCAATCGATATACAATAGCAATGACAGATATTGAGCCAAGAAACTGGAATTACTATACAATGTATATCGGTCGTGTGATCCATGGCGTGATGCAGGAATTGTGCCTAAGAGAAATCCAGCAAAGGTGATTGATTTCAGCCAATACATAGAAAATAATCGTGGTACTACTGATTAGTACCACAAAACTTTTTGTTGCAGAAACAGTAGTTTGAGATTATAATTTCCATAGGTGAACTTGCAAACCAACAGACGATTATTCTTTGAATAGTCAAATGACCTGTAAGCCACCGGAACTACACACAATAATGACAAAAAATAGCTGGTACTGGATTGGTACTAAAAGTGTGTGAAACGAATGAATAATCCGGCCTCCGTGTCCCTGCTGTCCGGGGATAGGAAACCGCAAATCCGTTTTTAAGGAAACCACCATTCCGGTGGTGGAAACCTTTATCATAAATCCTTTAGAATGTAATCATGCACCGAGAGGTGTAAATACATTCAAAGGAGGTCATGACTATGACCAAGTATCGAGAGATTCTCAGACTTAGTGGTCTGGGACTCAGTCAGCAGAACATTGCCGACAGCTGCAATGTATCCAAGAAGACGGTCAATCGCGTTTTAAGGCGAGCTAAGGAATTAGATATTTCCTGGCCACTTGATGAAAGCGATACCGATGCTGTACTTGCAGAAAAGTTTTTCCCTTCTGCAAATCAAGTCACATCCAATAAAAGGATGCCTGACTATGCTTACATCCACAAGGAACTGCTCCGCAACGGAGTCAGCAAAAAGCTTCTGTGGACAGAATACATGGAGGACTGCCGTGCTAACGGTGAGGAACCGCTCATGTATTCCCAATTCTGCTATCACATCCAGCAGGATGAGCAGAAACGACGCGCTACCATGCATATCAATCGCAAACCCGGTGAACAGGTTGAAGTAGACTGGTTATGAGAAGAATATCATAACCAGTCTTATGAGAAGAGAAAAGTTATGAGAAGAGGTGGCGGTAATTCACGATTTTCAATCTGTTTTTCCATATTTTACTTCTCATAACTTTTAAATCAAATATACCTGATATACTGAATGTACTTGGCAAATGAAAGGAGGAAATTATGAACAGCGCTAAGTACATCGAAATATTTAAAAGTGGACAAAAAGAAGGAATCAGGGATGTGACTGTCAAACGCAAACTCCAGACCGTGAGAAAATTCCTAAATTATCTCGAAGATGCTCAGACAGATCTGTCGAACATTGATAGAAAGAATGTTTATGAGTTTGTTAACAGTCTGGATTACAGATCTCAAACCATCAGCGGGGTCCAGTTTACTCTCAGGCAATTCTTTAACATCATGTATGAACAAGGGATAGTGTCTTTTGATGGATACCAACTGTTTCCAATGATTACTACTGATAAAAGAGATTCTATTCTATCCTACTATTCGCCAGAAG
>JAXEUE010000263.1:0-10607 GCA_034115005.1 Blautia sp.
CTTTTCATTTTTATCCATCATAATAAAGTCCCTCCCTGTATAGAACTTCTTCTTTTTCCTTTGATGCTTCTAAGTATATTTTTCATTTGTGTTCTTTTTGTGGGAAAAATGTGTTTAATCTGTGACAATTTTCCTGAACTGTTTTACATCAGAAAACGAAGCAGCGGGTCAAGCAGATAAAGTGCGTCAACCTGTATCCTCATATCCGTAGTAATCGTCCGAGGTATCTGTCCTGCTTTCAGATCATAGCTTTTTTCCCCGGTGACGATTAAAGAATCTTCTTCATATATTTCCATATATTTCCGCATCTGGGCATTTAAAGGTATGCTGTCTATAACCAGCATTAGCTCTGTATCCAGGTAAGCACTTCTCATATCCCAGTTAAAGGATCCTACCCCCGTAATTCTGTCTCCCACAGTAAAGCATTTCCCATGGTAAGAAACCCCCTTATCATACTCCAGGATATTCACCCCTGTATTTAGAATTTTTCCTTTATTTCTCTTATAATCCACCGCCCCAAAGGGGTTCCCGTTATTGGCAAAGGAATTTGTCATCATACAGACAGATTTTCCAGAGTTACAGACTTCTTTGAGTTTTCCCATCATATAGTCATTACAGATAATATACGGAGTGTGAAAATAAACATCTCCCTTACCCTGTTTCATCAGCTCTGTCATATTATAGAACAATACCGGTTCTTTCAGAGATGCTTCCACAGGATTGGACAGAAGACGTATATTATTGGTTTCCACAGTCATTGTTCTGTAGTCTTTATCTTCGAACCACTCTGGTTTATCTTTCTCCATCTGCCTATATGCGGTCTGCAGCCTGCTGCCCGTTTCTTCCAGTTTCCGTTGGAGGCGTTTACCTGTTCTTTGTGATTTCATAATTATCCTGCAGTCCTTAAGATTCCAGATGGAATCGAAGTACTGTTCCACCTGTATAAGCGAAGAAGCCGAAGCACTGCCTTGTGGGCACACAAACACATCCCAGTCATAGTTCCTGTAGTCCGTTTCATCCCCCAGAAAATAATCGTAGGAATTTCGCCCACCCAGAATATAAGCAGTCTCATCCACAATCAGATATTTATCATGAAGACGGGCCATAAGTTTTTGTGGCTTAAGCAGGTTTACAGGATTATAGACCTTAAACGTAACATTATCGTGAGCAGCCAGTGCCTGAAATTCCTCTTTCCCCTGCATATGAAGGAAATAAGAAAATCCATCCACAAGGATCTGAACCTTTACTCCACGCTGTGCTGCATTATAAAGAGCGCAGATCATTCTTTTTCCACTGTTATCTGTTTTAAAATCAAAGGTCGATAATATGATTCTGTCCTGTGCATGGGAAATCAGGCGGATCCTTTCTTCCAGGGCTTCACTGTTCTGAAAAAGAATACAAGCCCTGTCCTCTCCGGTCTCTTCACTGTAAAATTCCTGTACACGAAATTTATCCACTGTATCTGATTTCTCCTTTCCCTGCTTCGTATAAGGCACACAGGCAATAATAAGATAAACCAGAATCAGAAGAAAAATACTGAGAATTCCAAAACATATTGGGTGTTTTTTTCTTTTTTTCAAATGATGTTTCTCCTTTTTGTGATAAAAACACCACAGGAAAAGCAGATGTGCTTTTCCTGTGGCTGTTCATAAAAACTTATTTTACAAGTCCGATTTTATTCAGAGGCCAGTAGCGGACTGCCACCTGAGCAAGTATCTCATCTTTCTCTACAAACGTGTTCTTCCAGTATCTGGAATCCATACTATGATTTCTGTTATCTCCCATCATAAAATAACATCCTTCGGGTACCTCATAAGGTCCGAAACTTCCCATCGGTGTTTCCGGACAGAAACTGTCATCCAGTGGTTCCTCAGAGCCGTTAATATATACCTTGCCGTCTACGATATTCACTGTTTCTCCCGGCATTCCAATTACTCTTTTCACAAAAAGCTGTGAAGGGTCATCCGGATAACGGAAGATCACAATATCAAAACGTCTGGGATCTTTGGAAATGTATGCCAGACGGTTTCCAAACACTCTGTCTCCTGTCATGATCGTCTGTTCCATTGAACCGGACGGCACTCTGGCATTTATATAAACATATCGTCCAAGCAGAAAAACGATCAGAAATACAATAATAATAATCTTGGCATAATCCCATATTTCTTTTAATACAGACTGACCCGTCTGTTCGGAATTATCTCTGTTTTCGTCATTTGTTTCCATTTTATTTATTCACTCCCCGGAAATATATTGTAAAAAGAGTTTAACATATTATCAAATATTTATCCAGAAGATTTTCAGATGCGGAAACACTTCTGCAGATTATGATATTCTCCCAGAACAAGCAGCGTCTCGTCCTGATTTAATACGGTATTGGAATCCACCAGCAGTTTCAGTTTGCCATTTACCTTAATACCAATAATATTGATATTATATTTTTTACGTATATCTATCTTCTGAACAGTCTGACCAACCCAGTTACGGGGAACAGGCACCTCAAACATTGCGTGCTCACTGTCCAGCTCAATATAATCAAGAATATGATCGGAAGTGTATCTGATAGCCGTCCACTTAGCCAGCTGTTTCTCCGGATAAACCACGTCATCCGCTCCGTTGCGCAGAAGGAACTTAGCCTGAACATCTCTGGCAGCACGGGAAACGACCTGCTTCGCTCCCAGTTCCTTCAGAAGGGATGTGGTTTCCAGGGAACTCTGAAAATCATTGCCTATGGCAACAATACAAAGGTCATAATTCCGGATTCCAAGAGACCGGAGAAAATTCTCATCTGTACTATCTCCGATCTGCGCGTTTGTCACGTAAGGAAGGGCCGCATCTACCCTGTCCTCCGAATGATCTACTGCCATTACCTGATGGCCAAGCTGATTCAGATTTAATGCAACATGACGTCCGAAACGCCCCAGACCAATCAGCAAAATTGATTTCGTCATAACCATTTCTCCTGTTTAAAAATTTTTCCGTTATCCTATCGTAATTTTTTCCTTGGGAAGCTTTGCATTACTCTTGTTTCCTGTAGCAAGCGCTGCAAAGACAAGCGTAAGCCCACCCACTCTGCCAAAAAACATCAGGCAAATCAGGATTATCCTGGAAATCTGTCCCAGATTAGGTGTAAGTCCAAGAGAAAGCCCTACTGTACCGATTGCCGAAGCTGATTCAAAAAGGCAAGGCTGCATGGGGAGATGTTCACTGATACTGATGATCAGTCCGCCTGTGAGGAACAAAGTAATATACAAAAGAAGAACCGTGGCTGCCTGACGTACTGCGTCGAATTCGATTCTTCTGCCAAAGCAACTGGCTTCCTGCCTGCGGCAAAATACAGAAACAGCCTCTGCAAACAAGACCACAAGGGTGGTTGTTTTCATACCGCCTGCTGTAGATCCCGGAGAACCTCCTATAAGCATAAGAGTGGTGATTATCGTCTGCCCCGCTTCGCTCATACAATTCAGATCCGCCGTATTGAAACCGGCAGTTCTGGGTGTAACTGACTGAAATGCAGACATAAGTATTCTCTCATTGAGAGGATAATTCCTGAACTCAAAGAAAAAAAAGTATACAGCCGGTACAACAAGCAGAACAGCCGTTGCTGTCAGGATCACCTTACTCTGCATACGGTAACGTCTGAAATGCCAGCGATTCCTCCGGATGTCATCCCATGTGAGAAAACCGATTCCGCCCACTACTATTAACAGCATTACTGTAATATTAATCACCGGATTTGTATTATAAATAGTCAGAGAAGAATAATTTCCCCTTCCTCCCATAAGATCAAATCCAGCATTACAGAAAGCAGAAACAGAATGAAAAAATGCCATCCATACTCCCTTTATTCCAAAATCTCTGCAGAATACAGGAAGCATTACTACTGCACCTGCCAATTCGATGAGAAAAGCTGCTTTTACAATAAACCCTGTAAGACGGACAATTCCTCCCAGAGATGGTGCGGAAATAGCCTCCTGCATAGTACTCCTCTGCATCAGAGAAATCTTTCTTCCTGAAACTATGGCAACAGTAACAGCAACCGTTACAACACCCATACCCCCGATCTGTATGAGAGCCAATATCACTCCCTGCCCAAACACTGACCAGTATGTTGCTGTATCATGAACCACAAGGCCTGTCACACAAACTGCAGAAGTAGATGTAAAAAGTGCCTCTATAAAAGGTGTTGTTTCTCCACTCCTGCTGGAAACCGGAAGCATTAATAAAAGCGCCCCAAACAGGATCACTCCTGCGAATCCCATAATAATGACCTGGGAAGAAGTGACCCTATGCCTGTGGTGATATGAAATCTCCTCCATTGACGGACATTCCTGCCTTTCTTCTTTCTTCTTTTGATGTTAGTATCATTATATCACTGATTATAAAAAGAGCATAGAGAAACTTTTATTCATATTATTAATTTTAAAAAACAAACTATATCTGATGGTATGTGCTTAAGAAATCTGCAATCTTACCTGCCGCCTCCTTGAGCACTTCTATACGGGGCAGATATACTACACGGAAATGATCCGGCTGCTTCCAGTTAAATCCTCCTCCATGCACGATCAGTATTTTCTTTTCACGAAGAAGATCCAGAGCAAATTTCTCATCATCTACAATATTGAACTTTTTCACATCAAGTTTAGGAAACATATAGAACGCAGCCTTGGGTTTCACTGCCGTGATTCCCGGAATATCAGTCAATGCTTTATAGATATATTCTCTCTGTTCATAAATTCGTCCCCCCGGAACGATATAATCATTTACACTCTGATGTCCGCCAAGTGCAGTCTGAACTACGGACTGTGCCGGAACATTGGAGCACAGTCTCATATTGGAAAGCATTTTGATTCCCTCAATATAATCTTTGGCAATTTCTTTATTTCCACTGAGAATCATCCATCCAATCCTGAATCCTGCAATCATATGGGATTTGGACAGTCCACTGTATGTGACACAGAAAAGATCCGGAGCAAGAGAAGCAATGGAAATATGCTCTAAGCCGTCCATTACCAGACGGTCATAAATTTCATCTGAAAAAATAATCAGCTGATGCTCTCTGGCAATATCCACGATCTGCTGGAGAACCTCTCTGGGATAAAGCGCACCTGTAGGGTTATTGGGATTAATAATTACAATTGCCTTGGTGCGGTCAGTGATTTTTTTCTTAATATCCTCCATATCAGGATACCAGTCAGCCTTTTCATCGCAGATATAATGAACCACTTTTCCTCCTGCAAGAGTTGCGCAGGCTGTCCACAGCGGATAATCAGGAGATGGAATAAGAATTTCATCTCCGTCATCCAATAAAGCAGACATACTCAGATTAATAAGCTCACTGACTCCGTTTCCTGTATATACATCCTCAACAGACACATTTGGAATCTTTTTCAGCTGGGCATACTGCATGATTGCTTTTCTTGCGGAAAAAAGTCCCTTGGCCGGAGAATATCCCTCACATTCTGTCAGCTGCTGACGCATATCATAAATTACTTCATCCGGTGTACGGAATCCAAAAGGAGCCGGATTTCCGATATTTAATTTCAGGACCTGGGTTCCTGCTGCCTCCATCCTGTCTGCCTCTTCAACCACCGGTCCTCTCACATCATAAAGAACATTATCAAGTTTTGTTGATTTCTTAAACTGCCGCATTATTTCTCCTCCCGGGTTTTTATCCCCCTGTTTATTTATTTCATCATATTGATTGTTTTCCCTGTTATGAACCAGACTGTTTTTATCAGGATCATTCTGATCCTTAAGTTTGCCATTTCCCATCAGCCACTCCTCATCCACCTGAAGTGTTTCTGCCAGGAAGTGCAGGATATCCGGCCGGGGAATAGTTTTGCCGCTTACATACTGGCTCACATGGCTCTTCCCAAGCTTTACGCCCTTTTCTGATGCAAGCCTGACAAGATCTATCTGTTTCATATTTTGTTTTCTAAGTGCTGCTCTCAATCTGTCTGCAAAAATTTCTTTACCCATATGATCACCCAAAAAAGTTCAACTGTTATTAAGGTTCAATTTTGATTTCAATCTGAGTATATCATCTTTTGAACTAAAATTCAATTTCAAATTTAATTTTTGCAAAAGTTCAATTTTAGGAGTAAAAACAGATACCCTCCAGATTGAACCGAAGGGTATCAGAAGGGAAATCCACTTTTCTATTTATGAAACAAATTTTTTAATCAACATTACAATTCCAACAATGACCAGAATCGGAAATGCTATATACATAAAGCCCGCAACTGCCAGACCGATGAGAAAGACCGGAAGCAGTACAATGTTAAACAAAACTTTTGCCACTCCCCAGGTCGCCTTGAATGCAAGGCTGATCATTTTTCCAAAAATCCAGATCATTAAAATAACAAACAATAAAGTTATCATATTGCCACTCCTTTCTAAGGCATAATTCTTCTGATCTTTTCAATAAGTCCCCAGTCTGCAGGAAGCCAGTCTACTGAATCCAGAGCATCCTTTGTCAGCCATCTGGCTGCCTGTGCTTCTTTTAAGATCAGTTCCCCTGATTTCACTTCACACCAGAAGCAGTCCATAGAAAGATGAAAAGCAGGATAATCATATTCTACCCTATCGATCAGATCACCTATTATAATCTCCGTGTCCAATTCCTCCCGAATCTCACGGGCAAGAGCCTGCCGGGGAGTTTCTCCCTTCTCGATCTTGCCTCCCGGAAATTCCCAGCCGCCCTTAAATTCGCCATATCCACGGGCTGTGGCAAATATTCTGTTCTTCTCGTTGAGGCTGTCACATATGACAGCAGCTGCTACTCTTACTGTTTTCATTATTATTCATTTACGGTTCACCCGTAAACATGATCCTCCATACTCGTTTATCTTACATAATAAAACGATATGGAATAAAAGGCAACAGTAAAATCCACAATTTGTTTTGATAATCAAATATTTTTCTTTACTTTATATTATCAGATGGCTATAATATCCTTGTTGACCCCAGCATCATTGTAAAACTTTAAGATTTATAAGAAAGGATGCCATATCGCCATGAATCCATTTAAGAAATTTTACTGCAGGACTACTCAGACCATTTTTAAGCTTCTCATTCCCCTGCTGCCATACAGAAATCCTGAAATCATCGGAAGCCTGAAGGATATCCCGGATGTACTGAAAAAAAAGAAATGTAAAAGTGTGCTGATTATTACAGATGAAGGAATACGAAGCCTCGGACTCACTATCCGTCTGGAAAATGCTCTGACACACCACGAAATTTCCTATACAATTTACGATAAAACTGTGGCAAATCCTACCAGCGATAATGTGGAGGAGGCTCTTTCACTTTATCGGGAAAAAGGCTGCCAGGCTATCATCGGCTTTGGTGGTGGCTCAAGTATGGATTGTGCCAAGGCAGTGGGTGCCAGGGCAGCCAAACCTCACCAATCTCTTGCCCAAATGGAAGGTGTTATGAAGGTTCATAAGAAGCTTCCCTTACTGATAGCCGTCCCCACTACAGCAGGAACCGGAAGTGAAACAACCCTTGCGGCAGTGATCACAGATTCCCGTACACGACATAAATATCCTGTTAATGATTTTTCCCTGATTCCCAAATATGCTGTACTTGACCCCAAGGTAACCTCAAGCCTGCCGCCTTTCATCACTGCCACAACAGGAATGGATGCTCTGACTCATGCAGTGGAAGCCTATATCGGAAACTCCACCACCCCTGGAACAAGAAAAAATGCCCTGGATGCCGTTAAACTGATTTTTGAAAATCTTGATACGGCATATACTGACGGCAGCAACATTGAAGCACGCAAAAATATGCTTCGTGCTTCCTATTTCGCCGGCTGTGCTTTTACCAAGTCCTATGTGGGCTATGTTCATGCAGTAGCTCACAGTCTGGGCGGGCAGTATAATATACCTCACGGGCTGGCAAATGCCATTCTGCTCCCCATGGTGTTAGAAGAATATGGACAAACCATTTATAAAAAGCTGGCCCGTCTTGCCATGGCAGCAGGAATTGCAACCAAATCCACTCCCACAGAAGAAGCAGCAAAATCATTTATCCAAGCAATAAAAGATATGAAAAAAAGGTTCGGCATTGGAGATACCGTTCCACAGATACGAAAGGAAGATATTCCCAGACTTGCCCGCTATGCGGATAAAGAAGCGAATCCTTTATATCCTGTTCCGGTTTTGATGGATGCCAGAGAGCTTGAGAAATTTTATGTAATGCTGATGGAAAAGGATTCAAAGGAGGATTAATCATGAATAACGAAGCCATTCTCAATATTGTAGAAAAACAGAGACGTTTTTTTTACAGTGGCAGAACCTTGGATGTGAATTTCCGTATCAGAGCACTGAAAAAACTGAAAAGCTGTATTGAAGACAATGAAGAGCAGATTAATAGGGCTCTTATGGAAGATCTCGGCAAAAGCAGTTTTGAGAGCTATATGTGTGAAACAGGTCTTGTGTTAAGTGAGCTCAGTTACATGATTAAGCATACAGAAAAACTTTCCAGAGAAAAGACTGTATACACACCTCTGGCACAGTTTCATTCCAGAAGCTTTGTAAAGCCTTCTCCCTATGGCACAGTACTGGTAATGAGTCCCTGGAACTATCCATTTCTCCTTTCCATGGATCCTGCAGTAGATGCCATTGCAGCAGGAAATACCGTGGTGTTAAAACCCAGTGCCTATTCCCCTGCTACCAGCAGAATTATCTGCGAAATCATCCGGAAATGTTATCCGGAAGAGTTCGTTACGGTGGTAACTGGTGGCAGAGCCGAAAACACCAGTCTTCTGGAAGAGCATTTTGACTACATTTTCTTCACAGGCAGCCAGGCAGTGGGCAAAGAGGTTATGCGTCAGGCATCAGAACATCTTACTCCTGTCACACTGGAATTGGGTGGCAAAAGCCCATGCATTGTGGAAAAAAGCGCTGATCTTAAACTTGCAGCCAAAAGAATTGTTTTTGGAAAATTTTTAAACTGCGGCCAGACCTGTGTAGCACCGGATTATATTTTCTGTGACAGGGAAATAAAAAATGAACTGATAGCCCAGATTCAGAAGCAAATCGGGAAACAATTCGGCAAAATGCCTCTTGCCAATCCCGATTACGGAAAAATCATTAACGAGAAGCATTTTAACCGAATATGCGGCCTCATCGACCAGAACAAAGTAGTCTTCGGTGGCAGGTGCAATGCAGATACACTCCAGATTGAGCCTACGGTAATGGATAATGTTACTTTTGAAGACAAGATAATGCAGGAGGAAATTTTCGGGCCTGTCTTGCCTGTTCTCACTTATACAAACCTGGACGAAGCAATCTCCAGGATTAATTCTATGGCACATCCACTGGCTCTTTATATTTTTACCAATGACAAAGCAACAGCCAGAAAAGTCACCTCATCCTGCAGCTTCGGCGGCGGCTGTATCAACGACACTATTATTCATCTGGCTACCAGTGAAATGGGCTTTGGCGGCTTTGGAGAAAGCGGTATGGGAGCTTATCACGGAAAAGAGGGCTTCCGGACCTTTTCACATTACAAAAGCATAGTGGATAAAAAGACATGGCTGGATCTGCCAATGCGTTACCAGCCATACAGGAAAGTCAATGAAAAACTGATTCATTTGTTTCTAAGATAAAAAAGTGAGATAAATTTCTGCAAACCAAAAGCGAGCCGGAAAATCAGCAAATTTATGCTGACTTTCCGGCTCACATTCTAATCAGTCATTTAATCCTGCCATAACCTCCGAGAGTTTAGGAATAGAAGGAACGGCCCCCTTCCTTGTAACTGCAATAGAAGATGCCCTGGAGGCAATGCGCAATGCTTCCTGAGGGGTTTTTCCATTGATTATACTGCCAAGATAAAAGCCTGTAAAAGTATCCCCGGCTGCTGTGGTATCTACAGCATTTACTTTAAAAATATCCTGAAAATATCTGCTTGTCCCATTATCATATAATGAACCTTTGCTTCCCAGGGTAAGGACGATCTCTGCGTTGGGGAACTTCTTATGCATAGCGTCCAGTATTTTGTCCGGTTCTTCAAATCCTGTTAACTGAAATCCCTCGATTTCATTCAGAATAAAAAGCGATACTTTTGAAAGATCGCATTTATCCAGTTCCGAATCATAAGGTGATGGATTCAACACGATTTTCATTCCTTTTACAGAAGCCTCTTCGATAATATATGGCAACATATTAATTTCATTCTGGAGCACCAGATAATCTCCCCGGTCAAAGTGACTGAGAACATGATCTACAAACTCTTTGGAAATCATCCTGTTTGTTCCACCATATAAAATAATCGAATTCTGGCCTGAAGCATCAACCTGAATAATGGTATGCCCACCCTTCTGATCCATCTTTTTGATGTAATCTGTGTTAACTCCATATTCTCCACAGACATCCAGCAGCATCTGTCCATCTGTTCCAATAGCTCCGGCATGATATACGTCTGCCCCTGCCTGAGCCAAAGCAATAGACTGGTTAAGTCCTTTCCCACCGCAAAACTGTTCAAGTCTGCAGGAGTTTATGGTTTCTCCTCCGATTACCATATGATCAACAGAATATACATTATCTACATTTAATGAGCCAAAATTCAATACTTTCATTTGTCTTAAGGAACCTTTC
>JAXEUE010000264.1:0-4005 GCA_034115005.1 Blautia sp.
GACATATCTGCAATATCAGAGAAAAAATAGAAGATGATCCTGGACAACCATTATATATACAAACAGTACGAGGTGTAGGATATCGGTTTAATGGGAATTTAGGCAGCGAGTGAAATCGCTGCCTATTATTATGGTTTTACAAAGAAGGAAGTTGGTTATGAGAAGATCTTTGTATTTCAGGAGCATCCTGTTTGAGATATTTGGACAGGTTTTGATGTATCAATTCCAACTCTTTTATTTCTTGCTTAAAGGAAACGTATTGAGTATTTAGTGATTCCTTTCTGGAAATAAGAACTGCAATTTGCTCCTGCAACTTATTAGTATTAAGATGCTTCAGATCCATGCCATTTTCCTGTAAAATATGTTCAGCACCCGCGAAAAGAATAATTTGAGATTCATATTTACGGAAATAACGATCTGGATCTTTGGAGCTTTTATAATGGTCGTCGTAAATTTTATTTTTCTGATATTGTTCGGCATATTTTAGCATTTCTCGAAGATGGCGTATCTGAGACTCGAGAGAAACAACAGAGGTATTTACCTCTTTTTGCTGCATATGTAACAAGGCTATGCGGTCTTCAAGTTCTGAAAAATTATGTAGATTATGTGTGAACATCTTGTTATATTCAGCAGAGACAATTTTTAAATTTTCCTTATTTGCCCATTTCTGAAGTCCAATGTTTCCTGCTATATTGGGAGTGTTGGTGTCTATTAACTTATTACGAACAAAAGGAACAGTAGTTCTGTGAAGCTTATTATTAATGCGTTCTTTAATACGTTCCTTAGTAAAGTTTTTTCCTAAAGATTTAGCACTTCCACGCACTGGACGGGACATATCGGGAGAACGAAAGGTAATGTATTTTCTGCTGTTTTCGCCAAATTCTGCGTTTTTTATTTCATATCCTTTAGCTTCCATAAATGCAAGAAATTCTGAGTAAGTGGAAACGATTCGGATTGTCTGGTTGATATCTTTTCGCAGCTGCGCTTTTTTACTGGATTCAGATTTATTTGCAGCCCATTCATTGTATTTCATTCCATTTTTACCATTTGGCATAATTGTGGACAGGTTATGTTCCTGGCATAAAGTGTCGCTGAGATTTCGTATTTTCCAGTAATTCTTTTTACAGTCATGGTAATGAGAAAAAGTGATGTTATCTGCAGAACAGAAAATTAAATGGTTATGTACATGACCTTTATCAGTGTGTGTTGTCAGAACATAGGAGTATTTTCCCTCCAGTAAGCGATCCGCAAGTTCTTTGCCAATTTGATGGGCTTCTTCATAGGAAACTTCACCAGGGGAAAATGCCTGAATCAGATGAAATGCCTTATTTGTATTGTGCGGATCTCTGCAGTCATGTGTATGATCCAAAGTGTATTTAAAGTCAAGAACGGCTGTTTCGGGAGAGCAGGCAAAGGAAGAAATATATAGATTCTGGTCAGTTTTATCTGGATTGCAGATGTATTCTATTGCTTTATCAACGGTTGTTTTGATACCATGGATTTTTGTAACTGCCATATTTTTTCCATTAACTCCTTTATATCGTCCAGGTCCTTTGGGTAAACTGTATTGGTACTGTTTATACGATGGGTGATCTGATTTAAATTGCTGCTGATATTGCCCAGCAGGGTATTCATTTTTCGGATATGAGAGTAGTCTACTTCATATACAAATCCATATAAGATCATTTTCCGTAGAAAGGCAGATTTGCTTTTCATCCTGGAAAGACGATATTTTTCTTCTAAAATGTATTGTTCGTCATCATTCAAATAAAATTGTACGGGATGAATTCTGGTACGTTTGCTCATTGAAATCCTCCAATTCGTTTTTTTCTATAAAAAAGAGTACAAAAAAACTGTCTAACCAGTTCGGCTATGACAGTTATGGTACTTGGTTTTTTGTTGGTTTGGACAGATGTATCTGTAAGTTATTTTAACAGGACTGGGTGAAAGCGTCAAATTAAGAAATTATAAAATATGAGAGGGCCAGGGATACTCCCTGACACATTTTGGTAGAATAAACCGGAAAGGGAATTTGACAAAATGAGCCAGTTGTCATGACACTGGCAGTGCTTGCTTCTTTTGGGGTGTAGCCTGCAAAGCAGGCTATGCAAAAGCTATAAAACATAAATGGAACTGTGAGAAGTGGTTGAGAATATAATCCTGATAGCGTATAATCAGAGCAAGAAATCGTAAGTGAGGGATAAATTTGAAACGTGAAGAAATTTTTCAATATGTGAAAGAGCAATATGGAACGGAACCGGAATATTTATGGAAAAAAGATCCTGATTCTGCGGTGCTTCGACATAAAAATGGAAAATGGTATGCTATAATTATGGCAGTGGAAAAGAAAACACTGGGATTAGAAGAAGATGGAAAAATTAATATCCTGGATGTAAAATGTGATCCTGATCTGGTTGGGATGATTATTCAAACGTATGGATTTTTACCGGGGTATCATATGAATAAGCGGCACTGGATTACGATTCTTCTGGATGATTCTGTCAGTGAAGCTAAGACACTGGATTTTCTGGATATGAGTTATGATTTAATTGACAGTGGGAAGTAATTAAAATTAAAAAGGAAGCCTTTCAGAAAAATCTCTGATCGGCTCCCAGGTATTTATTCTGGATATGTATAAGTTGATCTTTGCAACAGGATATTTTCCCAATCTCGTTCATGGCGCAACACTCGGAGAATATGAATCTCTTTTGTTTCTTCCATTATAATATAAAAAATAATAGATGGCGGAAAAGATCTTTTATGTATGGAATATCCTCTGTACAGAATTTGAGTTCGGGGAAAGGCAGTACTGAACTGGCTTAAATTCTGCATTTGTTCTTTCAGATCAGATTGAAAACGGTCAGCACGTTGCTGGCCGAATTCTTCTTCAATATAATCTGCAATGTCTGTGACATCGTAAATTGCTTCCCAGGTTAAAATAATTTTATATTCTTGCATTTCTTCGTGCATCCCTTAATTCTGTGATTTTGCGAAAAGCATCTTCCAGTGGCAATTCACGACCAGCTTCCATATCATCAATTCCCCGGTCTAACATGCGGAGAAGATGATTGTTTTCCTGGCTTTTATCGGTTGTAGGGACTTTTTTTGTTAATTCCATGAAATCACTCCAATCATACGGTTTATAAATAGTGTATGTTGTTCAGAAGTATCTATCCATAGTTTAGCATAGAATGGGTAGCAATACAATTGAATTATTTTGCAGGAGCGTCCGTCAGACCAAGAAGATATTCGCAGGAAACATTAAATACTTCGGCCAGTGCGACAACTTCGTAGTCGGGAACGAAACGTGTGCCTTGTTCAATTCGCAGGATTGCCAGATCATTAAAATCATATCCTGCAAGTTGTAATTTGGCAGCGAGTGTTTTCTGAGTAAGATTATGAGCCTTTCGTAATTCTTTTACCCGTTGTCCTATTCTGTTTTTACTGTTCGTTTTTTTATCCCAATAAATAATCATTCTGATCCTCAAAAGTTTCTAAAGATGAAGTATTATTATTGATTTTAAGGAAAAATATTGTTACTATACTTCTAAAGATGAAGTTTTTGGAAAGTTTATTTGATTTTTAAAATAAGAAAATGATAATGCTGCCTGTAATGAGAAATAATTCTAATGAGAGGTGGAAAGAAGATGAATGAATTTTATGAAGCAGTATCGAATTTATTTGAGGAATTGCGCTGTGACTCCGGAGAAAGAGAATATACAGTACAGCCGGAAGAATGGAAAGAAGCAGAGAAGAATTTGAAACAAATACAAAAGAAGCTGCCACTACATCTGGAAAAAATCCCAGAGCGTGAGCAGAATTTCTGGAATAAATATCTGGATCAGTTAGAACATTTCCATTATGAAGAGGAGCAGCGGGCTTATTACCAGGGAATGATGGATGTAGTTGAGTTTCTTATTAATATAGGGGCAATAAAGAAATCCACGAATGTTAAGAGAATGATAGAAAAATATGCACGTTAAGAGTGGCGGTATGGGAAACCAT
>JAXEUE010000265.1:0-10612 GCA_034115005.1 Blautia sp.
TTGGAAACAACAGCCAGAACAATCGCATCCAGAAGAGCAGCTCCTGTATTAAATACCATATGCCCACTTCCTTACCTATATATTCAATCTGTAATGTGGGGTTAAAAATACTAAATGTATTCTATAATATTATTTGCATACAGATATTATATGATATATAATATAGTTTCGTCAATAGTATTTAGAAATAAATTGTTATCATTTATAATATACGAAGACGAATACTTAATAACAATAATCGGATTGGATGAAAAGAATGAACGAAGATATAAAAACCAGATTTCTTTCCCCAGATTTTCTGAACCGTATGAAAGAAATGCTTGGAAATGAATATGATGATTTTCTGAAAAGTTTTCAGTTCCCCCGCACTTATGGGCTTAGGGTCAACACTTCTAAGATTTCCTGTGAAGAATTTGAGAAAATAGTACCTTTCCCTGTACGCCGGATTCCATGGATATCCAATGGATATTTCTATGATGAGGAAAGCCGTCCCGCACGGTGTCCCTATTATCAGGCAGGACTTTATTATCTCCAGGAGCCAAGTGCCATGACTGCAGCTTCCCGGATCCCAGTTGAGCCTGGGGACCGTGTGCTGGATCTGTGTGCTGCTCCGGGAGGGAAAGCCACTGCTGCAGGAGCGGCCCTGAAGGGTCAGGGACTTCTGGTTGCCAATGATATCAGTACTTCCCGTGCAAGAGCGCTGCTTCGGAATCTGGAACTCTTTGGTACACCCAATGTTTTTGTGTCCAATGAAGTTCCTGATAAGCTGGTGAAGACATTCCCTGAATTTTTTGATAAGATTATCCTGGATGCTCCATGCTCAGGTGAAGGAATGTTTCGTAAAGAAGAGGCTCTTGCCAGAGACTGGACCCCTGAAAAATCCCGGGAACTTTCTGAGATACAACGGAAACTCATTCTTCAGGCTTCAGAAATGCTGCGTCCGGGAGGAATGATGCTTTACTCAACCTGTACCTTTGCCCCCATTGAAGATGAAGGTACTGTTTCCTTTCTTCTGGAAAGCCGTCCGGATATACATCTTGTGGAAATGGACGGATATGAGGGATTTTCTCAGGGTATGCCTTTCTGGGGGAATGGTAATGAAGAACTAAAAAAATGCATCCGGATTTTTCCTCATAAAATAAATGGAGAAGGCCATTTCTTTGCTCTTTTGAAAAAAGATGGCCAGACAATGAAAGAAAATGTCCGATTTCAAACGAAACCGGACAGAAATGCTTTTTTATTAATTGAGGAATTTTTTAAAGAAATAGGTCTGAAAACACTTGGAGGACAGCCTATTGACTGGCAGCGAGTAGAGATACGGGGAGGAAAAGCATACTACCTTCCTCCTGTTGTCTGCGATTTGAGTGGTCTTTCTTTTCTCAGAAACGGACTGTATCTTGGAGATCTTAAGAAAAACCGCTTTGAGCCCTCCCAGCCTCTGGCACTGGCACTCCACAGGGATGAAGCAGATTCTGTGATTTCCCTGCCGGTTTCTGATCAGAGAATTTCCAAATATTTAAAAGGAGAAACACTTAATATCTCTCCGGAAGAATCCACTCACACAAAAGGCTGGCATCTCCTCTGTGTGGATGGATATCCCATAGGCTTTGGCAAGCTGGTCAATCAGGTTCTTAAGAATAAATATCCACCTGGCTGGAGGGTATAATCTGTGCCAAATCCGTCTTACAATTGAATTTCTTTTTGAAGGGTAAAAGAATAAATAATTTTTTCTTTTACCCTTTTTCCTGTCAGACGATGAAGAGCCTGGGAATAGTCCTCAAGCTGTACGCGGTAAAGATCCACAAGCTTTTGCTCCTGTCCTCTTTCCACCTGGTCTGTCTTGTAATCTACAAGCACAATATCCTCTTCTTCAATAAAAAAAGCATCAATGATTCCCTGGACAAGAACAGTTTCTTCTCCGTTCCATAACGGATTGATCTGGCTTGCTTTTTCCGTGATTACAAATGGCTGTTCTCTGTACAGTTTGCCCTCTGCTCCAGCTTTTTTCATTCTTCTTCCAAGTGAAGAATCCAGAAAAGACCGTATATCATTTATCCTAATACACTGTGCTTCCTGCTCCTTTATTTTTTTCTGATCCTGAAGCTTCAGGAGCTGTTCCTGTAGCTGCATATCCGTTTCAGTCTGAGAATAATCAAGACATTCCATAAACCTGTGATAGGCAGTTCCTCTGGCAGCTCCCTTATATTCCTCCTGCCTGTCAGCAATAAAGGCAGGAGCCGGCGGTTCTTCTTCCTGCCTGTCATATATCACAGTTTCTTCCTGCTCGTACTCAGAATGCCAGCTTCTCTTCTTAAGTTCAGATACACTTACCTTAACCGGAATTTCTTTCAGGTAGTCCCAGGGATATCGGAAGGAAAAACGTTTTTCTATTTCTTCCTTTGCTTTTTTATCATATATTTTTTCTTTATCCCAGTTTATAAGCTCTTCTTCCTGCATCTGGTTTTCTGTCTGAAGAATTATCTCCTGCTGTGCCATTTCTCCTGCAGTAATCTTTCTTACTGTGATTTCTGACTGATCATCATAAAATCCCGGTGTCTTTTCGATCAGAATACCATATTCCTCAAAAAGTTCTTTCATAGCTCTGTGTCTTGCAAGGGCAGGCAGGACAAAATCCCAGTAGCTTTTTGCCTTCAGGCGGACTCCCAGGGGAAGTAATACTTCCTTTTCATCAGCAAAGCGGGAAAGAGAATTCATAAGATTTTCCATTTTCTCCACTGTTCCTGTCAGGATCAGCTTTTCTCTGGCTCTTGTCATAGCCACATACAGAATTCTCAGCTCCTCCCCAAGACTTTCTTTCAAAATCTGTCTGCGTATCATCTGCTTTTTCAGGAATGGAGCAATAATTCTTTTTTCAGGAAGAATAATATCAGTGCCAATTCCAAGTTCAGGATGAATTAAGAGTCCTGCATTCATATCCTGAAAATTGAACTGCTTTCCCATACCAGCCACGAAAACCACGGGGAATTCAAGCCCTTTACTTTTGTGAATGGTCATGATTTCCACAGCTGTTCCTGACGCACCTGCCACATTGACTTCTCCGTAGTCCACTTCATATGCCTGAAGCTGTTCAATATATCTGACAAAATTAAACAACCCCCGATAGCTTGTTTTTTCATAATCCATTGCTTTCTCTATAAGCATGGAAAGATTAGCGTATCTCTGTTCTCCTCCCGGCAGTGCCCTGGCATAATTGCCATAGCCTGTTTCTTTCAGAATAAACAGGATCAACTCATGCACCGGTGTGTAGACAGACATATCCCGTACCTTACTTAATAAAGAAAGAAAGGTTTTAAGCTTCCTCCCACATACATTATTTTCTTCCTGGTTTAAAGCATACGCCGTTATACTATCATACAAAAGCCCCTGTGGATACTGTATGCGCACTTCTGCAAGTTCTTCAGAGGTACATCCCACAATAGGAGATCTCAGGACTCCCATAAGGGGCAGATCCTGAAGGGGATTGTCACAAACCTTAAGGTAATTCAGAACTGTTACGATCTCAGGAGCAGAGAAATACCCTGTTCTGGAAGTACAGTATACCGGTATTCCCTGAGAAGCCAGTACCTCCCGGAAAGTTTCAGACCATCCAAAAGCAGTTCTAAGCAGTATGACAATATCCCCGTACTCTAAAGGCCGGTACTCCTTTGTCTCCCTGTCCATAATCCTGTCTTTTCCCACCATTTCGTTTATCCTGTGGGCAATGGCCAGGGCCTCCAGTTCCCGGGCATTCTGATTTTCCTGTTCTTCGTCAAATTCCGGCCCGTCTTTTTCCACCATAAGAACTTCGGTTTTTGCAAAATCACTGTCTTCCCCTTCAGGGAAAACAGCGCCGGGGCAAAGTGCCGCATCCTCATCATAGGATATCCCTCCCAGATCTTCTCCCATAATCTGGCGAAAAATGAAATTTACACTGTCAAGAACCTGATGTCTGCTTCGGAAATTCTTATGAAGACAGATTTTCTGTTCAGAACTTTCTTCAAAAGAGTATGTCTTATATTTCTCCATAAAAAGCTCCGGCCTTGCAAGACGGAATCGGTAAATACTCTGCTTTACATCTCCCACCATAAAGGTGTTTTTTCTTTCATTCACCCATCCGGACACAGAGGTCGTGATCAGTTCCTGTACATAATTGGTATCCTGATACTCATCCACCATAACTTCATCATATTTGGCCGACAGTTCCCTGGCAGCCTGAGACATATGGATTCCATCCTCATCTTTTGAAACAAGAATTTTCAGAGCAAAATGCTCCATATCTGTAAAATCCAGGATATTTTTTACCTTTTTCGCTTCCCCGAAACGTGTGATAAACTCCAGGGTAAGATTTACAAGCGTTTCTGTAGGAACACGGATATATTTTAACATTTCCAGAATTTCTTCTTCCCTGCAGGTGAAATACCTGTCCCTCAGATCCTGGATGATTTTTTTCTCATTATCCCGAAGAGCCTTGGCTCTTTTTTTCTTCTGTTCATCCACATCCGGTGCTCTTTTTGTACTCAGACCTGCAAACGAAGTTTTCCTAAGAAGATCTGCAAAACCATTAAAATTTCTGTCAGGTAATAAGTTTTTCAATTCACGGATAAAAAGGGCATCACTGTCAACAGCATCCTGATAAGTATAAGGACCATCAGGTTCCTCACATAATTTTTTTGCTTCCTTAAGGAGAAGTTCTGCCTCATTCAGATCATCTTCCACAGCCTTCCACAGAAGGGACATCCACGAAGTTTCTCTCAGCTCCTGAACTGTTTCTATATCATTATCTTTCAGACAATTTTTCAGCCATTCTCTGGGATATGGATTGCTCATTGCCATATCATACAGCTTTTCAATCAGCTTTCCCAAACCTTCGTCTGTTTTTGAGGGAGCATAACATTCCACAAAAGACTTAAAATTTTCCTGATCAGCTGCATAATGTTCTTCCAGAAGCTCTTTAAGCACATCTCCCCGCAGAAGCTTCAGTTCACCCTCTTCTGCTGTCCTGTATCCTGGGTCCAGTCCAATAAGATGGAAGTAATTTCTGATTACATAGGCACAGAAACCGTCAATGGTAGTAATCTGTGCAGTGTGAAGAAGAGTCATCTGCTTCTGGAGATGTTCATTATCCGGGTCTTCATACAATGCCTTCTCAACAGCCTTTGAAATCCTCTCTTTCATTTCTCCCGCCGAAGCCCTGGTAAAGGTCATGATCAACAGCCTGTCTATATCAACAGGATTCTTTTTATCTGTAATCTTGCTTATAATACGCTCTACCAGAACTGCAGTTTTACCAGAACCGGCTGCAGCACTTACCAACAGATTTCTATTTCTCGAATGAATAACCTCCTGCTGTTCTCTGGTCCATTTCACATCCATATCAGTCATCCTCCCTGCTAAAAGCTTCCCATAGCTCACTGTCAGAAAAACCTTTCAGTTTCCGGAAATCATATCCGGGAAGCTTCCGATCAAATCCACATACAGAAGAATAGGGACAATAAGTACATGCATTTTTGTTACCCAGTTCATAGGGAGAAACCTGTACATCCCCATCCAGAATATCATTCCTGATCTTTTCAATTTTTCCTTTTACAAAACGGCTTAAATTTTCAAACTGTTTTCTGTCTGCGACAGAAGAATTTTTCCTGAAACTTCCATCCCTGTTCAGAACAGCCGGAACAGACATAAGGCTTCTGTCCATTTTGCGTACTATTTCAGGATCGGCCTGAACAAGTCCGTTCATTTTTACAGATTTCAGCAGATCTTTGCTGACTGTTTCCATATCTGCATCTATTTTTTCCTGAATCAGGGGGTCTTTAATATTATAATAAAACACGCCTGCAGGAATAATTTCCTTATCCGGAAATTTCTGTTTTTCTACCTGAAGGGCACCATCAAGATAGATCATTAGCTGAAGCTGAAGACCATAAAACAGGTAAACCAGGTCAAAGGATGTATTTCCTGTTTTATAGTCAATAACCTTTACATAAACCCTATCTTTTTCTTCCAGAATATCCACACGGTCAATCCTTCCTCCGCCAAATGTGATTTCAAACCCTTCCGGCTGAAATTTTCCCTGCTGCAGCTGTTTCTGCAAAGCCCAGACAGTGCGGTGCAGAATCCTTCGTGTACGCTCGATCATATATTTGTTTCTTGCATTACTTTTTAATACTGTATTTCCATAATCTGCTGTAATTTCATCCAGACACTGGTCGGCAATTCTGTTTCTCATTTCATCGGACAGGTCTGCCCATTTCAGTCCGTTTTTCTGTACTTTTTCTGCAAAACTTTCAAGAGCTCTGTGCATCACATTTCCCATATCCATAGCCTTAAATTCATATTCAACACGTTCAGTAAGTTTAAGACCATACTGAAGAAAATGAGCAAAAGCACATGTGGAAAATTTTTCCAGTCTGGTGGCACTGTAGGGGGATATTTCTCCATAAAGCGCTTTCGCAACACTTTTGCTTATAATGTCTTTGGGTTTTCTGAAAAAAGCTGTCTGTACTAAATTTCGGACAGTTTTTTCATAATCAGGAGATCGTAAATACCAGCTGTAAAGTTCCTCAAATACAGGATCTTCGTCTTGATCTGTCTTGTTCCTTCCCTGGGTTTCTTTTATCAGTCCACTCAGGAAACGGCTGATCCCCACATCTGCAAGTTCCGGATAAACCTGCATATCTTCTGACTGAATATGGTGCACCTTTATACATGGAAACATGCTTCTGATATTTCCTAAAAGGTATGCCGGACTTATGCTTTCTCCTTTTGCATTTGTATCACTGTAAGAAAGAAACAGATGCTCCCTTGCCCTTGTCAGATTCAGATACAGGTAAAATCTCTGCATATTCATCAGCTCTCTTGGTCCTGGAGCCAGCTCTATGCCCTGATCTTCAAAAAAATCCCGATCCGCTTCTGAAAGGATTCCTCCTGACTGAGTATTCTTGGGGATATTTCCCTCATTAATTCCCACAAAAAATAATGCCCTGATATCCTTCAGGCGTGTTCTTTCCATATCACCAACCATCACCTGGTCCATACTGGGAGGGATAAGTGCAACCTTTGCCTGGGAAAGCCCTGTCTCCATAAGCTGTCCAAATTCCTGCACGGTAACCCTTTCATTTCCCAGAATCTCCACCATCTTATCCAGAAGTTCCATTACGATTCCATAGATCTGGCTGTATTCTTTTTCCCTGGCCTGATCGCCAAGATCATGGAAAAATTTTTCCTGACATTTTAATTTCTGCCATACCTTACTTTTCACAATAAAATCATACAGAATCCTGCAGTACTCCCCTATGGTTTTTTTCTCTCCACGAAATCCTTCTGCCAGTTCCCGGATCTCCTCTGTGAAACACTCCCGGATCTCGTTCATCTCCTGAATATCTTCCGGATTCATTCCCTTATAAATACGGACCCATTTATCGGACCATTTTTTATATCCACGTATTCCAAGAGCGATTACATAGTTTTCCAGTTTATCCGTCTGTTCCCTGGTTACTTCAGACATACCGCAGCGTAGATAACGAAAAACACTTTCATAAGGAAAATCCCGGATCACCATTTCCATGGCAGCTCTTATGTATTCCACAAAAGGATTCATAAGCACCGTATGCTTCTCATCTATAAAGTATGGAATATGAGACTCTTCCAGCACCTGGCCTGCAATCCTTCCATATTCCTCAAGATCGCCGGTGATTACCGCCATTTCCCCATATTTATAGCCTTTTGTACGTACAAGGACAGCCATTCTCCTGGCAGCTTCCCGCATTTCATCAACAGGACTGGAAGCAGAGAATATCTGTATTTCCTCCTGCTCTTCTTCATAAGAGGCTTTTCTGTACCGGAAAATATGTTTCTCCAGAAATTCCAGGGCAGGTGCCTGTGCAAATCTTGATTTTGCTCTGTCTTTGAGATAAACCGGTTCTTCCAGCTCTTTTGTCAATCCGGAAAGGGTGCTGACCATTTTTTTACTCATATAAAAAAGCTGATAGGATTTTCCAGGAATAAAAGCATTCTCACAGGGATCCATGGTAACAGTTACAGAAACTTTTCTCGCAAGTAACAGAATCTCCCGAATCACATTTACCTGGATTGGCGTAAATCCGGTAAAACCATCAAACAGGAATTCAGCACCTTTGATCTTCTGTGACTGGGGGAGCATTTGCAGCAGAATATCCATAACCTCCTCTGAAGTCAGATAATGTTCCTTAAGGAAATCAGAAAAAGCCCCATAGAGAATTCCCACATCGTGGAGCTTCAGTTCCAGAAGTGGCTGACCCTCTGACTTTTCCATCATTTTTTCCAGATCCTGTTCCCGGATATCATACTGCATAAACTCTGACAAAATAGATTTCACTTCGTCCACATAGCCGGGTTTATTCATCTGGCTCCCCAGATAAGGAAGATCTTTCCTTTTTTTCTGTACCATTTTCTGAAGAACCATACTTTTTCCCGTTTCTTCCAGAATCTTACGGTCGTCTCCTCCCGTTTCTTCAAACACACGGTATGCCAGCCGTTCAAAGCTTAATACATCAATATTCAAAATTCCTTTGCCCGGATGTCTTTCCGCCAGCGTTTTCTGGGTCTGCATTGTGAACTGCTCAGGTACGATCACATAATAATTCCTGTCCGGATGCTCCATAGATCTCTCAATAATATTTTCAAAAGAATACCAGGATTTTCCGCTTCCTGAACCTCCCATGATAAACTGTAAAGACATATATGCCCTCCTTACTCCTAATTCACATACCATAAAAAGTATATCATAAAATTACAGGTTCTGTAATAGGATATACAAAACAAACCAGGAGGCACGTGTACCATGAGTTCAAAAACAAAGATCATAGTTTTACATATGAAAGAAGTGATATACACTGTTGTCTTTCTGCTCCTGGCCGTCATTCTGGCCATTGTTCTCTTTTTTATGTTCGGCTCAGGCCGGTCGACAAAAAAAGCCAGCGATACCCAACGTTATAAACCGGGTGTTTACACTTCTTCCATTGAATTAAACAATAATACATTTGACGTGGAAGTGACTGTAGATTCAGACAAAATCAGCTCCATACGGCTGGTTAACCTAAGTGAAAGCACCTCCGCCATGTTTCCTCTCATGGAACCGGCCCTGGAATCCCTTTCCAGTCAGATCTATTCCTCCCAATCACTGGAAGGTATTCAATATTCCGAAGACAGGAAATATACCTCCATGGTACTTCTTAATGCAATAAAATCGGCTCTGAAAAAAGCGGAGAACAGCTGACATGTTCTCCGCCTTTTATTTTAATTTTCTATCTTTTCAAGCTGTTCCTGCCATATCTTCGCACTGGCATCACTTGGCATTCTTAAATCTCCTCTTGGAGAAACCGCCACACTTCCCACTTTTGGTCCATCCGGCAGGCAGGAGCGTTTAAACTGCTGGGCGAAGAAGCGTCTGTAAAATGTTTTCAGCCATTTGAGAATGGTATCTCTGGAATATATTCCTTCAAACGTATCGCACGCAATCCTGAAAATCTTATCCGGCTCAAAGCCTGCACGAAGCATATAATAGAGGTAAAAATCATGAAGCTCGTAGGGTCCTACCAGATCCTCCGTCTTCTGAGCAATTTCTCCATCCATAGGCGGCAGAAGTTCCGGACTTACCGGCGTATCCAGAATGTCCAGAAGTACTTCTGTCAGCTTTTCGTCTCCACAGGTATCTGCATAATAGCGTACCAGATGACGCACAAGAGTTTTTGGAACGGAAGCATTCACTCCATACATAGACATATGATCCCCATTATAGGTAGCCCATCCCAAGGCCAGCTCTGAAAGATCGCCTGTTCCTACCAGAATAGAACCGTCCTGGTTTGCACTGTCCATTAGAATCTGGGTTCTTTCTCTGGCCTGGCTGTTCTCATAGGTCACATCATGTACTGAAGGGTCATGGCCAATATCCCGGAAATGAATATTTACCGCTTCTTTAATATTTATCTCACTTAAGGATGCCCCCAGACTCCTGCTTAATTTGCAGGCATTCTGGTAAGTGCGGTCTGTAGTGCCAAAACAGGGCATGGTAATACAATGGATATTATTTCTTGGTACACCGGAAAGGTCAATCGCCCTTGCGATTACAAGAAGTGCCAGGGTGGAATCCAATCCTCCTGACAGGCCCACTGTGGCTTTATGACAATGAATATGATCCATACGTTTCTTAAGTCCCATAGCCTGTATGTTCAGGATTTCATCACATCTGTAATCTCTTTCTTCTTTTCGTGAAGGAACAAAAGGAAATCTTGGATATTTTCTTGTAAGTTTTGTCTCCTCCATCTTCAGGTGAAAGGCAACCATAAGATGGGTGTTCTCCATGGCAGCCTGATAAGTGGTAAGTCTTCTTCTTTCATCATTAAGCCTGTGAACATCGATTTCACTTGTTACTATTTCATTGTGAAAACGTTTTCCCTCTGCAAGGATCACACCATTTTCTGCGATCATATTCTGTCCGCCAAACACAAGATCCTGGGTAGATTCTCCTTCTCCCGCATTGGCATATACATAACCACATACAAGGCGGGCAGACTGTCCCCTTACAAGATCTCTTCTGTAGGAATCCTTTCCTACCATCTCATTGCTGGCAGACAGA
>JAXEUE010000266.1:0-2527 GCA_034115005.1 Blautia sp.
TCACAGGCATTCCTCCCGGGGCGGCATAAGCCCCGGATAATCTTACCATATTCTATGCACAAGGACGAATTATTGGCACCCTCTTGAAATTACCATTTTGCAGATTGGATTTCCCATAGAGGAAAATTTCTCTTCATATTCCGTCATCACGTTGCCCTTTATCATTTCCGGGTCATGATGAAGGTCAAAGGTACATTTCTGAAGATTCCAGCCAGCCTCTTTCACCTCCTCCAGTGAAAACTCAAAAAGCTCCCGGTTATCTGTTTTAAACTCTACTTTTCCGTCAGGTGTAAGGATCTGATCATAGCGGGCAAGAAACTGCCTGGATGTAAGCCGGCGTTTGGCATGGCGGGCCTTAGGCCACGGATCTGAAAAATTAAGATAAATTTTACTTACTTCTCCCTTTTTAAAAACTTCCGGCAGAAGCCTGGCATCCATACGCATGAAATACAGATTAGAAAAGTTTACGCCTTGCTCCTTCTGCTCTTCTCTTTTCTGAAGGGCGCGCAGAAGGACGCTGTCATACATTTCAATTCCTATATAATTGATCTCCGGGTGAAGCCTGGCCATATCCATAAGAAAACGGCCTTTTCCCATACCCACTTCCAGATGAAGAGGCTGTTTCTTTTCAAAAACGGATGCCCATTGTCCTTTATGTTTGTCAGGCTCCTGAATCACATAAGGACTTTCCAGAATAGCTTCCTGTGCTCCGGGAATATTTCTTAATCTCATATTTTCCTCCAGTTTTTTATCAAAGTATACCATATTATTCACCAAAAATCATCTGTTCTCCCATGCTTTTTATCCATAACGACAGTTTTTACATTACACAGGCTCTTAAATTTAGATGGTTTTTTCTTTTAAATAGGTGTATGATAATTGAATAAAACAGACAATAAGGAGGGTGAAAATGGAGCAGATACTAAACAAATTATCTGAAATCGAGCTCACAGCCCAGCGTATTATGGAAGACTCCGGTAAAACAAGACAGAAGCTTTCCGAGGAAGCCGAACAGAAATGCAAGGATTTCGACAGGCAGCTTGAGGAGCAGACTTCCCGGAAGATCCAGCAGATCAGAAGCCGGCTTGTTCAGGAAAAAGATGCACAGTTGTCTGCGCTTCGTGCAGAAACAGATGCTACTTTTACTTCTCTGGACGCATATTATGAAAAGAATCATGAGCGCCTTTCTGAAGAAATATTTCAGAAAATACTGAGCTTATAATGGTTTTCTTTGACTGCCCATATGGGCATCCAATAGAATCCATCTGAAAGGAAGTGAAAAGAATGGGAGGTGTCCTCTCTTACAGCGGGCTTTCTACCAAAATCCGCGCTATGCAGAGCAGACTTACCACAATTGAACAGTTTGATCAGATTCTGCAGCTTCCCAATGTGGTTCAGGTTGCTACCTATCTTAAGCGCACGCCGGAATACAGCGCCAAATGGAGCTCTCTTGATGAAAATGATCTCCACAGGGGACAGATTGAGAAACTTTTGAAGAAATCTATCTTTCAGAATTTCTCCAGTATTTATCATTTTGCCAATCCTGAGCAGAGGAAATTTCTTGATCTGTATTCCAAACGGTATGAGATCCGTGTGTTAAAGGAAATTATGACCAATATATTTGATCATCGTAATACAGACCCTGTAGACATATCTCCGTACAGAGACTTTTTCCGTATGCACTCGAAACTTGATGTGGACCGGCTTACTACCTGTACTACTATGGATGAAATGATCAACTGTCTTAAGGGAAATGAATTTTATCTTCCTCTGTCCAAAATACAGGAGCATGAAAATTCCCTGCTTTTTGATTATGGAATGGCACTTGACCTGTATTACTTTACTCAGATCTGGAGCATCAGAAAAAAACTCTTCAAGGGTACGGATCTGGATGAAATTACCAAAACCTACGGGGAAAAATTTGACATGCTGAATCTTCAGTTTATTCAGCGGTCCAAACAGTATTTTTTCATGGATCCGGCAAGTATTTACGCATTGCTTATCCCTATGAACTATAAGCTGAAAAAAGAAGAAATCACTGCTCTTGTGGAGGCTTCCACCTACGAAGAAGCCAGCAGGATCTTTAAGAATACCTACTATGGATCACGATACGAGAAACTTACCGTTGCCAATCTGGAGGAGTTTTATAACTATGTTCTCCGGGATATACTGGAAAAAGAAGCTCATCAGAATCCATATTCCGTGGCAGTAATCTATTCCTATCTGTACCATAAAGAGCATGAAGTCAATCGTCTGACGATCGCCATTGAATGTGTCCGGTATGGCGTGGATCATAATGAAGCTATGCGGTATATCCGCAATAATTAATCGAAACAGGAGGTGAAAAAATGATTGAAAAAATGAAATTTCTGAGTATCACCGGACCCAAGGCTGATATTGACAGAGTCGTTAATACCTACCTGTCCAAATATGAAATTCATCTGGAAAGTGCCCTTTCCGAACTGACAACTGTGGAAAATCTTTCTCCTTTTATAGAGATCAATCCTTATAAGGAAGCATTAAATAC
>JAXEUE010000267.1:0-3530 GCA_034115005.1 Blautia sp.
TTTAAGATCCGGCTTCTCAGTTCCTCCAGATAAGGGGCATACTGATGATAAAGATCCACTTTAAGAAGAGTCTGGTCACCGAATGGATAAATATGTTTGATTGCATATATTACTGACATGATCAGTGCACTGCAGAAAAAAGCGGCAATAATATATCGATTTGAATATAATTTGTTTTTAATTTTGTTTTTCACTTCGTAATCTCCTGAAATGTTTTCTGAATATCTGGAAAAATTATAGTCTATTTTTCAGAAAGTGTCCAGATTAAATAAAAAATTCAAAACATACAGTACGGCAATCTGCACAAATTGGGTACAACCCTTTCTGTGCAATTGCCGTATTTTTATTTATTTGTGCATGCAGTCAGTTGGACTGTCAATCAAAGATGCAACCTGGAACTCATGTCTGTGATGATCTGATTCCTGTGTAAAGTCTTTAATGAAATGCACATGTTTTCCACATCCTACATCAATGGCGCCTGAAGTTTTACCGTATATTTCATGGTAGTGTCCATCAGAAAAATCAGTACGGATTTTAACCTCATGATAATGATCCTGTTTTCCCGGAATTGGTTTTGCCTCACCGGATACTCCACAAAATCTATGATTATGGCAGTTATGACATTCCATAAAAATTCTGGTACTTCCCGTTATTTCATGTACATGTTTTTGCATATGCATAGGACATTCATGACAATCTGGCATTTTTAAAACTCCTTATTCTTTTTAATATAGGATATGTAATGGTAACTATATTTGATACAGACAGTAATTTTTTGTAAAAAAAGATTGACTCTTTTATTCTCATAAGGTTTACTATTTATGGTGAAAGGAGTTTATTATGGAAAAAAATCTTACATCAGGTAGTGTTCTGAAGAATATTCTGTATTTTTGCCTGCCTTATCTTTTATCTTATTTTTTACAGACTTTGTATGGAATGGCTGATCTGTTTATCATAGGACAGTTTGAGGGGGTAGCCAGCACTACTGCTGTATCAGTGGGAAGTCAGGTTATGCATATGCTGACGGTTATGATCGTTGGACTTGCCATGGGGTCTACGGTGAGTATCGCCCAGGCCGTGGGAGCCGGAGAAAAAAAGAAAGCTTCTGCTTCAATTGGAAATACTGTTTCATTGTTTATGATTGTGGCTTTTGGAATGATGGCAGTTCTTCTTTGCCTGGTAAAGCCCATTGTATCAGTAATGTCCACACCTGCGGAAGCTGTGTCAGGAACAGTTCAATATCTTACGATCTGTTTCATCGGAATTCCTTTTATTACAGCGTACAATATAATCAGTTCAATTTTCAGAGGCTTGGGTGATTCCAAAAGTCCTATGTATTTTATCGCTGTCGCCTGTGTTACAAATATTATTCTGGACTGCCTTTTTATAGGAGTTTTACATTTGGGACCTGCAGGTGCTGCACTGGGAACCACAGTTTCGCAGGCTGTCAGTGTGGTTGTGGCTCTGACGGTGATCTTGAAGAAACAATCCGGAATTTCCATAAAAAGAAATGATTTCAGACCTCAAAGTAAAGTCATGGGACAGATACTTAAAATAGGAATTCCGGTGGCAATGCAGGACGGATTGATACAGATTGCATTTATTGTGATTACTGTAATAGCCAACAGGCGTGGTCTGAGCGATGCGGCTGCTGTAGGAATTGTGGAGAAGATTATCAGTTTCCTTTTTCTTGTTCCATCTTCCATGCTGTCTACGGTATCTGCCCTTGGAGCTCAGAATATAGGAGCAGGAAAGGAAGAACGGGCAGTTTCTACATTACGGTATGCCATTATGATCGCCGCTGGTTTCGGGCTGATTGTTTCTGTGACAATTCAGTTTATTGCAGAGCCGGTTGTGGGATTATTTACAGCAGATTCCTCTGTTATTCTGGCAGGAGGGCAATATATTCGGGGATATATCTGGGATTGTATCTTTGCAGGGATTCATTTCAGTTTCAGCGGATATTTCTGTGCCTGCGAAAGATCAGAGCTTTCCTTTTTGCATAATATTACAGCCATTGTTCTTATGAGAATTCCCGGGGTATACATAACATCCAAAATGTTTCCGAATACTCTTCTGCCTATGGGAATTGCCACAGCTACAGGCTCACTGGTTTCCGTAATCATCTGTGTGATAGCATTTGTATGGCTGAGACGTAAGAAAAAACTTGACAATCCAATATACATCATTTAAATTTGATACTATACTGATTTAGGTTAGGAGGCAGTGAAATGGATAAAACAGAGCAGAAAATCCTTGAGATCATTGATTCAAACAGGGATAAGATCATTGCCTTTGCACGTGATATAGCCGGACATCCGGAACCGGGATTTTTTGAGGAAAGAACCGCAGCTTGTACTGCGGCTGTTTTGCGTGACCTGGGACTTGAGGTGCATACCGGACTGGCACGCACCGGAGTACGTGCAGACTGGAAGGAACAGGACGGACCAAACATTACAATCATTGGTGAAATGGACGCCATTGGATGCAGAAATCATCCAATGGCTGATTCTGATAATCATACAGCACATGCATGCGGACACCACGCACAGCTTGCAGCCATGATTGGCGCAGCATTGGCATTAGTCAATGAAGAAGTGAAAGCTTCTCTGTCTGGGTCCGTATCTTTTTTTGCTGTTCCGGCGGAAGAATACATTGATGCAGACAAAAGAAAAATGCTGAAAGAGGAAGGAATCGTTTTTCCCGGTTCGGGGAAAAGTGAACTGATACGCACAGGGGCTTTTGACACAACAGATATTGTAATGACAACACATGTTCATATGGTTCCTGTAGAGGAAGACCTTTATCTGGGAAACCCATCCTGCAACGGATTTGCAGCGGAGAGAGTAACAGTAAAGGGTAAGGCAGCCCATGCGGCAATTGATCCCTGGGATGGCGTGAATGCACTCAGTATCACTTCAAGTGCAATCCAGATGATGGGTCTCATGCGGGAAACTTTCCGGGAAGAAGACCATGTACGGCTTCATAACATTGTAAGAAAAGCGGGAGATGTGATCAACAGTGTTCCTGATCAGGCTGTGATCGAAACCAAGGTCAGGGCATCTTCCCTGAAGTGCATACAAGATACTATGGAGAAAATAAACCGGGCATATGATGGTGCTGCTTATGCTTTTGGAGGAAGCGTAAGCCGTGAATATCTTCAGGGTTATATGCCTGTCCGGTGGCGTAAAGCAGATCCTGCTCTGATTGAATCAGCCAGACAGCTGGGAGTTTCTTATCGTGAAGTTCAGATGGATGATTTCAATAATGCCTGTACGGATGTGGGAGATCTGAGCCATCTTTTCCCTGTTGTTAATTTTACCTTTTCCGGCTTTGAGGGTAAGCTTCATGGAGCGGACTTCAGGATCACTGATGAAGAAAAGGCATATATTATTCCTGCGAAAATGTTGGCGCTTACAGCATATAAACTTTTATCCCATAATGGAGCCAAGGCCTGGGAGATCATAAGAAATTATCAGCCTGTATTTACTAAAAAGACCTATTGTGAATATATTGAAAAAGAACAAAAA
>JAXEUE010000268.1:0-5628 GCA_034115005.1 Blautia sp.
CTGGACTATGTACAATGAAACATTCATAAACTCTGTAAGGGACCATGCTACTAATTTATCCAGTTTTTGAAATAACATCTTCATTACCGG
Organism: Blautia sp.; assembly: GCA_034115005.1. GTDB lineage: Bacteria > Bacillota > Clostridia > Lachnospirales > Lachnospiraceae > Blautia_A. The sequence continues at coordinate 91 of JAXEUE010000268.1, forward strand.
AATTTCTATGTACTCCGATGATAAAAGCTCCTTCAGGCAGATATGACAAAAAGTTATTCTGAATTTAATGAAAATCTACCCCTTGCGTTGTCTTAACATAATTGGAATTAAATATTATATTTTCTCATATGCCAGTCTTGGATAATTATCCTCTTCCACATAAATAGTGCCGCAATGTATAAATCCCATTTTGTTCAAAAGACTTTGCATAACGATATTATCTCCATGTGTATCTATCCGTAGATGTCCGCATTGCTTATATGCCCATTCTAAGCAAAACTTTCCAATGCCTTTCACAGAGCCATCTCCGGCAATACGATGCACTACACCATAGGCACTGTCATCTAACCACTTTCCGTCTTCAATATTCCGATATGCAGGTTCAATATCATCACCTGCACAAAAGAAAAAAGTTCCTACAATTTGATTTTCATGAATACATATGTAGCTGTATCCCTGTGAAATATCCTGATGTATCAAATATTCAGGCGGCCAGTGCGTTGGCCCCCATTGGTTAGGATTCCCATGTTCCTTCATAAAAACTCTTGCGAAGCTATATATTTCCATTATCCTGTCAAAATCTTTCTCCTCTGCGCGCCTAATCTCCATAGGGTCTCCTTCCTCTCATGTTTTATCTTTTCATCTCAGGTTTATATGTCTTAATATAAAGTACCTGAATATTTTCCATTTTCCAGCTTCATAAAGCACTCATTGATCCGGGAAGATTCCATAATCTGCAGGACATATTCCATGCCCGTGGCAAGTTCCTTTTCTTTGAATTCATCCAGGGGAATCCAGTAAACGTTCCCCTCCTCTGAGCTATGTAATGTTCCCGAGAAGTCACTGGCTTTATAAAGGAAAATCACATTATGAATACCCGATTCTATCCAGTGATACACGCCGCAGAATAAAGGATCTTTAATCTTTAGCCCGGTTTCTTCCCATACCTCACGGATAACAGAATCGATAAAAATCTCTTCTTTTTCCACATGTCCTCCCGGAAATGTAGTTCCGGTATAGCTGTCATTTACCTTATCCAGTGCAAGCACATTTCCCTTACCGTCCTGCACCATACACATATTCATAAAACATACCGTTTCCATTTTCTTTTTCCCTTTGTATTAATTCTATAATTTCACTATTATCGTAACACTTACGATTGCCATAAAAATTGCCGTAAAAGCTAGTGGCAGCATTCCATCCCACAATTAAAACCAATTCTGTTGTGACCATTCGGTGAAAAAAGAAACCATCGCAAAGCCCTGTGCCAGAATATACACGCCATAGATGCCGCATAATGCAGCTGGGATCAGAAGCCATCCACTTCTCAGTCCCTTTACAGGATGCTCCGGTCGAAATGCAAGGATCCACCATGCAAGGTAAAAAATACAACAAATTATCATAAACATATTTCCCTTTAAAATCAGTCCGTTCATCTTCAATCAGCTCACCTGACACACCTTAATATTCCTTTGTTATTTCTTCATTGATTCCATACATTGACCTGAACTTATCAAGATCTTCCGGGCTTTTGATCAGCATAACTTCTTCCATCTTACCCGTATGAATATCCTTAAACCCCGCTACCTGTTCTCCATTACAAATGCTTGACTTAATTACCGGTTTCTTATTTTCCCTGTCATATGTCAGCACTGAAGCCTTCTTCTTAAATACTCCCATACCATACTCCTTCTTGCGTCCGTGCCAGCAAAATAATATATTGTTACTTAGATTTTACTGTCAAATATCTCCTTGTCAAGTGAAAATGTGCCAATGATATAGGAATCAGGTATGGAGGGATGTGAGGACGGGTAATTCTGAATCCGGGCTTTTCCTGCAGGATATCTCCAGGTATACCTCCAGAACCTTTGCAATGGCTTCCAGCCGTTCTTTAATGTCACCCGGATATTTTTTGGGAATCCCAACCCGAGTGTCAGATGCCCCTGCGGATCAGAGTCAACCAACAACACTCTCTGCCCCATTCTGGCCAGTCCAACACGTTAATTCGTTTATCCCTTTCAAGTATTTTTTTGAACCATTTAATATCGTTTGTTGTTCCTTGAAGCCTAATTTTCAGCGTACATATCCTCCCAATCCTGATAGAAGCAGTATTCCATTGCAGTAAAGGTTATACGTCATCCGGACCACTTTCCTGTTGCCACTGGTCTGCTATCCTTCATACAGACATTCCGGCTTAACATATCCTTCTTTAAAATCATAAATTCTGTCCACATGATCTCTTGTGTCTGAATCTAATCCGAGACAATATACCAATGCCTTGTGGTACACATCCTGGTATCTGCACTTCGGCAGATATTCCATATAGAATTTCTTGTGAGATTCGTTCTTAAAAGTTATTGTGCGAGTAGATTTCCCGCCTGCACTTATTGTTTATCATCTTACTTGTCCTCCTGATTAAATGTTTTTTTACCATAACAACAGAAAAAGGACACTCTCCGAAATTTGGAAAATGTCCTTTTAATAGCATCCAACTACTTAGTTTTGAAAGGTTCTAATTTCTAAAACACACTTTATTAGTCCAAATTATTCCACCAAAAGTTGTAAATTTGATGTCAAATTGATGTCAAACATCTCATAAAAGTAACACAAACCCGCATAAATACTGGATTTATTTATCCAATGACTTCATCGTCGGGATTACTTCTAAATCATGTCCACTGAAGGTCGCCGAACTGTGCCGAATGCTACTGAAATGAACTCATTTGCGGTGGAACTGTCCACCGAACTCCTTAGAGCAAGGAGAATCTGTTGTCTCGCGTGCGTCCATTGAGCCTACTACCTTCGCTCTACGGAAACTCTCACGAATCGAGCCGTATGTATCCTAATCAATCCAATCGAATGAATAAGACACATCGTTCACAAAAATACATCTCAAAAATCTTTACTTCTATATTATAATCTTTCCTTCCAAATTTGTCAGTACTTTTTTCTTCGTTTCTTCCGTTGCCTCAGCATAAATATCCATCGTAGTGCTGATATCGGCATGACCCATGATATCCTGAATTACTTTCAGGTTTGTCTCATTTTCACAGAAACGGGTACAAAAAGTATGACGCAGATTGTGAGCAGAGAAGTCCGGAAGGAGTAATGCTTCTCTGTCTTCCTTCATGGCACGAGCCGTCTCCTTCTTATTATAAGCAGAAACTGCTCGGTGGATTGCATTGTTAACTGCCGCTGCGCTGTACACGGTGTGGCGTGATGTAGAAAATACGAAGCCGGAATATCCGTCAATCTCTTCCTCACAGAATCCCAGGCAACTCTGGATCTCATACTCTGTCAGGAATGCCTGAAACACTTCTTCAATCATCGGGATTGTCCTATTACCTGCCGCAGTCTTCGTAGACTGAATGTGTTTCCCACACTTACCATTATCATCCGGTCTGTCTGTCAGATTGTGATTCACGCTAATCATGCGATTCTCAAAATCCAGATCCTCCCAGCGAAGCCCCAGACATTCTCCAGTTCTCATGCCGGTGCCAAGCAATACAGTCACCACCGGAAGCCATCCTTCATACTCTCTGTCCTCTTTCAGGAAATCCATAAATGCTTTCTGCTGCGGAACAGTAAGCGCATGCCTCTTGGGTTTCTCCCATAACTTGCTCTTCTTGATTTCTGCCATCACACCATCTGAGGGATTCATGCGCATCAGTCCGTCTCTTACCGCCATCTGGAATGCAGGATGAAGCTGTGTATGGATACTCTCCAGTGTATTCGCTTTCATCTTGTCCTCTTTCAAAATGCTGATGTAGATCTGCTTCACATCTGAAAATCTGACACTCTGCAGTTTCTGCTTTCCAAAGGTATCTCTTACAAAATGATTGTACATATACTTGTAATTTGAGCGGGTCGTTTCCTTCAAATCAAACTTCTGACTGATATACCGGTCATACATGTCATTAATTGTAAGCTTTGCGGCTTTTACCGGGTCAATTCCTTCATCATACGCTCTCTGCAGGGTCTTCTCCCTTGCACGCAGATCCACCAGCGTCTTAGCATAAATGGAATGTCTGCACCCGTACTCCCAGATCTCCATGATTTTTCTTTCGATTATAAGCTTTTTCACTCTCAATCATGTAGCGAAGCCCTTCTGTGTAACCGTCTACGATTCCAATGAAGTTCGAATAATTCTTGCAGATGATATCCACCCTTCCGGCAGCATCTGCCCGTGCAAAGATTTCAATAATACTTGCCTTTGCCACCATCGAATCCTCCTTAACTGAATTTGACGTAAGCATCAGCGAAACCGGTTTTGCTCTTCCTTACAAATAGTATTCTACGGCTTTCTATGGATTAAGTCGTTCCCCAAAGAATGGACAAAAAGTACAGTGGGAATGGACTTTTGAGACAATAAAAAATGCACCACCGTAAAGATGATGCACTCTGCATGGTTAATCTATATTGCAATTAAAGCTTTCAACCCATCTGTGAAAAACTCTTTCTCAGTTTGAAACAAATCCCTCTTTATTTCATAAAATAATTTGTTATATGTACTTTCTCCATCAGACTTCTGCAAAATAAACATGATTTTCTGCGGTCTTGAGCAATAATCTGTAATGGAATTATTTAATAGAGTAGTAGGGATTGGTGATTTTGTTCTATCCACCTTATTTGTTCCCTTTATCCTTATCCTCGAATCATAACCCATTACTCCATTCATATTACCCGTAGCCATTTCAAAATCGTTATCCCTCGTTACCAGATCCTTTTCACCAATTTTATAACACTTGCTATTTCGCAAATCCAGCATCTGCTCCATAATAGCCACTTTTGAATACATGGTATTTGCATCTCTTCGTGGATTACAATCTTCTCTGGTAATTGTTTCTCCTACACAAGCCTCATAAAATTCATTTGCACTCAATGTTTCACTTTTTATTCCTGCTAAGTGCATAAAATTATTCTTACCAAATCTGACCTCATAATAATCATATGCATCCGACTTTTTCTCTCTAAATATGAATAATAAAGTAGTATCGGCATATTCTGAATACAATAATGCGCTTTTGCACAATATTGTTAACAATTCTTCTGGAGTCAATATTCTTGTATTCTGTACTCTACACTTCATACTTCTCCTTAACGTAAAAGAGAAACCTTTGCATCAAAGGTTTCTCCATGATTTCTTAAAAACTGGTTTCGTTATGGTGCTTTGCCACCAGATCACAGGCCTCTCACCTGCTCGGCTTGATTATCCTCTATGCTAAAGAGTAATTGCAAAGTTTTAACGTTGCCAGTGCAACGGAAGCAAACACCTTATGCTTCGTGTCCTGTTTCCAGGAAGAGATTCCTCTCTTGGTACTTATATTATACTCACGATTCCAGAAAATATCAACTTGTTTTTTAATTTTATGGTGAAAGTATGATAGAAACGTAGATAGATGCTGCCAGGCCGGTATCCGAGGCTGATGAAATCAAACAGCTCCGGCATGAAGTAGATTACCTGAAACAGGAAATGGAATTTCTAAAAAAAATTTCCTCAATCAGAACTACAAGGAAGTAGGTGCACTGCTCATGAAC
>JAXEUE010000269.1:0-13500 GCA_034115005.1 Blautia sp.
CTGTTTCTGTGAGAATAATATTATTTTCAAATTCAGGATCAGCATATGGTCGTATATCTTTTTCTGTTCCCCATCTGGCAGAACCATACTCCACACCCAGCCGATATTTCCTGGCATTTTTCGTGCGGTAAATAATAATAAACTTTACAGCCACGCCTCCTGTAATTCCCCAAAACAGATCCATATGATTCAAGCTTGGCCAGAGATTCCGAAACGCCAGTTCAAAATAAGTAATAGTGTTCATAAATTTATCCCAGGAAGTTGCTCCGGTGTTTACCCGATACAGCCAGGCAATCTTATTGAAAAAATAAGCAAACATCAAATAGGGGAAATTAGCTAAAAACAGCTTTTTCTGATCTGCCCTCTTCAATTCACTTGCCTTATCCGTAATCCGATTTTTCACATCCGCAAGAATTTTTCCTGGGATACTCTCTGAAGAAAAAAAAGCTTTTCCAGATATTTTTCTCTTTTTCGGAGAGCCTCTGATATGCTGAACTTTTCCTCTTTTCTTCTTATGCTGCTGTTTTTTCTCCGTCATAAACTCTGCCCTCTGTCTTTCTGCTGTTCTCTTGCTCGTTCTCTGTTCTTTCCTTTAGACACAGCATCCTTAAAGTGCATAAGTTTTTCCATAATAGATGGCTTATCCTTTTTGTTCATCTGGACACACAAATATTTCTTAAATGCCAGATTCATCATTTCTGTATCCTGCCCTTTAAAGAACACATAGTAGGTCGGTGGCTTGGTCGAACTGTCTTTTTTCAAGGCAAAATCTAAACGGTATTTTTTCGCCACACGCTCAAAGGACTTGATATTTCCATCTGTGATTTCAATATTGGATAAACCAGAACCCTGGCTTTTCAATTCTTTGTATGACTGTTTTCCAACCTTATAAGGATTCTTTCCCTTTTGCTTCTGTCCTGACAGATACTTCCGCAACATATTTTTTAACACGTCGGCAGTCACTCTTGCAGTTTTAACCGACAATGCGATTGTTTTCTGTGTAACTTCTTCCTGCAATTTGCACGCCTCCTTTCGATTCTGATCAGCAAATTACGGTGGCACTAACAGATGGGGGAGATATATTTTCATTGGAATTTGGCTCCTTTCCACTTCCCGACAAATTGTCGAGAAGTACTCTTTAAAATATAAAAAGCCGGCTGATTCCAATTTCTAATAAAATGGACCAACCGGCTACAAATTCTCTATTTCGTTTTTTCATTAATAAGCTGTTTTTTTATGAATACCAGCATTGAAATGAACTCAACTAACAACTCATATGCACTATGTATATCATCCGTTCCATATTCAACAATTCCATTATGCAGAATATTATTTCTAAACGGAATTCTTTTATCAATTTCCTTGGTATAAGCGTCAGTATTTGCAAACACTACATATGTAATTCCCATAACGTAAAGTTTTCCCACACTCTCAGAAGACATTCCCTCATTTTCATCTATAGACATTCGTTTTACTATTTGTTTCACTTTTGAATAAGGCTGTTTCGTGTAATTTAAAGTATTATATATTAACGGTTCTATATGTGATAACAATATTACTAATTTTTCACGTTCACTTATGGACGGATTGCTTATAATACTTTTTATATAACAATGTAATTTATTTTCTTGCTCATAATACTCCATAAGTTCTTCTTCCGCATCTTCTTTATCAATAAGCCCATAACTGTCTACCAACCACCAGACATCTTCATAATTCAAATCATAATTACTTAGTTTTTGAACGTTTGCAAAAAGTTGCGTATTCTTAACATCATCTGGTATATTTTTTAAAAATTCTGTCAAACTTCCAAATAAAGTATCTGGTATATTTTGTGAGAAACGACTTATTTTTTTTGAAAACTCAAGTAACACATCACCCAATTTATCTGTATCTATAAAATGATCTTCTTTATTCATCAGACCCTCCCTCTACTTATTTGTTCAATTTATTTTATTATAACCAATCATACTTATTCTGTCATTTATTTCTTAAACTCAGTAATAAATATACAGTACTGAATTGCACATACAACTTTCCTTCTTCCCAATCCATCTGATCCATCAGTAAACACTGAAATAATACATCTACATCCTGCAATTTATAAATCCGATTGCACGTTTCTGACAAACCTTTTAATTCTGGGACCTCTTGCATTGCGTTTCGCCTGTGCATAAGGCATTGCAGATATAATGCTTCCAGATGTTTCTGACTGAAAATAAGTGCTGTGATATCCTGTTCATTAACAGTACATTTACGTTTTTCTAACTCTTCTTGGGAAATATCCAGAAAACACCGGATATTTTCGACATATACATCACCATCAAATGTTGGATGCTTTTTCTTAATCCATCGTTTCGCCGCTACCTCCATATTCTTTCTGTCTCGATCAGATCTGGCACTACGGAAATTCAGCCTTTTGCCCATTTCTGCATAGATATTACTTTTCACCTGCCGATCTGTCAAAGCTGCGTATTCTTCATTGCGAAAAAAATAATCTAAAAGTTGGTTCATCTTAGCCTGACTATCTACCAAATGATAACATTCCTCGGAAAACCCCAAACCCGCAAATGCAACTGGCGCACTTCCTTTTTTGATTTCTTTTTCAATCACTCTCAAAATGTCTCTCTTTGATTCCATTTCTAGCTTTCCTTTCTCTTCTTCAATTTTCTGATTCTGTTCACAGATCATCAATAAGTTTTCATCTGCTCTTTTCGCTGTCAGTGTTAATGAATAACAAACCAAAACCAGAAACAGTGATATCAATGCACTTCCTACACCAATCATAAAAACTTTTCCCCCTCCAATACATGAAGCAATCCGTCCCACTTAAAAAACGGACTAATTTTTTTCAGCATAGCAATTAAGTCCGCTTCATTTTCTATTTCAATATCCAAAAATTCTATTACACTAATTTCAAGTCCATCCGCAATTTTCTTTAATTGTTCTACTTTCGGCTTTCGTATGCCTATTTCATACTTCCGAATTGTATTCACATTAATTCCTGTTCGTTCTGCAAGCAGCTCCTGCGATAGCCCTCTCTGTTTCCGAAAATAACGAATCTTTTCATTTATCTCCATGTCTTTCATCTGTTGAACTTCTCGACAATTTGTCGGGAAGTTGTTCCCTTTCCCAGTTTTCTTTTCCTTCATATCCATACATAGATATTTCCTCATCCAATAGCCTTGCAACCATAAAGCAACAAGACAGCAAAAACAAAAGCACTATTCCTGCCATAATAATAATTATCAAATCAATCACATCTCATCCTCCTATGTAAGCGGTACAGAAAAAGCAGCCTTGACAGACTGCTTTTTCAATCACCATATTCTATTTTTGTTCTCATGTAAAAAGGCTTCCGAAATTGTGCGAATCCCAAACGCTAATCCATCTATGTAAGCGTCTCTCTGTTCTGTTTGTTTAAGATTTAAAGTATATTCCTTGTAATCCTCAAACATTGCCTGCAGATCCGGACTCATTAGACTTATCATTTCCTTTTCTAATGTTTCACACAGTTCCTTTGTCTCTTCATAACTTTTACTTTGTGTCTCACATTGATTCATTGGATAAATGCTATAATACAATTTTTCCAGTTGCTTTTCGCTCATTTTTGATCACCATTTCTTTCAGTCTTTTTATGATCCATATAATTCCAGAAATGCCGTTTTTTAGCAAAATGCCTGCTACAGCTAATAATCTCCAGGCAAGAACCCCTATTCCAATCAAACTTCCTACCATCAGTTTAAGTACCACCAAACCAAGCATTTCCCCTGTCCCCACATTTCTTGGAACGACCAACAAAAACATTTTCTGGATTCCGAAAGGTATTCCCACAAAAAGCAATAATTTTCTCCAGTCTAATATTTCACCATTCATGCACATAGGGTGAACAATTAAGCAGATAATCATAGCTATTGCACCAGGAATTATCAATTTTGTTATAATTTCTTTTCCTCTCATATGCCACCTCCGTACATATCATGATTTACTTTTGCCTGGTAATAATTGCCTATTGTCGTTATTGAATTCATAAGACAGGTAAGCAAATACGCTTTTATGTTCTTTACTTCCCTGGTATTCTCATGCAGACAGTCAAGTACATACTCTATGTGGCTTTCTTCCAGCAACAATAATCTGCTTTTTACGAACTGATATGGGTATTTCACTCCACTGATCGTAATATTCTCCCGTTCTATGCTGATTGTTTCCACAATTAGTGCCACAATTTCATCCAACTGTTGCTGTTCCCCTAGTCTGCATCGTTGTACAAGACAGTCATATTCAATATTTCTTTTTACAAGTGCAGTATTCATCTGGAATAACTCCATCTCTTCCATCAAATCCATTGACTGCTGTTCGGAAGAATCTGAAAGATTGATAAGATCAGTATTACTTCTGTCAGTATTACTAATATCAGTATAATTATAATTAGTATTATTAGGGTCGGTTTTTCCGACTTCTGTACTTCGGTTTTTCCGAACTCTTGACTTCGGCTTTTCCGACTTCTTGACTTCGGTTATCATTCTCTGCCGAATCTAATACTTTTTCTTTTCTATATACAAAGCTCTTTACATAAATAATTGTTGGTTTTCCCAATCCTCTCTTTACTCTTTCAATCAAACCAATTCCTTTATCAGTATCTAATTCTGCAAGAATTTTCACACCTTTGTCTTTTCCGCAGTTCATATATTCCATCACTTGTTCCAATGTAAATATGATATAAACTTTCCCCTCATTGTCCACCCAATTATTTCTGATAGACAAAGCCATTCTGTCCAGCATCAGCCCATAAAGAACCTTTGCATCACTGGACAGATTACGGAAATATTCATCTGTGAATAATACTTTGGGAATACGGTAAAAAGCAAACTGTTCCGATTCATAATCGTGAAAATAACCAAACTCTATTTTTGTGCTTTCGGATTTTGCCATTTTGCTTTCCCTCCTTCCCTCGTTATTGGCTTTTCTTCCAGTTATCAAGCAGTTCATAGATAACCTGTTCAATCTGTTCTCTGTTATATTCCTTTGGGAAATACTTTCGTAGTTTCTTTTCAGTTAAAGTAACTTTTCCTGTCTCTGTTTTCTTTTCATTCAGAATAAGCTGTACCGCTAATTCTGTCAGATTACCTTCATCGCTGTATTGCTTCAGTTTTGTTGCCATTGAACCTGTAACAGAGCTTGCTCCAGACACTATGCAGTCTTTCACCCAAATCTGCTCCATTTCTGATAAATAGGTTAATGAAACACCTACTGTAAAATTAATCTTTCCTTCATCCAACAATTTCAGCAATTCCGGAATAAGACAGGTCAAGCGTATGTAACGCTGAACGGTTCTTCCACTGTCACCTGCAGTCTGTCCAACCAGATCTGCACTGTCAACAGAAACTGCGTTTTCCTCTTTTATGCCTTGATGTTTTACTGCATCCATCTTCATCTTATAAGCATATGCCTTTTCGCTTGGAAGCAAATTTTCTCTCTGTATATTAGAATCCACCATAACGATTACGGCTTCATCATCGGTATAGTTCCGTATGAGTACTGGCATTTTACTTTTTCCAGCCAGTTCGCAACCACGTTTTCTCCTGTGACCAGCAATCAGTTCATATCCGCCCTCTGCGCGAGGACGTACCAATGCAGGATTTAAGATGCCATAATTCTTGATACTTTCTACTGTTTCAGCCATTTTTTCATCATCATTTACATGAAATGGATGATTTCTAAAAGGATGTAACTCATTTAATGGCACTTCAACAATCTGATTAAGAGTATTCTGTTCGGCTTCATTGATTCCAAGCAATTCATCATAAGAAGTAAGCTGAATTTCTTTCTTAGGTTTACGCATGATTCAGCACCTCCTGGACAAGTGCCTGATAACTGTACGCACCTTTTCCTTTTGCATAATAAGAAAAAATACTGACACCTTCTGATGCAGTTTCGGCAAGAGCCTCTGTTCTTGGAATCGTCTGATCAAAAATTCTAATCTCTGCTCCATAAGCATCTCGTACTGCCTGCTTATTTCTCTTTGAATTATTATAATGACTGCTGTCCATTGTAAACAGAATCCCTTCAATCTGTAAATCAGGATTAAATCTCTGATGAATGCCTTTCACAACTTTCAGTAATTCCATGAGGCCATCTGCCGCATAGTATTGAGGCTGCACCGGAATCAAAACGCTATCAGCTGCACTTAACGCATTAATTGTCATCATTCCCAATGAGGGCATACAATCAATCAGAATATAATCATAATCATTTTCCAAAAGTTCCAAATATTCTTTTAAGACTTTTTCTCTGTCCTCTACCGTAAATAATGACATGTCCATTCCCGAAAGAAGTTTATTAGATGGAATTACATCTATTCCTTCCTCATGGTGTAAAATTGCTTCCCTGGGATCAAATTCTAATCCCATAATGATATTTTCCATCATTGTTTTCAATGTTACCCTTAAGTTCTTTGGAAAACCAAGTCCCATTGTCAAATGTCCCTGTGGATCAGCATCTATCAGCATTACACGTTTTCCAACCTTAGACAGTCCTACTCCAAGATTAATAGTGGTTGTAGTCTTTGCTACTCCACCTTTTTGATTTGCGATTGCGATTATTTTGCACATGATATAATTCTCCTGTTTTTCTACTATTTTTTATTTACATTACTTTTTTCAATTTCAGCATAAGCTCTATAATATTTGCTCGTCCCTTTATTGGAATAAAGTTCCGATAATTCCATAACTTCAATTTTAGGATGACGCTGCAGGATTTTCTGAAACCATGCAATATCATTTTTTGTTCCCATCAGTCTCACTTTCAGCATTAATCTATTCCTCCAAGCATGGCATGTAACTTTTGATTGTACACTACATATTCCGGATAACGGATCTGTATTGCCTGCCAAAAATATGGTGCATATACACAGCAGAAGATATCCTCTACTGTATACTGTCTGCACTCGTTTACCTGTTCCTCTGCATCTTCATAATCCCAAACGCTTGGCGTGCTGTTACAGTACAGATTAAATGCCATCCTTACCACTTTTAAGCTACCGCTTGTCTGCCATCCTTCATGTAAACATTTCGTTTTAACAGACCCCGTTTTAAAATTATAAATTCTGTCAGCATTTTTTCTGGTATCTCCATTAATACCCAGACAATAACACAATGCCTTATGGTACACATCCTGATACCGTACTTCTTGTAATTTTTCATAGTAGAATTTTTCATGTGCATCACTGATAAAAATAATGTTTTCTGCTCCTAACGCTGTACTTTTCATTTTGAACCTCCTTGAAATAAAAAAGGACCTTACCAATTGTTCTACCAATTAATAAGGTCATACTATATGTTACTTTTCTAAATTCGTGCTAGGGATTCCTCTCTTTAGTAAAAACTTAGTAAAACATCCCTACTGGTTCAAAAATATACTGTAAAATCAAGGTTTTTCAGAATTTTGCTAAGGTAGTGCCGTGGCAGACAAATAGTACTTTAATCATAAAAATCTCCTATCCTAAATTTCCAAGATATGCCGGGAAATGCGAAAATTTATCGACTTTTTCAGGCATTCATTATTTTTAAGTGCAAACTACATAATCGGCATATGTTTGCATATTTTAGCATTTCAAAGCCGTGTGTAGTAGTAAAATCGTAGTAGAAATTAAGAGTAATTACTACTGCGATTTGGGGTGTTCATTTGAACACCCTTTTTGCCCTGAGGGTGTTCACTTTTTCCTAGGGGGGTGTTCACAATTTAACAAAGGGTGTGCAGATTTGATTCACACACTCTTTTTCATCATATCACATCGAGCGAAAAATTTTCCTATTATTTAACAAATCCTATTTAACTATGAATGCAACCGTATTTAAGACCATAGCCACAAAAAATATAATACCTGTAATCAAATCAGTTTTATCTTTTCCATCCTTTGCCTTCCCCAGAAATGTCGCACCGTTATATGCGCATATCATACTTACAAGAGGCGCAGGTGATAAATCCTTATATGTAGAAATTATTACTAATAATATAAATACAATACACATTGTAATAACCCCTTTTTTCATTGCCCTCGCATTTATTGCATCTGTATAATCTGCTACTTTTTCCAAAGTTACTTTTACATCTTCATTCATTGTCTCACTTTTCCTTTCGCCATCGATGATTTCTTGGACATCCACATCATAAAACTCAGCCAAATATACTAACATACTGATATCTGGCATATTATTACCTGTCTCCCAACGAGACACAGTTCTCTGTGCAACGCCAAATTTTTCTGCAGCCTGTTCTTGTGTTATTTCTTTTTCATTTCGTAGTTGTTTTAAGAAATATCCTATCTTTTTCTGGTCCATATGTCCTTCCTCCTTTCATCGATAGACTACTGCTTATAATTATTAAAATGAACGACACAAAGTGAGTAAATGCCATATTTTGCCATAAGACATCAAATGTCTACCGTTTTTTTATTAGTTTCACATTCAAAAAGCAAGAAAACCTGCAAACACATTTAAACAGAATATCCTCTGTAGTCTTCAAGTTTTGAATCTCCATACATTTTCTTTTTTCTATTATCTTTGTATGTAATTGTCAGTTCATAGCTGCAGCCATCACACACCTTGCATTCAATAATCTTCGTCCAGGGACGATACAGCCATATAACATCCTGATAAAAATCAGCAACCCTATCCTTCTCTAGATGCACTATTTTTTTATCAAGAGCTCACCCGGATGACTGTAAAACTTCGGTATGAATACGGGATAAATTCTTTGTTTTACAATACTTCACCTCTCAAAAATAGTTATCAAATCACTGAATTATATTATATCATCCAAGCCTTATTTTTACCAGTAAAAAGACACCCAACCCCTTTGGATCGAGTGCCTTTATCTCTAAACATTATTTTTAGTTTTTCTCTAACAGCCAGTCAAGCAAATGAATGACTTTGATTCCTTCATAATCGCCCAGGGTCATATGGTCCATGGTCAGAATAATCTTCTCGTAATTATCCTTAATGGACTGCAGCGGCCTGATCTCGCGGTCAAATGTATCCTCGTTTGTCATATCAGCGGTCACCTGATAGTAATGCAGAACACCCTGCTTCTGTGCCACAAAATCTACCTCAGTATCACCGTTTTTACCCACATTTACCTTATAACCCCTTCTGAGCAGCTCAAAAAACACAATATTCTCCAGAGAGAAACCAAGATCATACCGTTTCTTTGGAAGAATATGATTGCGAAGTCCAAGGTCAACGATATACCATTTGCGGTTCACCTTTAAAAGCTGCTTTCCGATAATATCAAAACGTTCCACAGGGTAGAAGATAAATGACTCCTGAAGGGCCTCCATATATTCATTCACTGTATTGGGTGAAACCTTTCGCCCGGAGGAAATCAGATAGTCTGAGACACTTTTCACAGAAACCGGACTGCCAACCACACTGGCCAGGTATCGGGCAATAGTTTTCAGCAAGGTTATATCCGTGATTTTTCGCTTGTTTGGGTCAGGATTCTTTCTGGACTGACGATCCTCAATATCCTTTACAACAACCGTATTATAAATTCCCTCCAGATAGGTATCAACCTTTTCGGCAGTGTTTTCCATTTGAGAAAGATAAGGGAATCCGCCAAACTTCATATAGCTTGCCAACGCCTGTTCGCCCGTCTCATCGGAGCATTCCAAATATTCCGCAAAGGATAATGGAAGCATAGATATCTCGACAAACCTTCCGGTAAGCAAGGTTGCCAAATCTCCTGAAAGCAGATAAGCGTTGGAACCGGTGATATAGATATCCGTATTTTCTTTGATAAACAGGCTGTCCACAGCCTTTTGGAAGGAATCAACTTTTTGAATTTCATCCAGAAAAATATAAGTCATTTTATCCGGACAGAGTCGTTCCCCGATATAGGCGTACAGCGCCTTATAATCCAGTAAATCCTCATAATCCAGATCTTCAAAATTGATGGAAATGATCTGCTCCTGAGAAACCCCATCTTCCAGCAGATGATTCTGAAACTGTTTCAATAAAGTAGATTTTCCGCAGCGGCGAATGCCAGTCACAACCTTGATAACCTGTTCATTTTTCCATGCCAGAAGCCTACTCAAATATTCCTTACGAATGACCATCTATGAATCCTCCTTTCTTATTCCGATTATAGAATATCTTATGCATAAAATCAAGAAATATTCCAAAATCGGCATATTTTATCAGGCATATCATTTTCTGTTTCGGAAATTTGTCAAAAGAATACCTCTTTTCTTTACAAAATACTATGCTTCTTCCAACAACACTTCATTAGCAAAAGCAAACCGTATCTCAGGTTCCTTGTGTTTCCAATGTGAATACGACTAAAGATAAATTCTTTCTCCATCCTTTACAATCTTAACATTTTGATAAGAACAGATTTCCCGCATAAGCTCCGGTTTATCCGTATGGATGGGAACAATAGTTTCTGGCTTTGTTTTCTCAATCACAGTCAAAATATCTTTACAGGAAGCATGACCGCTTGTGTGTAATGGCTGCCAGTTATGAAATATTTCCAACAACTCTGGAATACTACTTCCAGGTTTTGTTCGATAGCCATCCCACATAGAATACAGAATTATGCTCTGTTTTTCATCAAAATGCTGCATAATTTTCCGAAAATATCGGTTATCACGAACAACCATTAAAAAGCCTCTTTCCTTCAAACCTGCCAGCAGATTTTCCCCATATGTTGTAATCTTTATATTTCTGAACAATTCTGAATACTTTCCCCAATGTTTTTCTACAAGAGTTTCCAACTGTTGCAAGCATAATATCCTTAGCAAGACATCCCATATAAATCGGAATATCTTCTTGGATATTCACAATCTGCCCTACATGGTCACCATGATAATGCGTAATAAAAACAGCATCACAAATACCTTCTGAATCTGTGATTCCGGGAATGGATAACTGTTGGGGGACATAATTGTCTTCCTGGCTCAATTCATCCCCCATGTCAATCAAAATCCTGGAAGATTCTGTTTTTATCTCTGTTGCTATCCCTCCAATCTGATGGGTTCCCCGATGAATTATAATCTGCATATTCTGAATTCATTCTCTCCTGCAATCTCAAAACGAAAAACTGTAATACCAGCTTTTTTAATCAGTTCACTGATTTCAAGTTCTTTTTCATCATATTCTTTCTGTTGTGAGGTAATACTTCCATCGTCACAATTCATTTCAAAAAATGCAATGGCCTTTTTGTAAACCCCTTCTTCATAACCATCAGTATAAGTCATAATCTCTGCAATCATACGAAGCAAAGTTTCCTTTTCTTCATCTTCCAGCGATGCTCCTAAAAAACTCATTAGTATCTCGGCCGAGGTACTCCTCAAACGTTTTCAGTACATTCAGCAACGGATCTGGCAGACGCTTATAACACTCTTCCTTCAATTCGTCAGGAACGCCATAGTACCCTTCGGCAATACTTCCCGCAATAGCTGTCAGCGTATCGCAGTCACCACCAAGGGATACTGCGGTACGAATCACATCCTCGAAACTATCTCCCTCTAAAAAAGCCGTTATGGCCTCCGGCACAGTTTCCATGCAGGTTTCTGTATGAAAATATACCGGCCTGATTTCATCGCAAGTACGATTCAACTCATAACCAAATTCACGTTCAATATATTTCTTGATTTCCGTTTTGCTGTGCCCTGCCCTTGCCAGGAAAATAGCACTGGCGGTTGCTTCAGCGCCCTTAATTCCTTCGGGATGATTGTGGGTTACTTCGGCAGAAAGCCTTGCTGCATGTCTTACTGCATCCATATCGTTATATAACCACGCTACTGAGGAAACACGCATTGCAGAGCCATTGCCAAAACTATTATAAGCCTGACACTCAGGATTACGAAGCCACTGTCGGAACATTCCTCCGTACCCGGCATTCGGATACATCTTTCCAAACTGACGCATACGATTAGCAAGGATCTGCAAAATCCATTCGTCCGAGGCATCCGGCTGTAAATCAAGGAAAGCCTGCCCCACAGCTAATGTCATTACGGTATCATCGGTGTATGTGGATTTCCTGGAGAACAAAGGAAAGTCTTTACTCTTATTTCCACGGTCAAATTCATACGGACTGCCAATAATGTCTCCCAAGATTGCTCCTATCATCTCTTTCCACCTCGTTTCTTATAATCTGCATCAATTTTCTTTTTCCAGTCAGCAGACAACGGTTCTGCACACGCTCTTACACTGGTAATTGCCTCGCTGATAACCTCATAATTCAGAGCAGTCCCAACGTCATCACAGTGATAGTTGGCAGCCATAGATTCATCAATGCCAAATCTTTTGGCTTCTGCCACTGCGTCAATGTTAGCGCCAAGGAAAAGAAACTCCCAGCCATAGCGCTCTTTCTGACGCTCAATCATGTGGCGAACCTTGTCATAAGTGTAACGGCGGCTGGCATTCTCCAAACCATCCGTAGTGATGATAAAGAGAGTTCTTTCCGGCACATCTTCCTTACGGGCATACTTATGGATATTTCCGATATGATGGATTGCACCGCCAACAGCATCCAGAAGCGCAGTACATCCACGGACATAATAATCCCGGTCAGTAAGGTTTGGTACATCAGCAATGGCAACACGGTCGTGGATCACTTCTATTTCGTTGTCAAACAGCACGGTGGAGACTAGGGCGTCACCCGGTTCCTTACGCTGTTTTTCCAACATGGAGTTGAAACCTCCGATGGTGTCTTTTTCCAGTCCCGACATAGAGCCACTGCGGTCTAAGATAAATACAAGTTCTGTCATTTTGAAATCCTCCTGTTTCTTTATTGTGACTTTATTATACGAAACACAGGAGAATGAATGGTCGCATGGTATGCGACATTTTTATGCACCAATCAGTGGCTGATCAAAAGCAAATAAAACTTCATTTAATTCAAAAACATTGTAGTTTCTGTTCACAAGAAAATACTCTACAATCACATCAAATTTACTGCTGTGGGAAAGGGCAAAGCCCGCCCGACCGATAAAATCCTTTGTTTCATCTACATCTAATTCCAGCGCAAAAGCGAAAGCCAGTGCAGTTGTTTTGGATGGCTTATAATCCATATTATTTCGTATTTTTGAGAACAGCTTTCTATCTACATTAGCCTTTTTATAGATTTCAGAGTCTTTCTTTCCAGTGCGGTCGATAAGCCGCAGGAGCGTTTCAGAAAAACCTGCATCCAGGTTTTTCAGCAGCTGCCCCCAGTCATCAGCGTCCATTGGAGCAGCTGCACCAACAGGTATATCGAGATACTCCGATGTCTGGGGCAGACAGACATCATCATGGATTCTGTTGCTGCGTTTCAGCTGTTCTCTTATCCGCCTTGTTTCAAGGTGAGAACCATACACACTCTCCACACCATACTCATCAAGTGTTTTGCTGCGGATATAATTTTCATCAATGTAGCTGCTGACGGACTTGAACAGTTTCTCTGACAGTGCAAAGGCTTCTTTTCCAAATACAACCAGGTATATCTGCATTTCATTTTTCA
>JAXEUE010000270.1:0-4478 GCA_034115005.1 Blautia sp.
AGAAAATCAATGGTCCCAGATAGTCATTCCATGCTGCAATCATATTCAATACACCTACCAGTATAAGTGATGGTTTCATAATTGGCACGAATATTTTATAAAAAATCTGGAAATCATTGGCCCCGTCGATTCTGGCTGCCTCTTCATAATCTCTCGGAATACCGGCAAGGAACTGACGCATCAGGAATATGTAGTATGCCGAACCGAACCATGATGGCACGATCAGCGGTTTCAACGTATTGATCCATCCGAACCATTTAAACTCCACGTACTGTGGAATCATGGTTACATCCCACGGAATCATCATCGTTGATAAAAGGATCATAAACAGAATGTTTTTACCTGTGACATGCTCCCACTACTTAAGCCCTAAAGCTTTGAAGTAGGGGCTTCTTACTCAATAGCCCGATAGGGCTAAGTATCAATAAGCTATCCCCGCGTGCCCCGCGGTTCTTTTCTGCCCGGTTACGGGCATATTTCAGGCGCAGTTATGCGCATAAAATTCTTTTTCCTTCTTCACGGATATTGATCGCTGCATTCACATCCCGATCCATCCGATTCCCGCACCCACATTCATAGATCCGTTCTGACAGTGACAATTCTTTCTTGATCTTTCCGCATTTGCTGCAGGTTTTACTGGATGGATAAAACCGATCGACCTTTATCAGCTTCTTTCCTCTATCTTCCAGCTTATATGCAAGCATATCCCGAAACATTCCATATCCGTTATCCATAACTCCCTTCCCCAGATGCAGGCACTGACTCATCGCTTTCATATCCAGATCTTCCACTGCAATCGCATCATATCTCTCTGCCAGTTCCTGACTCAGCTTATGGTGAAAATCCTTCCTCTGGTTCCGGACCTTCTCATGACAGACTGCAACCTTTTTCCTTTGTTTTTCGTAATTCCGGCTCCCCTTCTGACACCGGGACAGTTTCCTCTGTTCCCTCGCAAGACACACCATTGCCTTTCTGAAATATCCCGGATACTCACACCTTGTTCCATCCGAAAAGACCGCCATCCCACTCATCGCATAATCAATCCCCAGCACTTCCGGTTCTGCTTCTTTTCTCTTCTCTGCTTGGTTCTCACAGACTTCATACTCATAAAGCAGACTTGCATAGTATTTTCCGGAAGGCTCCTGACTTATGGTTACCGACTTCAGGACATACCCCTCCGGTATTTCCCGATGTTTCCTGATCTTCACTTCCTTCAGTTTCGGAAGCCGGATCTTTCCGTTTCTCAGACGAATATTCCCATTCACCACATTCGTTGTATAGCTCTTCCTGCTTCGATGTCTCGACTTGAATTTCGGAAAACCAACAGCAGGATTTACAAAAAAGTTCTTATAAGCCTTCTCCAAATGAATCTGCACATTCGCCAGTGCAAGGGAATCTACTTCTTTCAGCCACGGATATTCTTTCTTATAGACTGCCGGAGTCGTCTTCTTCATTTTCTTCGTTGCCTCATATTCCTTTCTCTTGTCATCCAGCATGATATTATAAATAAAACGGCAGCATCCAAATGTTTTAGCAAGAAGTTCTTCCTGTTTTTTATCCGGGTAAATCCGGAATTTATACGCTTTGTTCAAATTACTTTTCACCCTGGCTTTCAATATATCTGCGAATTATTTCAACCGGTGCACCTCCTGCTGTCAAAAGGCAGAAGCTCTGACTCCAAAATGCTTCCTTCCAGAGTTTTTCCCGTATTTCAGGATGTTCCTTCTTCAGCAGCCTGCTGCTTGCGCTTTTATACGCATTGATAAATTTGCTGATCTCGCTCTTCGGCTGCGCACGGAACATGACATGTACATGATCCTCATCATGATTCCATTCTTCCAATGTAATCCCATAATTCGGTGCAATATACTCAAATATTTCTTTCGCTCTCTAGTAGATATGGGGATTACTCCCCATACCCCTAAACAAAACCGTACGTGCGCTATTAACGCATACGGCTTTTCACTTTATATTTTTATACTCTATCTGTAAAACAAACTTACCTTGATACTTGGTTCAAGCAACGGAAATGTCCGAAGCACTCCATTAAAGAAAGTATCTTGCGTATAGCCTCTTCTCTGACTTCTCCGATTGAGCCACTTAAACAACAGCCATTTTGTTTGCGTAAGAAAGTTCTTCACTTCCCTTGTATTGTCGGTCACTCCGTAATACTGATAGTGTCCTCTCAGTTTTGCATTGATTGTTTTAATTAACTGCTCCAATGGCATTGTTCTGTGTGCCTTTATCCAGTCTTTCATTGCTTTGATTTTACTCCGAAATTTCTTCTTACTGGTCTTTACCCTACAACGGTAAAAGCACTTCTTTCCGTCCATTCCGCAATAAAATGTGAAGCCAAGAAAGTCAAAGGTATCTGGCTTTCCTTCTCCTCTTGCTTTTCGGTTTTGCCTGGCAAACCTCCCAAATTCCAGAATCTTTGTCTTTTCCTCTGCTAATTCTAGCCCATACTTTCCAAAGCGTTCTTCCAGTCTCTGCTTAAAAACTTCCGCTTCGTATCGGTTCTGGAAACAACAAACAAAATCATCACAGTAGCGAATAAGATAACTTTCTCCCTTGCATTGTCGCTTTACGATTACATCAAACCAGTTATCCAGTACATAGTGTAAATATATATTTGCAAGTATCGGGCTGGCTCCGTTTCCCTGTGGGGTTCCTCGTTCGCTGTCAAGATATTTTCCATTTTCCATGATTCCTGCTTTTAAAAATTTCTCGATTATTTCAAGGAATTTTCTGTCAGCTATATCATGCGACAGCATCTTCATCAACCATTCATGGTCTACATTATCAAAGAATCCTTTGATATCTGCTTCCACCACATAGTTCGTCTTTCGATACTGCACCATTTCTATGATTTCTCTTACCGCCTGATGACAGTTCCTGTTTGGGCGGAATCCAAAGCTCTCATTATAAAACTTTGGCTCATAAATCTGCTCCAGTATCTGTGCAATCGCATTCTCCACCAGTTTATCCTCATAACAGGAGATTCCCAGTGGTCTCATTTTGCCTTTTGTTTCTTTCGGAATATAGACTCGCCTTGTTGGATTTGGGCAATAGCTTCCGCTTTTCATCCGTTTTACAAGATTCGCAAGATTTTCCTCAAGATTCAGCTCATAATCCTCTTTTGTTACCTTGTCAATTCCATATGCTTTCTTCTTATCCATTGTTTTATGAATTGCTCGAAGCGTATCTACATTGATATAGGACGCAAGATTCTGTACCTTTCTGTCGGTTCTGTTTGCTTTTGCAATATTGTACTGTATTCCAAGCAACTCATTTACCATGTTCATCAGCTCTCTTTCGTCTGCATAGTTCCTAATTACTTGAAGCTATAAAGTGCACAGCCCTTTTCTCCATCTGCTTTCACAGACTTCTCCGATACTATGGCTGTGTCGGACTTCCTGCCACTCATTTGAATTCCTGACGCATTTCTTTGTTTTGGTCTCCATACCCCTTGGGGGAAATGACAGGATCTCAGCTGTTCCGATAACATACTTATCATCAACCTCGCCAAGCTCTCAGACTGGGGGATGCCGTTGTGGCCTCACCATATCGGCCATAGCAGTGTTGTCTACTGCGTAACAGAACACATCGACCATTTCCAACCTCGTAATAATTTCCCAGCTCAATCACTTCACTTTCGTTTCGGCTCTGTTGCTCCCTGTCCTACGCTTAAACCTGACGTTACCGTTTTGGTTCCAAGGACTCGGTACAGGCGGTTGGTTAGACCTTACCTGATAGGATTTTCCTACTGTATTGTTATCAGCTTACCAAAGTTTGCGGAATTCCTTCCGCACACTAGGGGAAATCAGCTATGCTGATTTCGCAGCTCGCACCTGTTTGATATTACATCATCTATCACTTTCCGGCGATATTTCACAACCATAATCAAATGATAATATAACAAAAATACTGAATGTGCATTATTATCCAAATCCATATTATAATCAATCCTTTCTTTTATTCGACTGATTATATTGTACCACATCCGGCACATTAGAACAAGTGTTCTCTCGTATTTTTTTGCAATTCATCTCGCCACCTAAAGAGGTGGGAGAATTCTTGCTATATCTTGTTAAATGGCAGTTCCTTTTTAACAAGCAGGAACAATGCAAAAACAACACTGATCGCCTGTGCAGAAACCGTTGCAATCGCTGCACCCGCAGCATCCAGATGAAATCCTGCCACCAGTACCAGGTCACCTATAACATTAACCACACATGCTACTGCCACAAAAATCAAAGGTGATCTGCTGTCTCCAAGTCCTCTGAAAATTGCAGCCAGAACATTATAAGCAACATTAAAAAATATACCCGCCCCACAGATACGCACATACACAGAAGTTAATCCAATTGCCTCCTCAGGCGCCTGCATAAGCAATGAAATCGGACGCGAGAAGCATACCATTAGAACAAAAAGCACTGCTGACATAATAGCAAATACGATTGTTGCTCCTCCGATCA
>JAXEUE010000271.1:0-13489 GCA_034115005.1 Blautia sp.
ATATGTTCTGCTGTTACGGATTTTATTATCAACTTTGCGGAAGATTCTGATATTATTAACCTTCATGGGTGGTCACAGGGAAGCTTTTCCGGTATGTCCTGGAGTAATCTTCAGGTATCTGCTGTTGTTATCAGCATTACTCTGATTTTTACGTTTATGCTGTCAAAACCCATAGGGGCTTTTCAACTGGGTGAAGCATATGCACAGAGTATGGGAGTTAACATTAAATTTTTCCGTGTAACCATACTGGTATTATCCAGCATTCTTTCTGCAACTGTGACTGCTTTTGCAGGGCCTATTTCCTTTGTGGGTATTGCGGTTCCCTTTCTTGTAAAGAAAGCTCTGAATACAGCCAGACCGCTCATTGTAATTCCTGCAACCTTTCTTGGGGGCGGAGTTTTCTGTATGTTCTGTGATCTGGTGGCGCGTCTGGCGTTTGCACCCAGGGAGCTTAATATCAGTACGGTAACATCCATTTTTGGTGCACCGATCGTAATCTTTATGATGCTGAAGAAGAAGGGAAAATAAGATGGCTGATTATTATTTACAGACAAAAGATATGGCAGTGGGATATGACCGCAAAACACTGATTCATGATATCTGCATCAATGTGAAAAAAGGAGAAATCGTTACCCTGATCGGCCCCAATGGAGCAGGTAAATCAACCATACTTAAGAGTATCACCAGGCAGTTAAAACTCATAGGAGGATCCGTGATCCTTGATGAGAGCGATATGCACGAATATTCTTACAAAGAGTTGTCTACCAAAATGGCAGTGGTTCTTACAGACCGTTTAAAACCTGAAATGATGACCTGTCATGATGTTGTTGCCACCGGGCGCTACCCATATACTGGCAAACTTGGAATCCTTTCACAGGAAGATGAGAAAAAAGTGGCTGAGTCACTGACGGCAGTCCATGCACTGGAACTTGCCAACAGGGATTTTCGTGCTGTCAGTGACGGACAGAGACAGAGAGTTCTTCTTGCCAGAGCAATCTGTCAGGAACCTGATATTATTATTCTGGATGAGCCCACTTCTTTTCTGGATATACGTCATAAACTGGAGCTTCTTTCCATACTTCGCAATATGGCAAAGGAAAAGCATATTACAGTCATTATGTCACTTCACGAAATTGATCTTGCACAGAAGATTTCCGATAAAATTGTCTGTGTAAAAGGAGAGACGATCTCTTCCTATGGTATTCCGGAAGAGATTTTCAGAGAGGATATCATCCGTAACTTATATGATATTGAAAAGGGATATTATGATCCTTGTTTTGGAAGCATTGAGCTGCCAAAACCACAGGGAGACCCGGAAATATTTGTTCTATCTTCATGCGGCAGGGGAATCCCTGTTTTTCGCAGGCTTCAAAAGGAAAATCAACCCTTTGCAGCAGGAATCCTTTATACAAATGACATTGATTATCAGTTGGCAAAAGTGCTGGCTTGTGAAGTGATTACAGAAGAACCCTTTCAGGAAATCAGTAACGAAACATATGAAAGAGCACTTGCCCTGATGAGAAAAGCCAGGGCAGTAATCAATGCAGGAGTATCTGTGGGATCCTGTAATAAAAGGATGGCAGATCTGATCGCAGAGGCTGAACGGATGAAGAATTATAAGAGATTAGGATGAGTAATCACGAACAGGAGGGGTTCGTATTACATAGAAAAGAGAAAAGAAAGGAGAAAAAAATGAGAAGAATAATAAAACAGAAAAAAATGAAAGTACTGGCAATTGCCCTTTCTGCAACAATGACAATGGGATCCTTTGTACCTGCTTATGGAGAAGACAGTGAAAAAGTAAACGAGACGGTTGAAGAAATTACAGAAGAGGAAACCACAGAAGAGGAAACCACAGAAGAGGAAACCACGGAAGAGGAAACCACGGAAGAGAAAACCACGGAAGAAGAGACTGCGGAAGAGGAAATTACAGAAGAGGAGACTACAGAAGAGGAAACTACAGAAGAAGAGACCACAGAAGCCCAGGAGGCTGCAAAAGCTGCAGAAGATATGGCAACTCCCACCACACAGGAGAATGATGCAGAGGCACCTGTATCTGGTGACGCAGGTGTAAAAGTGTTTTATGCACAAAGTGAAGAAGAATTCCCTATGTTGAGAATCCAAGGATCTTTTGTTACAGTCACAGAGAATGGAATCATTATTTCTTTCTGTGCAAATCGAGGTACCTATAATAAGGTTGAGATAGAGGGAGCAGGAACATATGAAGGTGTATTGAATACCATTGGTTCTTATAACTTTACTGTTACTGTTCCTTCAGATGCAGCGGGAAAAAGACTGGCCATAGTGCCATATAAGGCAAAAGATGGAGAGCCTTATACATCAAAGCCTCTGGAAATACAGATTCCGGCTTCTGAAATACAGCCAACAGTGACACCAGAGCCAACAGTGACGCCGGAACCAACAATTCCGTCTGTAACACCGGCAGAGGACAGAGTCAGCGTCATTAAAAAAGACGGTACAGAATTTAAAATGTTTTCATCTGTGCAGACAGAGACGAAAGCAACTGTAAAAGAAGACAAAATCGCTGTAAATCTTGTGATTTCAAA
This sequence comes from Blautia sp., assembly GCA_034115005.1. Taxonomy (GTDB): domain Bacteria; phylum Bacillota; class Clostridia; order Lachnospirales; family Lachnospiraceae; genus Blautia_A. The sequence goes on from JAXEUE010000271.1 coordinate 2,568, forward strand.
TGAAAATTATGATAAGATTTACCTGGGCAGCAAGGAAGTGGAAGATAAAACACCTGTAATAGAGGGAAAGAAGCTTCCTGAAGGAGGATATCTGTTTACATTTGAACTTTCAGAATCCTGTAAAGGTACAAGCCAGCTGGTTTCTCTTGGAAAACCTGACGGAACGTGGTATTCAAAGCAGGAACTATATCTCTATATTCCAAAAGAGCTTGAGGAGGAGCAACCACAGGAAACACCTGCGCCTACACCTACACCAGCTCCAACATCTACTCCAAAACCGACTCCTGCACCTACATCAGCTCCATCTAAAAATAAGGATGGTATTTATTCTGCAGAGGCATCTACCGGAGCTGCTATGTTTAAAGTAGTAGAATGTGAGTTAAGAATTAAAAAAGGAAAGATGACAGCTCATATTACTTTAAGTGGTTCGGGTTATGATTATCTGTATATGGGAACTGCAGCGAAAGCAGCAGCAGATCAGGCAAAATGGATTAAATTTGATGGTGTGGTAACAAACAGTGAAGGGAAGGAGCAGAGAACCTATACTATTCCTGTAGCTGCTCTGGATAAGCCAATCACGGTTGCATCCCATTCTGAGAAGAATGATAAATGGTTTGACCGTACTATTACCATTCCTTCTTCCTCGCTGAAATTCATAAGAAAGCTGACTGATGAGGAGCAAAACAGTAATCAAACAGAAAATAACAACGGGGAAAACAATCTGCAGCCTTCAAACCCTGTGCAACCGTCACATACAGAAAATAATACACAAAGCAGTTCAAATGGGGCTACAAGTGCTGTGAATACATCTACAGGACTTAAGGATGGAGTTTATACGCCAGACAGTTTTTCATGGTCAGGCGGTTCAGGACGTCTGAAAGGGATTTCCTGCACAAAAATTACAGTGAAAAACGGTCAGGCTTATGCTACAATTGTTTTTGCAAGCAATGGATATTCTGTTGTAAGTGCTAATGGAAGCCAGTATTCTGCAATTAGTAATACGTCAGGCACCAGTACCTTTGAGATTCCGGTCCAGCTTAATGCCAATAACAGGATCAGTGCTTTGACAACAAAAATGAGTGCGGCCCATTGGGTTGATTATGCTATTTATATTGGATTGGAAGCTGCCAGAACCGCCGGATCTGATACAAATAAGTCCAATGATCAGAAAACATCAGGAGTGGTGGCAGGAAATCTAGGTCAGACTGAGAAAGTAACTGATGCTCCCACATTGACAGGACTTACCTATAAGGGTTCTCTTAAACTGGAACATGCCAGGTACTTTAAACTGCATTACTATGAAAATGATATTGCAGTTCTGGAAATTAACTTGAATGAAGAGCTTGAAAAGGCTGAAGACAAGAAGACAGAAGAAACTTCTTTATTTGGTAAGGATAAAATCCTTTATGTGCTGGCTGCAAAGGATACAGATCTTCCTGCAGGAGTGGAAAAAGAAGCCTGCGTGATCCGTATTCCTTCTGAGAAAGCATTCGTAGATTCCAAAGATGTTCTTGATATTCTTGAACAGTTAAAAATAACGGATAAAGACCGATTAATTGATGCAGGCTCTTATAAGGATGTTGACTTTAAAGAGTTAATTAAGGAAAAATGTGACCTTGCAGTTATATCTTCAGATATTCTTCCACATGAAGGAGATGAAGAAAATCTGACGGCAGCAGAACAGTATGAAGCTGTGCAGACGCTTGGAGACCAGCTTCAGGAACTGGATATACCAATGATTGTTGATCGTTCTGCAGATGAAAAGGATGAACTTGCAAAATGTGAGTGGTATAAAGTTTACGGTGCTTTGTTTGGATGCGCAAAGGAGGCAGACGAACTATATAATCAGGCAAAGGTCAAGGCACAGGAATCATAAAGAAATGGAGATTGTATAGATGAGGAATGGGCTGGAGGATTACTATGTCGTCCGGGGAAATAAAAAAATGCGGTTTGGCTATACTACCGGATCCTGTGCGGCAGCAGCATGCAGAGGAGCAGCAGAAATTCTTCTTGGAGGCCAGCAGAAAGATACGGTATCTCTTATGACACCCAAAGGTATTCTTCTGAATCTGGAACTGAAAAATATACACACAGAGCAGGATGCAGTTGTGTGCGGGGTTCAGAAGGATGCAGGGGATGATCCGGATACTACGGATGGTATCATAGTTTATGCCAGAGTAGAAAAAAGAAAAGAACCGGGCATCCTGGTAGACGGTGGTGTAGGTGTAGGCAGAGTGACGAAACCGGGATTATCCCAGAAAATAGGCGAGGCAGCAATTAATCCGGTTCCTAAGGCCATGATTATGAGGGAAGCGGCTCAGGCTGCAGAAAAATATGATTATGAAGGAGGACTTAAGGTTACCATCTCTGTTCCGGAAGGTGTGGAGATAGGAAAGAAAACCTTTAATCCCCGACTTGGAATAGAAGGAGGAATCTCTATTCTGGGAACATCAGGAATTGTGGAGCCTATGAGCGAATCTGCTCTTGTGGAAAGCATCCGGGTGGAGATGAAACAGCATTATGCCCAGGGAGAAGAATACATTCTGGCAACACCTGGAAATTATGGGGCAGACTATCTTCGTGAGCATATGGAGCTTCCTTATGAAAAAAATATCAAATGCAGCAATTATGTGGGAGATACCATAGATATGGCTGTGGATATAGGAGTTAAAGGAATCCTTTTTGTTGCACATATCGGCAAGTTTGTAAAGGTAGCTGCAGGTATTATGAATACCCATTCCCATCATGCTGACGGAAGGATGGAGGTCCTTGCTTCCAATGCCATACGGGCAGGGGCACCCCTTTCCTGTGCAAGGCAAATTCTTAACTGTACCACTACAGATGAGGCTCTTGATCTTCTGAACCAGTATCATCTTATTGAGCAGACTATGAAAGAAGTAATGGAACGCATTCAGTATTATCTGGATCACCGTTCATATGAGCAGATCCTTTTGGGAGCTGTAGTTTTTTCCAACACATATGGATATCTGGGACAGACAAGAGATGCAGATGAACTGATAAGAAGAATAAATGAACAAACATGTAAAGGAGAAAAATAAAATGGTACATTTTGTGGGAGCAGGTCCGGGAGCGGATGACCTTATTACCTTAAGAGGAAAAAAATACCTGGAGGAAGCAGATACTGTAATTTATGCAGGCTCTCTGGTAAACCCCAGGCTTCTGGATTACACAAAAGAAACCTGCAGTATTTATAACAGCGCAAAAATGACTCTGGAGGAAGTAATCCAGGTGATTGAAGAAGCTGAAGCGGATGGGAAAACAACGGTCCGTCTCCATACGGGAGATCCCTGCATTTACGGAGCCATAAGAGAACAGATGGACATTCTGGATGAGAAGGGAATTTCCTATGATTACTGTCCGGGTGTAAGTGCTTTCTGCGGTGCGGCAAGCGCCCTGAATCTTGAGTATACCCTGCCGAATATTTCCCAGAGTGTAATTATTACGAGAATGGAAGGCAGGACTCCTGTTCCGGAAAAAGAAAGTATTCAGTCCTTTGCAGCACATCATGCGACTATGGTAATATTTTTAAGTACAGGAATGCTTGAAGAATTAAGCAGAAGACTGATAGAGGGCGGATATTCAGAAGATACTCCTGCAGCTATTGTATATAAGGCAACCTGGCCGGAAGAGAAATCCTTTGTATGTACAGTAGGTACTCTGGCAAAGACAGCAGAAGAGAACGGTATAAAAAAGACAGCTCTTATGATTATCGGTGACGCGGTAGCTGCAGCCCACTATGATCGTTCCAGACTGTATGATCCGGGTTTTACCACAGAATTCAGAGAAGCGGAAAAATAAAATGAAAATTGCTATCATATGTTTCAGCCTGACAGGGCAGGAAACAGGAAGCCGGCTTGCACAAGGCATGAGAGAAGCCGGTATGTCCGTAGTTTTTGATAAAAAAAGTAAATATCTGCCTGATTCTGTTCCGGAAACAGCAGCTCAGTGGGCTGGCATACAGTTTTCACAGGCAGATGGGATTATTTTTGTAGGTGCATGCGGCATTGCAGTAAGGAGCATTGCCCCATATATCGTTACAAAAAAATCAGATCCGGCTGTGCTTGTTGTGGACGAGTGTGGAAAATTTGTAATCTCTCTTTTATCAGGCCATCTGGGAGGCGCCAATGAGCTGACAGATAAAGCTGCAGAAATTCTAAATGCCATTCCGGTTGTAACGACTGCAACAGATCTTCATAATCTGTTTGCAGTGGATGTTTTTGCAAGAAAAAACGGCTGCAGTATTTTTCATATGAAGGCAGCAAAGGAAGTATCTGCTGCCTTACTCTCAGGCGAAAAAACAGGATTTTACAGTGAATTTCCATGGGATGGGAAGCTGCCGGAGGGACTGGTACTCTGTGACAGGACTGGTGTTCCTGTTGAAAATGACAGCAGGACGGGCAGAGACATACCTTTTTCTGTAGGTGTGGCAGTTACCATATACAGAGACTGTATGCCTTTTACTTCCACTGTTCAGGTAGTGCCTCCATGTCTGGTGCTGGGCATGGGATGTAAGAAAGACAGAGAAGAGGAATATATTTTTAAGGCTGCAGACAGGATGCTGGAAAATCTGGGAGTTTACAGAGAGGCATTCTGTAAAATTGCAAGTATAGACCTGAAAAAAGAGGAGAAAGGAATAAAAGCTCTTTCGGAGAAATGGCAGATTCCTTTTGAAACTTTTTCAGAGGAAGAATTAAAGATGGTTCAGGGAGAATTTACACCTTCAGCCTTTGTGCAGAAGGTTACAGGTGTAGATAATGTCTGTGAGAGAAGTGCAGTTCTTGCCGGCAGTCCCGGCAGGCTGATTCAGAAAAAAATCGGAGAAATGGGAGTCACCACTGCAGTGGCTGCCCGGGATTGGAGGATTCATTTTGAGTAAAATATTTGTAATCGGAATAGGACCCGGAGCGTATGACCAGATGACAGGGAAAGCAATTCATGCCATGGAAAACAGTGATGTAATCATTGGCTACACGGTTTATGTTGATTTGGTAAAGGATTATTTTCCGGGAAAAGAATTTATGACCACACCTATGAAGAAAGAGGTGGATCGATGCGTGCTTGCTTTTGAGCAAGCAAAGAAAGGTAAAACAGTTTCCATGATCTGCAGCGGAGATGCAGGAGTTTACGGAATGGCAGGGCTTATGTATGAGGTGGGAGTCAATTATCCCGATACAGAGCTGGAAGTTATTCCAGGTGTTACAGCAGCAACAGGCGGTGCGGCATTGCTTGGAGCTCCCCTGATCCATGATTTCTGCCTGATCAGCTTAAGTGATCTTCTTACTCCATGGGAGAAAATAGAAGCAAGGCTTCTGGCAGCAGCTTTGGCTGATTTTGTGATATGTCTTTATAATCCTTCAAGCAGGAAGCGCCATGATTATCTGATGAAAGCCTGTGATCTGGTGATGAAATACAAATCACCGGATACTGTCTGTGGAATTGTTTCCAATATTGCAAGAGAAGGCCAGCAGGTTCAGGTTATGACTTTAAAAGAACTCAGAGATACACAGGTGGATATGTTTACCACTGTATTTATCGGTAACTCTCAGACAAAAGAAATAAATGGTAAAATGGTTACGCCAAGAGGATATAAAGATGTGTAAAATCCATGTTTTTGCAGGTACAACGGAAGGATATGAAATCTGCCGTTTTCTGTCTGCAAACAGAATATGTTCCAAGGCCTACGTTGCTACAGAGTATGGGGAAAGATCATTTCCGTCAGATCAATATACCACTGTTCACAGCGGACGGCTTGATGAACAGGAAATGGAGCAGATCTTTGCACAGGAAAAGCCAGAACTTGTGCTGGATGCCACTCATCCCTATGCGGCTGAGGTTACGGCAAATATCAGACAGGCCTGTGAAAAAACAGGAATTCCCTATGAAAGAGTTCTGAGAGAACAGGGAGAACATGAAAGCAGTGCAGTTTATGTGGAAGATGTTCCCGGAGCTGTAAGATTTCTGGAAGGAACAAAGGGAAACATACTGCTTACTACAGGAAGTAAGGAACTTAAGGGATTTACCGAACTTTCTGATTATCAAGAGCGGCTTTATGCCAGAGTATTGTCTCTTCCCTCTGTCATAGAAAGTTGCAGCGGGCTTGGAGTGGAAGGAAAGCATCTGATCGGTATGCAGGGACCTTTTTCCAGAGAGCTTAATGAAGCTATGCTTAAGCAGTATGACTGCCGGTATCTGGTTACCAAGGATACAGGAAAGGCAGGCGGTTTTCAGGATAAAATTGATGCTGCCTTAGATTGTGGTGCAGTTCCTGTTATCATTGGACGTCCTGTTCAGGAACAGGGAATTTCTGTTTCTGACTGCAAAAAAATGCTGGCAGAACGATATGGAATTATTCATAAGCCTCATGTTACTCTTCTGGGGATCGGAATGGGAAATCCTGATACTCTTACAGTGGAGGGAGAGAAGGCTCTTGAGAAGGCAGACCTTCTTATCGGTGCCAGAAGAATGACAGATGCGGTCAGAAAACCGGGACAGCATGTGTTTCATGAATATAGAAGTGAAAACATTAAGAAATATATTGAAGAACATCAGGAATATGATAACATAGTAATAGTTTTGTCCGGGGATGTGGGATTTTACAGTGGTGCCAGAAAGCTTCTGGATGCTCTGGGCCCGGATGTGAAGGTTCTGTGCGGAATTTCTTCTGTAGTGTACTTTATGTCCAGAATCGGTTTTTCCTGGGATGATGCAAAAATCGTAAGTGCCCACGGAAGAGAATGTAATCTTGTCTCACATATACGGTATAACCGGAAAGTATTTTCCATTCTGGGAACCTCTGACGGGGCAGCAGTTCTGGCAAAGAAGCTGGTCTCTTATGGAATGGGGGATGTAATCCTCTATATAGGAGAAAATCTGTCCTATGAAAATGAGAATATTTTTGCAAAGCCCGCCAGAGAATTAACGGAATATAATGGAGATCCCCTTTGTGTCATCTGTGCCGTTAATTCTAAAGCTCTTTCAAGACCATCCACCCATGGAATGAGAGATGAGGAGTTTATCAGAGGAAAAGCTCCAATGACAAAGGAAGAGGTGCGTACAGTTTCCCTGTCCAAGCTGAATCTTAAGAAGGATTCTCTCTGTTATGATGTGGGTGCAGGCACAGGCTCTCTTTCCATCGAGATGGCTCTCAGAGCTTATGAAGGAAAGGTATGGGCAATTGAGAAAAAAGAAGAGGCTGTTCATCTGATTGGGCAAAATAAAATGAAATTTGCCGCGGATAATCTTGAGATTATTGAGGGTCTGGCACCAGAGTCACTGAAAGATCTGCCTGCACCAACACATGCCTTTATCGGAGGTTCTTCCGGAAATCTGGCACAGATCATAGAGATTCTTCTGAAAAAAAACAGGCATGTCAGAATCGTGATCAACTGTATTACCCTTGAAACAGTTTCTGAGGCCTTGAAAGCTGTACAGGACTATGATTTTAAAGAACATGAAATTGTTCAATTGACGGCTGCAAGATCCAGGGAAATTGGGCCATACCATATGATGATGGGAGAGAATCCCATTTATATCATTACACTGCAGAATCCCGAAAAGTAAAAAGAGAGGCAAAAAAGTATGAAAATTCCAAGAATCCTACTGGCTGCAGGAGCAAGCGGAAGCGGAAAGACCCTGATTACCTGTGGACTTTTGCAGGCTCTGGTAAACAGGAAGCTTCGCGTTGCATCTTTTAAATGCGGTCCTGATTATATTGATCCTATGTTTCATTCCAGAGTCATCGGTACCAGATCACGCAATCTGGATACTTTCTTTACTTCACCATCAAGGACCAGATATCTTCTTGGAAAGAATGGGCAGGGTTGTGATATTGCAGTTATGGAGGGGGTTATGGGATACTATGACGGAGTGGGAGGAACTTCCACTCTTGCCAGTGCCTATGATCTTGCTTCTGCCACAGATACACCGGTTATCCTGATTGTAAACAGTAAGGGAATGAGTGTATCTCTGGCAGCTTATATCAAGGGTTTTCTGGAATATAAAAAAGACAGCCATATCAAGGGTGTGATCTTTAACCAAATGTCTCCTATGCTTTATCCCAGAGTGAAAAAGATGGTGGAAGAAGAGCTTTCCATAGATGTGTTGGGATATGTGCCAAAAGTGGAAGACTGTGTAATCGAGAGCAGACATCTGGGACTTGTCCTTCCCGAAGAAATTCCACAGCTTAAGAAGAGACTGGAGAAACTGGCAGGAATTCTTGAAGATACCCTTGATATGGACAGAATCCTGTCTCTTGCAGCCACTGCTCCTGACCTTAAAGTTCCTCTTTCTCTGGGAGAAGAAGACGAAGCTTTTGATTTTCATCTGCCTGAACCGGTGAGAATCGGTGTGGCAAAGGATGAGGCCTTTTGTTTTTTTTATGAAGACAATTTCAGACTTCTTCAGGAGATGGGAGCAGAATTGGTTTTCTTTTCCCCTGTTCATGATACACATCTTCCTGAAAATATAGATGGTATGCTGTTGTACGGCGGATATCCGGAATTAAAGGGAGAGGAACTTGAAAAAAATGTTTCTATGAAAGATGAAATCAGGAAAAAAATCCTGGAGGATATGCCTTGTATTGCTGAATGCGGGGGATTTATGTATCTTCATGAGGAAATGGAAGATATGGGCGGTGTTTTCCGTAAGACATGTGGGGTTATACCCGGAAAATGTTATCGGACACCCAGGCTTACCAGGTTTGGATATGTAACTCTGACCGGAAACACTTCTGTTTTTGGCAGAGACGACCTGGGGGAAATCCCTGCCCATGAATTTCATTATTTTGATTCAGAAAACTGCGGAAGCGATTTTCATGCATCCAAGCCTTTAAGTAAAAGAGGCTGGGACTGTATTCATGCCCAAAAAAGACTGATGGCAGGTTACCCCCATCTTTATTATTACGGAAATCCCCGTATAGCCCAGGCATTTGTTGTTCAATGTCTGAAATATAAAAAAGAACGGCAGGGAGAAAAATAAATGTATAGTATGTTTGCCCTGGCAGCAGGGTTTATTATTGATCTGATCATAGGAGATCCCAGATGGCTTTACCATCCTGTTTGCATTGTGGGAAAACTGATCTCTTTTCTGGAAAAAATACTCAGAAAAATTTTTCCGAAAACAGAGAAAGGAGAATTGCTTGCCGGAGGTGTGGAAGTGCTCCTGGTATGCATTTTAAGCGGAGGGATTCCTTTTATTATTCTGTATTATCTGTACAGGCTTTCTCCCTGGGCAGGGTTTGCTCTGGAAACCTTCTGGTGTGCACAGCTTCTTGCTGCGAAATCCTTAAAAGAGGAAAGCATGAAGGTGTATGACCGGTTAAAAAACGGAACTATTGAGGAGGCCCGTCACGCTGTTTCAATGATCGTAGGACGTGACACTGAGAACCTTACAGAAGAAGGAGTGACAAAAGCTGCAGTGGAAACAGTAGCCGAGAACTCTTCAGACGGAGTTCTTGCCCCCATGTTCTATATGGCATTGGGTGGGGTGTGGTTAATGTTTCTGTATAAGGGAATCAATACCATGGATTCTATGCTTGGATATAAAAACGACAGATATCTTTATTTTGGCCGTTGCGCAGCCAGACTGGATGATGTGGCAAATTATATTCCCTCCAGGATTTCAGGATGGCTCATGGTGGCGGCCTCTGCTTTTGTTAAACTTGATGGAAAGAATGCTGCCAGAATATACAGAAGAGACAGAAGAAATCATGCAAGTCCAAATTCAGCCCAGACAGAAGCTGCTATGGCAGGGGCACTGGATGTTCAGCTTGCAGGAAATGCCTTCTATTTTGGAAAACTATATAAAAAGCCTACCATTGGCGATGCACAAAGGCCTGTGGAGACAGAGGATATCAGGCGGGCATGCAGCCTGCTTTATGCCACTGCCGTTCTGGGAGCGCTTATCTTTCTGGCACTTGGGATTTGCATACGCCTTTTGTTTACAGTATGACAGGTGGGATAAAGGAGACAATGAATGACAAAGCATATACATGGCGGAGATGTGTACACATATAAAGATTGTAATGATTTTTCCGCAAACTGCAATCCTCTGGGAACACCTGAGAGTGTGAAAGAGGCCATAAGAAACAGCCTGAATCATATCAGTAACTATCCTCAGGTGGGCTGTACGCGGCTTATAAGCGCCATTGCAGATTATGAAAAAGTGGATGAGAATTACATTATCTGTGGAAACGGAGCTGCTGATCTGATATTTAATCTGTGCAGGGCAAAAAAGCCCCAAAAGGCACTTCTTCTGGCTCCTTCCTTTGCGGAATATGAGCAGGCACTTATGAGTGTGGACTGTCAGATCAGCCGTTTTTATCTCAGAGAAGAAGACGACTTTTATGTGGGGGAAAAATACATTCAGGCATTGGAGGATAAACCGGATATGATTTTTCTCTGCAATCCCAATAATCCTACAGGAATCCTGACGGACAGGCAGTTTTTGCTGGAAATACTGGAAAAATGCAGACAGCTTGGAACCTTTGTGGCAGTGGATGAATGTTTTCTGGATTTTGTAAAAGACCCCGGCCAGTATACCCTGAAAGAAAAACTGACGGAATACAATAATCTTTTTATTCTGAAAGCATTTACCAAAAGATATGCCATGGCAGGTGTTCGGCTGGGATATGGAATGTGTTCAGATAAGGGACTTCTGGAAAAAATGGAGCAGATGACACAGCCCTGGAATGTGTCCACTATGGCCCAGGAGGCAGGAATCGCCGCATTAAAAGAGAATTCCTATGTGGAAAAAGGACGAAAAATCATTTTTGAGGAAGCAGAATGGCTGAAAAATCAGATGACCCGGCTGGGACTTAAAGTTTTCCCTTCAGAGGCCAATTATATTTTTTTTAGGGGGCCGGGAGATTTATTTGATTCCTGTATCAGAAAGGGAATCCTGAT
>JAXEUE010000272.1:0-10556 GCA_034115005.1 Blautia sp.
GAAGGGACGCATAGCTGCTTTTCTCTTCTCATATTCTTCTTTTGTGATTGCCTCGTAAGGAACCAGTTCATAAAAGTTATCATCATAACTGAGGAAAGAAAGTGCCACAATATCATCCCAGTTCTGCCATACCCATTCCTCTACATCATCCCATTCATTATCACGCACATGGACAGTTATGGAGCAGTTATGGTCTACATAGTATTTCATAAACATTTTATAGTTTTCCAGCTGCTGGATGGCAGATACGTCTCCCTTCACCGTTCCTTCCGGTGCCTTTACAGGGAATTCCACCACCTTGGTCACCGGATTCTCCGGATCCTGTCCAACCTCCGGGAAAATAGGATAGCCCAGCTCTTCGCAGACCTTACACAGAGGATCTGTAGCACTGATGCGGATACGTCGGATATAATAAGGTGCATGGGAATAATGGACTCCGCTTGATACTGTAGGAAGAAGGGAAAGAGTTCCTTCAGGCTTCACTGTGGTAACAAGAAGCGGTTTATTTCCTCCCAGACGGTCGGCAATTTTTTCTGCTGCTTCATGGGCTGTCTGGCGCAGTTTTTTCAGAAGTTCGATCTGTCCTTCTCTGTCAAGACCAACTGCATTGACCATATCCTGCCATCCTGTCAGAGAGCATCCCAGAAGGCGGTCACGGTTCTGTACCTCATCCCAGCGGTGGATCTCCAGTTCCCTGCAGGTCATACGATATCCTGCCCTAGCAGAAAGTGCCTGTGCTTCAAGAAGCCCTTTTTCATCCAGAACTCCATCCTTTACAAATGCCATTACATTGACTGTGGTAAGGTTGCACATTCCATGACTGTCCAGAAGAATTTCTCCACATGGATTACATCCGTTAAAATTAGGACGGCGTTTCCTTCCCGCCTCTTCATTGATCCATCCTGGTTCGCCTGAATAACGCATCTGCTGCATATGCCAGTGAAGCATCTCCCTGGTTGGTTTTTTCCTATAATAAATAGAGTTATTACTCATCTGGCGATGGGCAATGGATTTGTCAATTTCCCATCGTCCGTTTATCTGACGGTAAAGATGGCTTTTGGCCTCAATACATGTTTTATCTTCTGCATCAATAAGACCAATCTCAGAAGTACGGCGCACACCGCCGGATACCACATTTTCTCCAATAATATTGGCAATATCCAGAAGATCGATAGGCTTTAACTGAGTACGGACCACACCATCCCTTGCTCCGGCCGCAATGATCACTTTATGAATCTTATCAAGCATAGTCATCATAGACTCATAACCACTGGCCGTACCTCCGAAATTCTTCAGTCTCTCGCCTCTTGGACGGATTGAATCATACACTACCACGATTTCACTAATCCGGCTGTATTCATTATTGGTAAGAATATCAAAATAATGATCCAGGGTCTGTGCCCATCCTTCCTTGGAATCTCCAATGGCAAATGTAACTGTTGTACCACTGAAAGTTACATCCGTATATTCCAGCCGCTTATTAACAGGTTTGGGATCATAGGCTTTGTGAAGGATCTTTATGTCAGTACGAACCTTGGGAAGTTTCTGTGCATCCTCTTTCAGCACACGGACGCCCACGCCGCTTCCAACCATAAGAAGATAAAACAGATCATGATAAGCATGAAAATCATCAATGATCTCAAATGCACAGTTATAATTGGCCATAGGATAGGATTCTGCAACTTTGGTATTTCCCACCCATAAAGTACGCCCTGACAGAAACTGACGCATATGATAAATATTGTCATATAATTTCTCTGCTTCTTCTCTGGATGTAGGAGCAAGAGAACAGTTATACTCTACTGCTCTGCGCACAGTTTCCCACCAGAATTCCCTTCTTCCGATCCCGGGGAGAAATCTGGAATAAGTTCTTGTATAAACAAAAGAGCCCAACTGTTCCATAGGATTAGGTGCATGCTTATATGGGCTGAGAAACTCCCTTGTTAAAAGTCCTTCTTTCCAGCTTCCGTTCACTCTTTCCTTCTCCTTGGCTGTACGGTACAGAATATAAGCCTTGGCAGTCTGATAACACTGATGTGCAAAAAGAGAATCCTCTACCTGATCCTGAATTGTCTCAATGTCGATTATATTCTTTCCTTTAGAAACCAGATGCTCCTCAACATCCTTCGTGATCATCTTCACCAGCTCATTGTCCGCTTCTCCTGTGGCGGAAGATGCAAGGGAAATTGCTCTTGATATAAATTCTGCGTCAAAAGGTACGATTTTGCCGCTTCGTTTCCTTACTTTCATATAATTCCTCCTGTATTTCATATTTCAAAGTATTATTTATGGACCCTGATAAAATTTAAGGATCCCTTTCATTTTTCGCGTAAAGTATAACAGAGTTATTATACCTCATTCTGAAATAATAAGCTATCTCTTTCTTCAGTCCAAAATTTAAATTGCGTCACATATAAGAATATGTTAGTATACTATCATTACTGACAACGAAAGATTATTTTCCAAATGAAAGGAGTTATTTACTATGTATATTGTCTGCCTTGATGTTGAGGGAGTACTGGTACCTGAGATCTGGATCGCATTTGCCAAGGCCAGTGGGATTCCTGAATTAGAGAAAACAACCCGGGATGAACCTGATTATAATAAGCTGATGAACTTCAGACTTGGAATTCTGAAAGAACATGGACTGGGATTAAAGGAGATTCAGGAAACCATTGCTAAAATTGATCCCCTCCCAGGTGCAAAAGAATTTCTGGACGAGCTTCGTTCCTTTACCCAGGTAATTCTGATCAGCGATACATTTACCCAGTTCGCCACCCCTTTAATGGAGAAGCTGGGACGCCCCACTTTATTCTGCAATTCCCTGGAAGTTGCTGACAGCGGTGAAATTACAGGCTTTAAAATGAGGACAGAACAATCCAAGCTCAGCACTGTGAAAGCGCTCCAGTCTATTGGATTTGATACCATCGCAAGTGGTGATTCCTACAATGATCTGGGAATGATAAAGGCAAGCAAGGCAGGATTTCTGTTCAGAAGCACGGATAAGATCAAGGCAGATCATCCGGAAATTCCTGCATATGAAACTTATGAAGAGCTTCTGAGCGCAATTAAAGAAGCAATCAAATGAATGGGGACAGGTTCCCTGACTCAAAATGAGTCGGGGAACCTGTCCCCATCGTTCGTTAGATACGTTGGAATACCGGCATAGCATCCAGAGGAGCTTCTGTATGAATAGTCTGTCCTCCCTGGTATATTTTACCATCACGGCTGTCCATCCAGGTTCCTTCCGGAAGATACACGTCTCTTTCAAATTCATTCAGATGAAATATGGGTGCCACAAGGTATCTGCTTCCAAACATATACTGATCCTGAAGCTCCCAGCATTTCTTATCCTGAGGGAATTCATAGAACATTGTTCTGATCAGAGGAGAGCCGTTCTGGGACGCTTCCTCATAAAGTTCCTTTATATAATCGTGCATCTTTATACGAATATCATAATATTTCTTCATTATCCGATAGTTCTCTTCCCCATAGCTCCACAGCTCATTGGGCTGTCCTGTATGAAGATATCCGCCTCCCCAGTCACGGTCATCCAGTGGTGGAATATTATAAGGTCCTCTGTCACCATGCATACGCAGAACCGGTGAATATACTGCAAATTCATACCAGCGGATCAGCAGCTGGCAAAAATCCGGATCATTCACATCATCTGTCATAAAACCGCCAATGTCTGTGGTCCACCATGGAATACCTGCAAGTCCCATATTAAGCCCTGCCTGAAGCTGGTCATAAAAAGCTTCAAAAGTACTTGGCACATCTCCTGACCATACCACATTTCCATATTTCTGGCTTCCCGCCCATGCACAGCGAAGAAGATTTACCACATTTTTCTCTCCCAAAGCCTGCATATGATCAAAGAAAATACGGCTGTAAAGCTGAGGATATATATTGCTGCAGGATAAAGCAGGGCCTTCAAAATAACGATAATTCTCGAAGTCATATACCCCGTAATCCGGTTCAGAATTATCCAGCCAGAAAGCATCAATTCCCAGATCATAATAATTCTTTTTGCAGACATTCCATACATATTCCCTTGCCTGAGGGTTAAATACATCGATTTCTACACAGTCACCCTGATAATCATAGGTCTGAGCAGCTCCCCGTTCTGTTTTTATCAGAAAACCTCTGTCCATCATAGGTCCGAAATTTTCGCTTTTCCGGTCAACGGATGGCCAGACAGACACAATAACCTTTATTCCCATAGAGTGAAGCTCATCTACCATAGCTTTGGGATCCGGCCAGTATTTCTCGTCAAATTTCCAGTCTCCCTGTACTGTCCAGTGGAAGAAATCAATAACAATAAGATCGATCTTAATACCTTCTTTCTGATACTGACGGGCAACAGAGAGTACTTCTTCCTGTGTACGGTAACGAAGCTTACACTGCCACAATCCCATTCTGTCTTCCGGGAATACAGGTGCATGTCCTGTTACAGATGTATAATTTACAAGGATATTTTTCGGCGCATCCCCCACAGTAAGCCAGTAATCCATCTGTTTAGTAGAACGTGCAGTCCATTCCGTGTAATTTTTTCCAAACGTCACCTGTCCTACTGCCGGATTATTCCATAACATTCCATATCCCAGGCTTGATACTGCAAAAGGTACTGAAATCTGTGAATTTCGCTGAGCCAGTTCCAGAACACACCCCTTCAGGTTCAGATAAGGCTGCTGATACTGCCCCATTCCATAGATCTTTTCCTCATCGTTACTTTCAAATTTCACATTCAGACTGAATTCACTGCCGCCAATAACACCTTTCCATTCTCTGTTCACAACTTTCAGACAGCGGCTTTCCCTGCACAGTGTTCCATCATAATTTCTAAAATATTCCCGGAGAAATTTCTCCCCATCCCGAAAGAAAGTAATAACCCCTGCAAAATTTACCACCGCCCTGATCCTTCCGTTGGTAATGGAAGCAATCGGCTTCTGATCGATAGTTCCGTCTCCGACCCAGTGATCCTCCATTCCTATTTCCACAACTGCTTCTTCAGATTTCACGTTCTCCGTGAGAGCCCAGTCCTGATCTGTAAACTCAGGAAGCTTGGTGACACGTACACGGAGGGAATCCTTTCCCCATGCTTCAATACGAAGAGTTTCACCATTATGATACGCAACCAGTACTCCATCTTTATTTTCAAACTGCATATTCCCTCTCCTTTTTTGATCTCTGTAGTAGTTTTTTTATGATAATTGTATTATACTGATTGCATACAAAAAATACTTGATATTTTTTTACTGTTTCTAACACAATTTTGCCATATTAAAGAAAGTGAGAAAAGAAATGAAATCCGAAATAAATGATCACGATTTTACAATGATTCATGAGGCCATACCTCATGGCGATTTACGTTTTCATATTATGCTGCATGAATTTACTTCTGATTTGTCCAGATCAGAACGTGTCAGCTCTCACTGGCATGAAGAATATGAACTGCTTGTGGTTACAGATGGTCAGGGAAGTGCCCATATAAATAACCGCCGTTTTGAGATCAGGCAGAAAGATATATTATTTATAAATTCAGGGAATGTCCATTCTCTATCAGCAGAACCCGGAATTCCTCTTGTTTTTTATGCAATAGATTTTGGACGTGAGCTGATCAGCAGCTATGGAAATGACGATATTCAGCAGAAATATATGAACAGCCAGATTTCAGAAGAACTTATTTTCCGTGACCATTTTCGGTCCGGAGAGCCTTCCTGGGAAAAAATTTTTCCTCTGCTGGATGAGATTCGCAGTCAGTATATTATGAAGGAAACGGGCTTTGAACTGCTGATCAAATCCGATCTTCTTCGTATCTGGTATTATTTATGTAAAGATCCGGCAACCGCAGTGCCTTCATCTCACAGAAATAATGATGCAAAAATTATTCTGATTAAAGAAATTCTGCAGTATATCCAAAAAAATTACGGCAGAAGTCTCACTCTGCAGGAACTTGCTTCACGGTTCCACATGAGTGAGGGACAGTTCTGCCGTTTTTTTAAATCACAGGTGAATATGACTGCTATTGAATACCTGAATTATTACCGCATCGGTGCTGCATGTGATATGCTCCGGGACAGTGCTTCTTCTGTAAGCACTATTGCACTGAACTGTGGATACAATAACATCAGTTATTTTAACCGGAGTTTCCGTAAATATATGCACTGTACTCCCAAAGAATACAGAGAGAGAATTACTTCTCTTCCATCACACTCATATAAGCCGGACGAATGATCTTATCTGTGCAGATCAGCTCTTCGATTCTGTGAGCACTCCAGCCTACGATTCTGGCTACTGCAAAAATAGCAGTATACAATTCCCTGGGGATGCCCAGCATATCATATACAAAGCCGCTGTAAAAATCTACGTTAGGGCTGACTTTTCTGTGGGTTTTCTTCTCAATCAGTCCCGGTGCGATTTTTTCTATATTTTCATATAGTCCGAGGTCTTTCTCCCGGCCTTTTTCCTTTGCCAGCTGTTCTACATAATATTTAAAGACTCTTTCTCTTGGATCAGACAAAGTATACACTGCATGGCCCATTCCGTAAATCAATCCTTTTTTATCAAAGGCCTGTTTTCCGATTATCTTCTCAAGATATGCGGCAATCTCTTCTTCATCTGAATAGTCTTTTACATTTGCCCTGATGTCATCCATCATTTCCATAACTTTAATGTTGGCGCCGCCATGCTTGGGACCTTTCAGTGAGCACATGGCTGCTGCCATGGTTGAATAGGTATCCGATCCGGAAGAAGTTACTACTCTCGTGGTAAAGGTAGAATTATTTCCTCCTCCATGCTCCATATGAAGGATCAGTGCAGTGTCAAGAACCTTAGCCTCCACAGGTGTATATTTCTGGTCAGCACGCATCATCATAAGAAGATTTTCTGCTGTGGAAAGAGACGGATCCGGATTATGTATAAACATACTTTTTCCCTTTTCATAATGGTTATATGCGTTATATCCATAAACCGCCATAAGAGGAAATTCACTGATCAGCTGGATACACTGGCGAAGAGAATTGCTCACACTGATATCTTTGGCATTTTTATCATAGGAAGCCAGGGTGAGAATACTTTTGGTCATAGAATTCATAATATCTTCAGAAGGTGCTTTCATTATCACATCTCTGGTGAAGTTGGTAGGAAGGATTCTGCACTTCCCTATAATCTGCCGGAATTTCTTCTCCTCCTCTTCAGAAGGAAGTTCACCCATGAGAAGCAGATAGGCTATTTTCTCAAATCCCATCTCATCTTGTTTCAAAGAGCCGATCAGTTCTTCCACCCTGTATCCTCTGTACCACAGCTCTCCATCGCAGGGTACTTTTCTGTCGCCTTCGATCCGTGAGGAAACAATTTTGGAGATCCTGGTAAGACCGGTAAGTACTCCGTTTCCATTTTCATCCCGAAGTCCTCTGTTCACTCCATATTCATCAAAAAGCCGCTGATCAATGAAGTCGTTTTTCCGGCAGATTTCTTCATTATGCTTTATATATTCAATCATCGATTTCTTCTGAAGTGCCATAATTATCCTCCTCCATTTCTTCAATTTCGCTGCTCATAACAGTATCCAGCTGTTTCATCAGTTGAAGCAGATCTATAAGATTCTGTTTTCCAAACTTTCTGATTACTTTTTCATAAAATTCTTTCAGGATGGTTTCCTGCTCATCCAGTAATTTCCTTCCGGTTTCTGTAATAGTCACGTATGTGCCTTCACTGCCGTTTCCGTCATGGGACCAGAGAAGAAGTCCCCGGTCTTTCAGACTGCCTGCCATTTTTGAAGTCTGCCGGATGGTAAGCTGCATTTTTTCCGCAAGGTCTTTCAGATAAGATCTGCCGGAATAAATCGAGGATTTGTCACATTCATAAGCAATGGTATGCAGGGCAATATATTCCGGAATAGTCATCTTGCTGAAAAGATTACGAATGGTACCTTTATTCATCAGATAACGACGGTATGTGAGTTCATTGGTAAGCTCTGTGATTTCTCTTGTTTCCAGTTCCTCTGTCTGTTCCATATGTCTCCTCCTGTGATAATCTTATATACAAAAGTGGAGATGACTTTATTGTCATCTCCACCCTCCAGTGACCTTCAAGACTTAAGATCAATACATCTCTTCCTGTGGCTGTGCCTGTGGAGCAGCCTCTTTAATATCTGCTACAGCTGCTTCTGTAGTAAGAAGTGTTGCTGCAACACTTACTGCATTTGCAAGAGCATTCTTTGTTACTTTGACAGGATCAATGATTCCTTCTTTTAACATATCTACATAGGATTCGCTTACAGCATCGAATCCAATTCCTTCTGCACTTTCTCTGACTTTATTAATTACTACTGCACCATCAAGTCCGGCATTCTCCACAATAGCGAAAAGCGGAGCTTCCAGAGCTTTGGCAACGATCTGTGCACCTGTCTTTTCATCACCTTCCAGAGTATCAGCAAGCTCTTCTACCTTCTTCTGCACATGGATGTATGCAGATCCGCCGCCACAGATAATACCTTCTGCTACAGCTGCTCTTGTTGCATTCATAGCATCTTCCATACGGTATTTGGCTTCTTTCATCTCTGTCTCGGTAGCTGCGCCAACACGAATAACAGCAACACCGCCGCCTAATTTTGCAACACGGTTCATCAGTTTTTCTTTATCATAATCAGAGGTTGTCTCTTCCATCTGTTTCTTGATAAATGCAATACGTGCTTCAATTTCTTCTTTCTTGCCTTCTCCGTCTACAATAGTGGTATTTTCTTTTGTAACCTTAACGGATTTAGCCCGTCCCAGCATATCCATTGTTGTATCTTTTAACTGAAGTCCAAGTTCATCTGTAATAACCTGTCCGCCTGTCAGTGCTGCGATATCCTGAAGCATTTCTTTTCTGTTATCGCCAAAGCCAGGAGCTTTTACTGCTACAACCTTTAAGGTTCCTCTCAGTCTGTTTACGATAAGAGTAGTAAGCGCTTCTCCTTCCACATCTTCAGCAAGGATCAGAAGTTCTTTTCCTGCTCTCATAACATTTTCCAGAATTGGGAGGATGTCCTGAATATTGGAGATCTTCTTATCTGTCAGAAGGATGTATGGTTCATCCATATTAGCTACCATTTTTTCCTTGTCATTGCACATATATCCGGAAAGATAACCATTGTCAAACTGCATTCCTTCTACTACATCGGTTTCTGTCTTCATGGTCTTGGATTCCTCAATGGTGATTACACCATTTTCTCCAACCTTCTCCATAGCATCTGCAATCATTTCGCCTACTTCTTCACTGCCTGCGGAAATAGCGGCAACTTTTGCGATATGCTGTTTGCCTGTTACAGGATGGCTCATTTCTTCCAGAGCATCAATAGCCACATCAGCTGCCTTCTTCATTCCTTTTCTCAGAATAATGGCATTGGCGCCGGCTGCAATGTTTTTCATTCCCTGGTTTACAAGTGCCTGTGCCAGAACTGTTGCAGTTGTAGTTCCATCTCCTGCAATATCATTAGTCTTGGTTGCAACTTCTTTCAGAAGCTGTGCGCCCATATTCTCATAACGATCTTCCAGTTCGATTTCCTTTGCAATGGTAACACCATCATTTGTAATAAGCGGTGTACCATAAGACTGATCCAGGACAACATTTCTTCCTTTCGGTCCAATTGTTACCTTTACAGTATCTGCCAGTTTATTTACACCAATTTCCATTTTCTTTCTTGCATCAATATCGTAATTAATATCCTTTGCCATGATAAATTCCTTCTTTCCTGATTCTGTATGTAAAATTATTCAACAATTGCAATAATGTCGTCCTGGCTTACAATGATGTATTCTTCATCATCAAGTTTCACTTCAGTTCCTGCATACTCAGAGTAAATAACTTTATCTCCTTCTTTTACCTGCATTGCAACTGTCTTACCATCTTCTGTTTTTCCCGGTCCCACAGCGATTACTACTGCATCCTGTGGTTTCTCCTTGGCGCTGTCCGGAAGAATAATACCAGACTGTGTCTTCTCTTCTGCTTCCTGTTTCTGTAATACAACCTTGTTTCCTAATGGTCTTAATTTCATAATAGAACCCGCCTTTCTTATCAGCACTCTTTTGGTTTGAGTGCCAGACCTTGTTTAAAAAATAAATACTTCCCTGGAAGCATTTATTTAATATTGAACTATTTATTTTTAAAGCATTATAGCACCATTAAATTATTTGTCAATAGCTTTTTTACGGTTTATAGCAATTTTTCGATATTTTTTTTAATTTTTAAAGAAACTGACCGGAATGTATCAAGTTCCTCATGGGATATCCCATCAAAAATGGCACTGTTTACCTCTTCCCGTCTTTTTGTCATTTCTTCAATGATCTCTTTGGCAGAATCCAGCACCTCATAATGGATGTATCTCCTGTCGTCCTTATCAGGAATAGCGGCAATAAAACTTCGCCTGCACAGACTGTCCACCGCCTGGGAAATATGTCCACGGTTCATGGTCAACTGATAATGAATATCCGTTGAAGTATTATGACCATTACACCTGGAAAGAAAATAGAGAATTTCCAGTTCGGCCTTTTTCAGATCATATTTCCGGCGCA
>JAXEUE010000273.1:0-9554 GCA_034115005.1 Blautia sp.
AGGGGATATCCTATTATGTATGTGGGTGCAGGATATGACAGTAATGAAGGAACTGCAAGGGTCTTTATTATCAATCTTCTTGACTGCAGCGTAATGTATACCTTTGGAAACAACGATCCTTTTTCCCTTCGGGGAAATTTAAGCTATTTTGATTCTTCCTCACTTGTGGATGCAAAGACAGATACCCTGATCTATCCTGGGGAAAACGGGATTCTGTATCTGATCAAGCTGAATACACAATATGATGAAGAAAAAGGAACTTTATCCATTTTTCCAGATAAAATTGTAAAATGGCACTATTATGGCACAAGAACCAGTTCTGACTCTTTCTGGCTTGGTATAGAAAGCAGTGCGGCCATCTATAAAGGATATGCGTTTCTGGCAGACAACGGAGGAAACCTTATGTGCCTGGATTTGAATACCCTGAGACTTGTATGGGTACAGGATATTCTTGATGATTCCAATTCCACGCCTGTTTTATCTGTGGAGAACGGACACCTCTATCTGTATGTCAGTACTTCATTCAGACTGGGATGGAGAAGTTCTGATACGGCAACTGTTCCGGTTTGGAAGATCAATGCTGAAACAGGTGAGATCATCTGGCATACCGACTATGAATGCAATACTATGGACGGAGTTTCCGGAGGCGTTCAGTCAACAATTGCCATGGGAAAAAATTCATTGTCTGATTATATTTATGTTACTGTTTCCATGATTGGAGATGTATCATCAGGGAAGCTTGTGTGTCTACAGAAAAAAGACGGTAAAAGCGTCTGGGAACACAAATCCAATTACGCCTGGTCTTCCCCTGTATGCGTTTATAACTCAGATGGAACAGGAAAAATAATATACTGCACCAGTGGAGGCAACATGTATCTTCTGGACGGCAAATCAGGGAAAGAATATACAAGCCTTAAATTAAGCGATGGGGTTATTGAAGCTTCACCGGCAGTTTATGATAACTATGCTGTGGTTGGTACACGTGACTGTAAAATATGGGGTATTAAACTGGAATGATGAAAATTGTAGATTTTGCCCAAAGGGAGTATATTTATCAGAGAAACAATGAAACACCAAAATAAAAAACATTATGGAGGAAATCAAAAATGAAATGCAAATGTAAACAAATGTTGTCTGCCATTGTGGCAGCTGTGATAATGGTGATTCTCTGTCCTTCTGCAATATATGCAGCGGAAGAGACAGCACAGCAGCCGGCTTTATATGCCACATTCTGGGCATTACTTCCGCCGATTGTTGCTATCGTACTGGCATTGATCACCAAAGAAGTGTACAGTTCTCTGTTTATTGGAATTTTAGTAGGTGCTCTGCTGTACTCAGGTTTTGGATTTGAGGGAACTGTACAGCATATTTTCAGTGACGGATTTATCAGTGTTCTTTCTGACAGTTATAATGTAGGTATTCTGGTATTTCTTGTAATTCTGGGATGTATGGTATGCCTGATGAACCGGGCAGGAGGGTCGGCCGCTTTCGGACGATGGGCTGGAAAACATATTAAAACCAGAATAGGGGCTGAACTTGCCACGATTCTTCTGGGCATCATGATCTTTATTGATGATTATTTTAACTGTCTGACTGTAGGAAGCGTTATGCGTCCCATCACTGACAAACACAATGTATCCCGTGCCAAGCTTGCGTATCTTATTGATGCCACTGCAGCGCCCATATGTATTATCGCTCCTATTTCATCCTGGGCAGCTGCTGTCAGCGGATTTGTGCCCGGTGAAGACGGAATGTCCGTATTTATACGTGCAATTCCCTATAATTATTATGCCCTTCTGACAATAGTGATGATGGTTGGAATGATCCTGATGAAAACAGAATATGGAACAATGGGGGTTCATGAGTCCAATGCCTTAAAGGGCGATCTTTTTACCACGAAAGCCAGACCATATGAAAGTGCGGAGGAAGAAAACGAAGGAAATCCCAAAGGAAAAGTCATGGATCTTCTTATCCCGGTGATTTCCCTTGTGATCTGCTGTGTAATCGGCATGATCTACACAGGAGGATTTTTCAGCGGTACAGATTTTATTACCGCCTTTTCTCAGAGTGATGCTTCTGTAGGTCTGGTACTGGGAAGCTTTTTCGGACTGATCATAACAGTTATATTTTACATGATCCGCCGCGTTTTATCTTTCAAAAACTGTATGTCATGTATTCCTGACGGTTTTAAAGCTATGGTTCCCGCAATTCTCATTCTGACTTTTGCCTGGACCCTTAAAGCTATGACTGAGAGCCTTGGCGCAGCAGAATTTGTGGCCCATGTGGTGCAGTCCTCAGCAGGAAACCTTATGAATCTTCTTCCTGCAATTATTTTCCTGGTAGCCTGCCTTCTGGCATTTGCAACAGGAACTTCCTGGGGAACCTTCGGGATTCTTATTCCCATTGTTGTAGATGTATTTGCCGGAACAAACGAAAGCCTGATGATCATCTCAATTTCTGCCTGCATGGCTGGTGCAGTGTGCGGTGATCACTGTTCACCTATTTCTGATACAACGATTATGGCATCGGCAGGAGCTCAGTGTGATCATGTAAATCACGTTACCACACAGCTTCCTTATGCAATTGTAGCTGCTGCAGTATCCTTTGTAACATACCTTATTGCAGGATTTGTCCAGAAAGCAGTAATATGTCTGCCTATTGGAATCATTCTGATGCTTCTTGTATTGTATGTAATCAAAAAAGGATTTTCAGATTTAACTGAATAAAAAGATTGAAAAATCAATTTAAATGTGCTAATCTCCCATATGGTAAAAATAAAATGACAAATGCTGAAATGAAACAAAATACAGTAAAGGGAGGAAGTACATAATGACAGCTCAGATATTGGCAGTAATTATTTTTATTGTAATGTTTGCCTTGATCGTATCAGAAAAAATTGAGCGCCACATTGTTTCTCTGGGATGTGGCATATTAATGATGATTCTGGTATTTGGAATTTGTATGCACAGTGGTTCCGCCATATTGGAAACGCTGAACATAAGTGGCATTTTTCGCCCGGATTTCTGGTATAATGCAGGAGAATCCGCAAATGCATCTTCCGGCATCAACTGGGAAACCATAATCTTTATTGCGGGAATGATGATAATGGTAGAAGGTATGGGACGGGCAGGATTTTTCCGGTGGCTCTGCCTTCAGATTGCTAAGATGGTAAATTATAAAGCAGTCCCCATTTTTATAACTTTTATGGTTATGTCTTTCGGACTTGCTATGTTTATCGACAGTATCACAGTGATTCTGTTTCTTGCAGCAGTGACTGTGGAACTTGGGCAGCTTCTGAATTTCAGTCCTGTCCCTGTTATTCTTGCAGAAATTTTCTGCGCGAATCTGGGAGGCTCGGCTACAATGTGCGGAGATCCGCCAAACATTATTATCGGTACATCACTGGGATATTCCTTTGGAGATTTTATCAGTAATACCGGTTTGATAGCACTGATTTCTCTTGTATTTGTAATCATATATTTTTATATCTGTTTTCATAAGAAGTTGAAAAGTAAAACCGACAAAAGTACAGAAACTGTAAAGCTTGATCCAAAAGATGCCATTGAAAATCCAAAGGATTTTGCCATCAGCTGTGTGATTTTTGCTTGTGCGGTAGTTATGCTGGTAACCCATGCACAGACCGGACTGACAGTAGCCACCATCGGACTTTTTATTGGTGTTGTAACCTTGATTGCTGCAGGAAAAGATGCTCTTACACTTCTGAAACGCGTTGACTATAAAACTCTTCTGTTTTTCATGGGGCTGTTTATGGTAGTAGGTGGACTGGAACAGACAGGTATTCTGAGTGTAATTGCAAATTTTATATCAAAGATCAGCGGAAACAATGTAATGCTGATGATTGCTATTGTACTCTGGATTTCCGCTGTTGCCAGTGCATTCGTGGATAATATTCCTTTTGCAGCTACTATGATACCCATCATTAAAAGTCTGTCTCAGATGCAGGGCGTGGATCTTTCCATACTTGCCTGGACACTGGCGCTTGGAACTGACATCGGAGGAAGTGCAACACCAATCGGTGCATCAGCAAATGTTGTGGGTATTTCTGTTGCAGCAAAAAATGGCCATATGATCGGATGGGGTGAATACTGTAAATATGTGGCCCCTGCCACAGTAATCGTAATCCTGATCTCTATGCTCAGTATTTTTGTCAGATACTTATAAAAGGGGTGATATGAAATGGAAAAACAATTAATCATTTCCGTTGGCCGTGAATTTGGTAGCGGCGGTCACGTAATTGCCGAAGATCTTGCAAAGAGATTTGATCTTCCGCTGTATGATAATAACCTTCTGGAATATGTCGCAGGCGAAAAGCAGGTAGACCAGCAGGTTCTGGTAAAATATGATGAAAAACCCAAGAATAAACTTCTTCACCGCACTGTCCGGGGATACTCCAGTTCTCCCCAGGAAAATGTGGCACATATGCAATTTGATTATCTGAAAAACCTTGCTTCAAAGGGAAAATCTTTCGTGATCGTTGGAAGATGCTCAGAAACTATGCTGAAAGAATTTCCTGCTCTTGTCTCTGTGTTTATCCTGGGAGATAAACAATGTAAGATAGAGCGTGTAAAGGAGAAATACCATCTTTCCGAAACCGATGCCAATCAGATGATGCAGCGGGAGGACTGGCAGAGAAAATCCTATCATAATTATTACTGCAAGGGAAAATGGGGCGATTCCAGAAATTACGATATTTCCATAAACAGCTCCCGGCTGGGGCTGAAAAAAACAGCAGATATACTGGAAGGATACATCAGAGAAAGAATGGCTTAAGGGTTACACCGTTTGCATGGTGAATATCCATGCCCAATAAGTTCTTCTCTGCTCCCGGTGTATTCCTGCCTGTTTTCTTCATTCATCTGGCTTACGCTGGAACAGGAAGGATAATGGAATTTTTTTGTATTTATATTCAGAATGTACGTAGTTTCACTGGAATTATGGCTTGCCTGGTCAGATAATGTATCATTATCTGACCAGCTGTCGCCTGTAGCATAATCTATGGAGACGCCAGGCTGTACATTGTAGCAGAATACGTTAAATAAAATCCCATCCCCGCTGTCTTCCACAGACTCGGCTTCCATCTGAACGCCCTTTGCAACCAGATTATTTCCTTCAAATACCGGTGTGACACGGTATAAAACATGGTTGCCAGTTTCTTTTATATAATCAGCTACCATATTTTCAAAGGGAAGCATTCCTTCCACATTCATATATCTGGTTCCTGTGATCAGATTTCTTTCATTATCGTTTTCAGCAGTCAGCTGGTAACCGATGAGATGACACCGGTTGTACAGATAATTTCCATCTACACAATCGTATTTTACTGTGTGCCATCCGGATGGTTTTATCTGACCGATAGAACCTCTTTCTTTCACAGGCATCAAATCTGTACCAATATTTGCGCAAGCCGTGCCGCATCTTCCAAGTGAATCAAGTTCACTGTCTGTCTCATAGGAATCGTATGTCAGATCCGCATCCGTAAAATCCGGAACATTATCATTAATTGCTGCATAGGGTGAACCACTGTATTCAGGAACAGATATTTCTCCTGCCGATACAATATTGCATTGGGGAATCAAAAGATTGAAGCAAAGCAGGATGGGCAGCATAATCTTTTTTAATTTATTCATGGCTGTAAATCTCCTTTGTAATTTTTTCATGGGAAAAACCCTTTATTTCATCTGTATACTGCAGTTTCCATTCCGGTGAAGTAAGATCCACATCAAAATACATATCTGCAGGATATTTTCTGTTCCATTTAAACAGAATTATTTTCTCAATCCTGTTTTTATAAAGGGATACAGCTGTATTTTCTATAAAGCAGTATTCTCCAGAAGCTGCTTTCTGTAAAAAAAGTTCATCAACTATGATCTTATTTTTACTTTCTGTATCCACAAACTGCTTTTCTGAGTAATGATTCATCCATAAAGGTTTGTTTTGAATCATTGATAGAATATGGTCCCGCAGCAGTCGGTCCTGGCTTTGTCTGCGGTTATTAAATGCAATTCCGTTATTGTCATCCACAACAGCTATGATAATCATAATTCTTCACATTCTTTTCATTTATTTTTTTGATACTGTTTATAATATGTTAATAATACCTCTTTTTTTTGATTTGTTCAAATTATTTTCCCGGCATGTAATTGTATCTGTACAAAATGTTGCGTTTTATAATGTTTTATGTTAAAGTGCATATGGGTAATTTACCATAAGAACATGCAGTAAGATTGAAAAATCATAATTCTTTTGGATAATAATAACTAACAATAAAAAAGGAAATAAATATGAGAAAATTAGCGTTAAGTGATGAGATACTTCTCCAGGTAGACAAGGCAGCCCGGTACATCGGCGGAGAAGTTAATTCAATCATGAAAGATAGAGAAAAAGTGGACATCCGTTTTGCCATGTGTTTTCCTGATGTATATGAGATTGGAATGAGCAATCTTGGTATGATGATCCTTTACAATATGTTCAATGAACGGGATGATGTATGGTGTGAGAGAGTGTTCTCTCCCTGGACAGATCTTGATCAGATTATGAGGGAGAAAAACCTTCCTTTATTTGCACTGGAATCCCAGGATCCTGTCAGAGAATTCGATTTCCTTGGCATTACGCTTGGATATGAAATGTGTTATACCAATATTCTTCAGGTCCTTGATTTAAGCGGTATTCATATGCTGGCAAAAGATAGAACAGAAGAGGAACCCATTGTGATCGGAGGTGGCGCCTGCGCTTATAATCCAGAGCCTGTTGCTGACTTCTTTGATCTGTTTTATATAGGAGAAGGGGAAACAGTATACGACGCTTTGTTTGATGCTTATAAGGCCAATAAGGCAGCCGGAGGCACCAGGCAGGATTTCCTTTATGCGGCTTCCCAGATTCCGGGGATATATGTTCCTTCGCTTTATACTGTTACTTATAACAGTGATCAGACGATCAGCTCCTTTACTCCCGTAAGAGATGGCGTTCCAAAGAAAGTATCAAAGCAGCTTCTTAAAGATATAACAAAAGAATACCGTTCCATTAAAGCTCCCGTAGTTCCTTTTATTAAGGCTACACAGGACAGGGTAACCCTTGAGATTCAGAGAGGGTGTATCCGTGGCTGCCGTTTCTGCCAGGCTGGAATGATCTATCGTCCTGCCAGAGAACGAAATGTACAGGATCTGAAAAACAGTGCCAGAGAAATGCTTAAGAATACAGGACATGAGGAAATATCCCTCAGTTCTCTTAGTTCCAGTGATTATTCTGACCTGAAAGAGCTGGTTACCTTTTTAATTGAGGAATTCAGGGGAAAATCAATTAATATTTCCCTTCCATCTTTGAGAATAGATTCCTTTGCCCTTGATGTAATGAGTAAGGTTCAGGATGTGAAAAAAAGCAGTCTGACCTTTGCACCCGAAGCAGGTACACAAAGACTGAGAAATGTAATAAATAAAGGTCTTACTGAAGAGGACATTCTACACGGTGCAAGAGAGGCTTTCAGAGGAGGCTGGAACCAGGTAAAACTTTACTTTATGCTGGGTCTGCCTACGGAAACAGAAGAGGATATAAAGGGTATCGCCCATCTTGCCCAGAAAATCGCAGAAGCATATTATGATGAAGTTCCCAAGGAAAAAAGAAACGGAAAAGTTCAGATTCATGTAAGTACATCATTTTTTGTGCCTAAACCATTCACACCATTTCAGTGGGCAGGAATGTACACGGAAAATGATTTTATTGAAAAAGCTAAGGTCGTAAAAAATGAAATCCGCAGTCAGGAGAATCAGAGAAGTATCCGCTATAACTGGCATGAACCGGATGTCACGATTCTTGAAGGATTTCTGGCAAGAGGTGACAGAAGATGTTCACAGGTTATCTTAAAAGCCTATGAAAAAGGTGCAATGTTTGATGCCTGGTCAGAACATTTCCAGTATGATAAATGGAAGGAAGCCTTCCGGGAGACGGGAATTGACATTGACTTTTACACATTAAGAGAACGTCCTCTGGATGAAATACTTCCATGGGATTTTATCGATACCGGAGTGACAAAACAATTCCTGATTCACGAATGGGAGCAGGCGCACAAGGAAACAGTAACACAAAACTGCCGTCAGAAATGTTCGGGGTGCGGTGCAATGCGTTATGGCGGAGGAGTATGTTATGAAAGTAAGAATTAAATTTAGCAAAGAAGGACCTGTTAAATTCGTTGGACATCTGGACACTATGCGCTATTTTCAGAAGGCAATCCGCAGGGCAGATCTTCCTGCTTCATTTTCAGGGGGATACAGCCCTCATATGATCATGTCGTTTGCCATTCCTCTGGGAGTGGGCACAGAAAGTACCGGGGAATATTTTGATCTGGAGCTTTCAGAAACCATTCCAACTGACGAAATAACACAAAAATTGAATCAGACAATGACCGAAGGATTTACTGTGATCAGCACCCGCCAGGTTGAAGATGGAAAAGCAGGAAAGGCAATGTCTCTCGCTGCTGCAGCGGATTATCTTATTGAATTTTACCAGGGGAAAGAACCGACAGTATCATGGAAAGACCAGATCGGTGAATTTATGGCTCTAAAGGAAATTTCTGTTTTAAAGAAAACCAAACGCAGTGAAAAAGAAATAAACATTCGGCCATATATTTATAAAATGGAGGCAAGGGATAATAAAATTTTTATGATGCTTGCTTCAGCCAGCTCCAATTTTACTAAGCCGGAGCTTGTAATGGAAACATTTTTTTCATGGCTTGGAGTGGAGCTTAAAGAGTTTTCCTTCAAAGTAAAAAGACTGGAAATTTATGCAGATATCGGTACAGAAGACCAGCATAAGTTCGTAACTTTAGAGTCATTAGGTGAAGAAATTGAATAGACTTATTATAACAGAAATGGATATATTCCATATTTCCTGTCAGGTTTGCGCATATGAAGAAGATGGAAAAATCATGGAGCTTCGTATGATGCCCTGTGGCAGTAAAACTATCCTGGGTAACATCTACGCAGGCCAGGTGGAATCAATTTCGGAGAATATCGGCGCAGCATTTGTGAAAATATCTCCTGAAGAAAGATGCTATCTTCAGCTGAAAGAAGCAGAAAATGCCATTTTTACTTCAGACAGAAAAAAAGGACAGCCCCTTCGGCCGGGAGATGAAATTCTGGTTCAGGTAAGCCGTGATGCAATGAAAGGGAAACTCCCTTCTCTGTCCACAAATCTGAATTTTACCGGGAAATATCTTGTATTAACTACCGGAAATAAAATAATCGGATTTTCCTCCAAATTGAATATGGAAGATAAAAGCCGCCTTTCTAAATGGCTGACAGACGAAATCAATTCTTCGGATAATGAATTTGGGATCATCGTCCGCACTAATGCGGCTGATGCTTCAAAGGAAGAATTTTTTAAGGAATATGAATACCTTAGGGAAAAGTTAAAGAAAACTACCGTAGATGGAAGGCACAGAACATGTTTTTCCTGTATCTATGAAACAGAATCTCAGTATATTTCTGCCATTCGGGATGCCAACAGCAGAAGCCTGGACGAAATCATTACAGATGTCCCCG
>JAXEUE010000274.1:0-5424 GCA_034115005.1 Blautia sp.
AATGATATTTTTTCCGGTGAGGGTATTACTGAAACATTTCATTCAGAAAGTTCTGTGCATGGTATGGAACAGACAATTGAAATCTGCAGGAAAGACTTTCACGGACTGTGTTTTGTCAATCTTGTTGATTTTGACGCATTGTGGGGACACAGGAGAAATGTGGAAGGATATGGAAGAGAGATCGAGAAATTTGACAAAAACCTGGGTGTTCTGATGAAAGAGCTCAGAGAAGATGATCTTCTCATTCTTACAGCAGATCATGGAAATGATCCTACTTATACCGGAACCGATCACACAAGAGAATATGTACCTTTCCTGGCATATTCCAAGAAAATGAAAAAAGGCGGACCTATGGAAAATGAAGATACTTTTGCGGTGATTGGAGCAACTGTTGCAGAGAACTTTGGGGTAGATATGCCACAGGGAACCATCGGCCACTCAGTTTTAAAGAAATTAACGGATTAATAAACTGACTTATAAACGGGTGAATATAAAATGAATGGAAATATGACACAGGGCAGTCCTGCTAAACTTATACTCAGGTTTGCCCTGCCTCTTCTGATGGGAAATCTGCTTCAACAGACTTACAATATTATAGATGCTGCTATTGTGGGACGAATTCTGGGCACCCAGGCACTTGCAAGCGTGGGTGCCTCAAGCAGCGTACAGTTTCTGGTAATTGGGTTTTGCACAGGTACCTGCTGCGGTTTTGGAGTACCTGTTGCTCAGAAATTCGGTGCAAAAGATTACAGAAAAATGAGAGACTGTATTTTTCACGGTGCTGTTCTGGCGGGAATTATTGCTCTTATTCTGACAACTTTATGTGCTCTGATGTGCCCTTTAATTTTACATATTTTAGCTACGCCAGAAGATATATACCGTAACGCTTATCTGTATCTTCTGATCCTTTTTCTTGGAATACCTTTTACCATCTTATACAATCTGGTGTCAGGCATTCTGCGTGCAGTAGGAGACAGCAGAACACCTTTTATCTTCCTGGCCATATCTACTGTCCTGAATATTTTTCTGGATCTGTTTTGCATTACAGTCCTTCACTGGGGGTGCGCAGGAGCAGCTGTTGCTACCATTGCGGCTCAGGCACTGAGCGGAATCCTATGCCTGATCTTTATCTGGAAAAAGGTTCCTATGCTGCATATGAAAAAGGAGAACTGTCATCTTAGAGGCTCAGAAACAAAAAATATGCTGCTTATGGGAATCCCTATGGGACTGCAGTTTTCTATTACGGCCATTGGAAGTATGGTTATGCAGTCTGCCAATAATGGCCTTGGAAGCGTTTACGTTTCCGGATTTACGGCCGGAATGCGTATTAAACAGTTTATCATGTGTCCTTTTGATGCAATTGCTACTGCTGTATCCGTATTCTGCGGACAGAATCTGGGAGCTGCCAGACCCGACCGTATCCGAAAAGGACTTAAGGAGGGCATAATAATCGGTATATTGTATGGTATCTTCGCCGGACTGATATTAATATTTGCGGGAAGGACTCTGTCTATGATCTTTGTAGGCCCCGAAGCTGTGCAGGTATTGGATGCATCTGCAAAATATCTGCGCTGTATGGGATATTTTTTCTGGTGTCTTGGAATCCTGAATGTATGCCGTATGTGTACTCAGGGACTGGGATTTTCCGGAAGGGCCGTTTTCTCCGGCGTAACTGAAATGTTCGCCAGGATTATTGTAAGTGTGGGATTTGTAAGCCACTTTGGCTTTACGGCAATCTGCTTCGCAGACCAGACTGCATGGGTTTCTGCATGCCTTTATATTGTTCCTACATGCTTTTACTGTGTAAAGAAGGTATCACAAAGAATAAAAATCAATAGAGACAACACAAATCAATAGGATATTATAAGATCTGTCAGAAAAACAGGAAGAATAAATGTAAAACCGCTGTGATTCATATAGGGCTGGAATCACAGCGATTATTTGTTTTATGTTTCTGACTGTAAAGGATACTGTTTTATACATACACCATTTTTACCAAATTTAGATACTATTTTTTTCGAACTGGTAAGCTTGACATTTTCTGCTCTTGTTCCTGATTTTGGAGAGGTACCTTTATAAAAATAAAATTTTTTCTTATTCACTGTAAGCCATCCAGTATATGCTTTTCCGTTTTTCTGGAAATAATAAGTATGTTTTACTCCATTTTCTATTATTTTCTGTACGCCATTGTGGTAACAGTGTCCGTTTTTGTCAGCATAATATATATCACCCTGGGGAGTAAAAATCTTTTTATTTTTTACTACACATCCATCTTTTCCAAAATAATAAATGGTATTTTTGTATTTTACTGCTTTTGATGAGACTCTGACTCCTTTATTATCAACATAATAAAGTTGATTCTTAACTTTTAAAAACCTGTTCTTCTGTAGCTTTCCATTCTGGTAATAATAGTATTTATTTTTTATTTTATACCATCCATCTGGTATTTTTTTTGATGTTGTATTAATTGATTGTTTAGGATAGCATTTACAATATTTTATGATAGCTGCAGCATCGGCTTTGGCTAGTCTTTTCAACTGGGCATCTGAACTTAAAAAACGGGCAGCATCTGAAGGGTTGCTGAGAAATGCATGCTCAATAATCACTCCCGGGAAATTCTGCTCCACACTCTGGGCTACAATGCCATAATAATCTCTTGGCTTTCCATTTGGATATGTGGATCCATTCTCACTCATTCGGTATTCCATACCTCCATCTGCAGCGAAACGTCTCTGCAGACCGACTTTCTCAAGTTCTTCTACGGCAAACTGTCCAAAACGTCTTTCTTTTGCAGCAATTTCCGGTCTGTATGTACCCCTGGAAATCAGAACAGAAACTCCATGAGGGGAACTGCTCTCACAATCATTAATATGCTGACTTACAAGTAAATCTGCATGATATTTTTTTGCAGTCAGGACTCTGTCCAGAATATTTTTTGTTTCTGCATATTTTTTTGTCAGATGTACTTCAATATTTTTATTTTTTTTCAATTCTAACATGGTGTAATTGGATATTTTCCAGTTTATTTCTTCTTCTTTGTATTCTTTTCCGCCATGTACAGCATAGGATCCTGATTCCCGTCCTCCATGCCCTGGATCAAGAACAATAATTTGTTTTTCAGTTTTTGCACTATTCTGTGCACCTTTTACAATGAATCCATTTCCCGGTACTGATATTGCAAGTGTCAGTCCAAGGATAAAACATAATAGACTTTTTTTATTACTCAATTTTTTATCCCTTCTGTCTTATATTTTTCAAATCTGTTTTTGAGAGACTTGTATTTCTTTTGCCCATAACATCCATATTATAGTATATACAACGGCAAAAAGCAAATGTGATAACAGACTTAAATGTTCAGCCATACTTGAAACATTCCGGAAGTTAGTATAAGATAGAAGAAAGAAAGGAGAGATCATCAATGGTTAAACATATTATTTTTTGGCAGCTGAAAGATGAACTGGAGGGAGAACAGCGTGAGGCTGTTAAGCAGGGAATCAAGGAAGGACTGGAGGACCTTACAGGTAAGATACCGGGGCTTCTGGATGTTAAAGTTAATATTCATGGTCTTCCCAGCAGTGCTAATGCAGATCTGATGCTTGACTGTACCTTTACAGATGCTGCCGCCCTGAAAGGTTATGCGACTCATCCTGCCCACGTAGCAGTGGCTGATGGCAAGGTGCGGCCCTACACTAAATACCGTGCATGCTTTGATTTTGAAACAGAAGATTGATATGTGTTTGACTTTTTTAATATCAAAGTATATGCTATGTATATACCAGGAGGCGCTTGTATGGTTGCTCAGGTGAAATCATGGGGAAACAGCCAGGGAATTCGTTTATCGAAAGAACTGCTGGAAAGTGTAGGAATCCGTTTGAACGATGTTTTGAATATTGAAGTTCGTAATAATGAAATCATACTCTCAAAAGCGAACCGGCACAGGACACTGGAAGAGCGTGCAGAAGAATTTGACGGCAAAATGGAACCATATGGAGAATTTGAGTGGGGAGAACCAGTAGGAATGGAACAATGGTAGAAGTATGTTTTCAGTGGAACAGGGAGATATATTACAGGTTGAAAAAGTGAAAGAGCCGGTGCTGGTGGTAAGTAAAAATTTTTTTCATCAGTCAGAGCAGGTAATCGCCTGTCCGATTATTTCCAATCTGGCTCCATCAGTGCTGCATATTCCGGTCCATACAGAAGAAGTACAGGGAATGGTATTATGCGAGCAAATGAAGCTTCTTGACTTACGGTATCGTGGATATAAAAAAATATCCTGTATGAAATACGCAGATATTATAAATATTACAGATGCGATCCAGGCAATTTTCGACTATTGAGACGCATTGAGATGCTTTGAACTCGAGAAGAGTGAAAGAGTCTATGATGGAACGACAAAAAGGTGACATATATTATATATCATCTATCCTGATATGGATATTTGTTATGATAGAGTTTTTTCTATTGCTGATATGATAAAACTTCCTTAAATGCATTATAGATGAACATCCGGCAGTTTTCCTGCCGGGTGTTCTGTTAAGACGTAATTATTTTTAGAGAAATCTTACAGCGGTTCCGTATGCCATGACCTCTGCTGCTCCCTGCATCACAGCAGAGGATGCATAACGTACATTTACCACAGCATCAGCACCAAGTGCTTCTGCTTCTTCTGCCATACGTTTCGTTGCCAAAGCTCTGGCATCGTTCATCATTTCAGTATAGGCTTTCAGTTCGCCGCCTACCAGGGTCTTAAAGCTCTGGGTAATATCACGTCCCAGGTTTTTTGACTGGATGGTGCTTCCCTTTACCAGCCCCAGCATTTCAAATTCCTTTCCGCTGATATAATCAGTATTTACCAAGATCATCTTCTTCTCCACTCCTTATTTCATTGATTCTGCTTTTTACCACACCTATCATCACACCGGCAAGTGCCAGGGGAATTATCACAAGCAGTATTTTTCCCCACATGGGAATTCCATTGATAAATAAGAACAAAGCAGCAATTCCCAGGTAATAGACTACAAACAGAATTGCGATTATGATTGGTGCAACCATCTTTTTCCCATGTTTATTCAAAGATATCACCTCCTTTGGAAATATGGTGGTAAGCTGAGTTCATAGCTTCCAACAGTACCTGGATCAGATTTTTCCCTGTAGAATAATTTTTGCCATAAGCCTATTTTACTTCATTTTTGATCTTTTGTATATTCTCAGATTGAAAAATGGTTCGATTTTTTATAGACCTGCCGCAATATCCATATGAAAATAGAGTCTTAACTCTTATATATCCACAGTGAAACACCCGGCAGGGGAGCTGCCGGGTGTTTCGAGGGGAGTATAAATAATTAAATAAGGGGTTTATGTAAAAAAAATTTTTGAAGGGTAAATTCTTTTTACATTTTGATTATAATATAGTTTACTGAAAAA
>JAXEUE010000275.1:0-10811 GCA_034115005.1 Blautia sp.
CCATCTCTCCGGATAAAGCGGACACAGTATATTAAATCACTCATCGTTTTCGCCTGCCTCATTCCAATTCTTATTCAAATCCAGACCTGGAATTAGCTCTCCCAGTTTCAGATTACACAGATCCTTTCGAACCAATACGACATGATTCAAAGCTGCTTTATATTCATCCGCATTTCCCTTTGATTTGGCTAGCCTTTTATTAGCCTTATCCAGCTCTTTTAGGACTGTTAAAACATTCTTCAGCCCTTTAAATTCTAAACTATTGCAATAAACCGTCCGATGCTTTCTTTCGATTTCATTTGGCTTTCTGCCAGCGCCAGGTCGAGCTCCGCCAGAACGTCCTTTTACTCCAGCCATTGTACCTCTCCTTATTCGAATAAGTTAATTCATTTTTCAAATATATTATATCATCTTTCCATCAAGGAAGCAACAGGACCTCCATGAAAAGGTGGACATAAAGCAGACACAAGTGGACATGTTGTCCACCTCTTGAAAAGCTAGATGAAATCACATAAAATTAAGATGGAAGTGTAAATGAAGTAGACATCATAAGACGACTACATCCACCTGTCCACCTGCACTGAAATGCACCGTAAAGCCTTTAACTTCAGTCATTCGTTAGAAAATCAAGGAGGGCGTAAAA
The DNA here is from genome assembly GCA_034115005.1 of Blautia sp. Classification (GTDB taxonomy): domain Bacteria; phylum Bacillota; class Clostridia; order Lachnospirales; family Lachnospiraceae; genus Blautia_A. The sequence continues at coordinate 644 of JAXEUE010000275.1, forward strand.
AATGCATTCTTACACTTTGCCCGATCTACAAAATCGCTACGGAATGCGTAAATCGGCGCTACACAAGTTCCTCGTGCGTCATCTAGGGGAAATTAACCACAGTGGCCAGCATGCGCTCAAAACTCAAAATAGGTGGCTTTTTGACGATTTTGCTGTTTCGGTGCTCGACAGGCTTCGCAACTTCAACCAAGTAATCCCCGCTGATGTAGCAACAATAGAAACATTAAACGATACAATATCGAATCTGCAGCAGCAACTTATAGCAGCTCAAAACCTAAATAATCGTCATCAGGAGACGATATCAGAGCTAAAGGGGCAACTCATAGCAGAACTGAAAGAAAAAGCTGAGATCAAGGATAAACTAGCTTCCGCATCATTCGAGCTGCTCCGTATCCAAGCAAGTGATAAAGATACCGAAAAAATACAGAAAGAAAACCAACGCCTACAGGATAACCTCACCGCGGAAAAAAAGAAGTCAACCCAGCTGGATAATCAAATTGCAGAGATGAATTTACAGGTTAAAAACCTAGAGAATGAAAACAGTATTTTGAAAAAAGCATCAAAAAAATCAAATATAAATACTCTATCATCAGGATGGAACAGAAGGTTTTCTCCTCACTACATCAAATTGGTTAACGTAAAAAAAGGCTAAGTCTTTAGACTTAGCCTTTTTTTAGTGATTCTTTTCCATAAAAATGGACGGTAAATGAATCTCGGATTCATCAATGCCATTCAGATTATTCCCATTTTCCAATTCTAGTTTTGTTTGTGCCCTGTCTGTAATTTGCTCTGCGGCAGCTTTTTGTGCAGCCAAAGTAATTGGATCCCGAAGACTTATTTTTTTATATCGTTCTTTTTGCTGCTCTTTTTGCTGCTCGAAACGAATAAAATCTGCGAGATCATCGACAGTATCAAATGTTTTTTGGGCATAACAACAGTCTGAGTGCAAATAATCAATATGCCCCCAAAAGTCCTTTTGTAATTTAGGATTGTAAGCCCTTATGTATTTGGCATTACAAACAGGACATCTAAACTCTATCTTCTCGCCTATGACTTCATCTTCATTATCATCCGCAAAATCCACTGCATTTTGCGGTATGTAAGATTGCTCATCAGCTGATAATTTCTGTTCACCCCACCAGCGGCTCAAGTCACGTAGTTCGTTTCTCTTTTTTCCGTTTGCATTGAAGCGAAAATTAACTGATTTCAATGGTCTACCATGCTTACTATCATCTCGTACCGTCTTAAAATCAATATAATCAAAATATCCAGTTTTTTTGATGTCTTCAATATATACTGGCATCCTATGCGTTAATGTAGATAATGCATTTTTGTTTTTCAAACCAAAAACCTCGATTAACTCATTAGTGTCTGGATTCCACCGGCCATTATATTTAGCGATTAACATCCTGAATAGATTTTTCGAGTATTTTGATTTTAATCCCATAAAAGCCTGTAATTCGAATTGCGAAAACGGTCCAGGAATCTGGAAAAAGAAATGTACAGCGTGCGGATTTAAAAACATCTCAAAATCTCCTGTATTATCATCGATCGCAAAAGTATCAAACAAAGAGCCTTTCCATTCTTTTCCATCACTATGTACCGTGAATATAGTTTTTAAGATAATTTCTTCCAATCCATGTAAAAGTCTATAGTATGCAGATCTGGTATATTTTTTATCAGTCAGATTAGCCCGTACTTTAATAACATTCGACGGTATAACGATATGCGCTGCTTTATCCCTGCATAAAAAAGATACAGCCGAAAAAAATATATCTTGTTGTACACTTGACAGTTGATTAAAATTCGCCGAAAGGACAAAATCATTTTTATATTTAACCAGATTGTTTTTCGTGATTTCGCTTTCCATTTGTATTTCTCCTTGGATAGTTTCAAAATGAGATTACGCTTACTATTATACTTAATCTTTAATTGCATTGTCAATGTCATGCAATTAAAGATTGCAAGCAAAGGTAGAATTTTGCAAGCAAAGAGTAGAATTTTGCAATTAAAGAGTAGAATTTTGCAAGCAAAGGTAGAATTTTGCAAGCAAAGAGTAGAATTTTGCAATTATGACATGCAAAAATGCCAGTGTTTATCGGGCTTTTCAGATTCCTTAACAATAGATAACTATTATAGTAAACAAGAACAATAAAAAAAATAAAAAAAAGAAGAAACTCAAACCAGCATTTTCTTCTTTTTTTGTTTGCTAGTTAATTCAAATCTATTGTTTCAAAAGCTCACAGAGAAAGTGCCTAGATAATTCTTTAATTGCAAAATTCTACCATTCGATTTACGATATCCATATTTCAAATCTAAAAAATACATGATACAGTCGGAGGAATCTTTTTGTAACTCCATGTAAACTGTATTGATTCTACAGGCTTTCCAGGGGCCTTCCTGTAACCTATAGTTATATGCAGCTTGTCAAAAAGTCCGGTATCCAGCAAATGCTGCTGTAAGCAATCTGTACGATGCACAAAAGACTTCCATGCAGCCGTTTTTTGTAAATGGAACTGATCCCGAATAGCGGCTGCAGTAAAAACTTCAGTGCCAGCTGGCGCATTTAAAAGATTGAGTGCAATTCGGGTATACTTTGATCGTGGAGCATAAATCTCGTTAAATAGATGCTGCAGTGCAATATCAGATAAAGCATGTAAACGTAATAAAATGCGTGGATCCATTGTAATGCGTATACGTTTATGTGGTTGCTCAGATAAGCGAATAAAAAATTGACCGGATTCATTTAATGCAACATTATTTTCATCACTCCCGACACAAAAAACTTTACACCCCAAAAGCAGATCTGTTAAATTTTTCAGGTCGATTTCCCGATCAGGGAAAAAATCTGCGAGAGTAGATTCTTTGAAAGTTCCTTGGTAATATTTCTGAGATCTAACTTGCGGCAAAAGGAATGTACGTAGTAAAGTCACCAGAAAAATTCGTTCACGAGGAGTATATTTATTCGGAAAAACAACTTTTAATTGCATAGAACCAGATCTCCGTTCTTACTAAATTTTTGTAAACCTACTGAGTTATTTCTTGGAAAACATGAATCAAGGAAAATGAAAGCATGTCATTTAGATGCATATATTATATCATGAACCCAAATGACATTGGAGAACATGAAAACCAATCAACGAATCCAATGGATTCATTGATTGAATCGCGAATCCAATGGATTCGCGAAGGGGAAAAGCGGAACATGCATAATCATATTGACCCATCTAAATAGGTGGGTGTACAATGATGATATGAGATGATTATGCATGTTCGCAAGACAGGCACTTGTGGCCACAAGTGGCCGTGCCGGTCTTGCTGAGGGACGTATCCCCCAGGCCCCCTTAAAAACCATACGAGGTGTATCACGATGGAAAACAGAACGCGAATGATTAAGCTCCGAGTAACGGAAAAAGAAGCAGCAACATGGAAAGAAGCTGCAGAAAAATCTGGAATATCTGTAAGCGAATTGATTAGACGCACGATGCAAAACAAACCGCCGATTGTTATCTCATACGGAAACGAAGAACTAAAAAAAATGTACGGAACCATTGTCCGGATCGGGAATTTGCAAGTAAAAATTGATGAAGTTATGTATAAAACTCAAATGCATAATGATGTATCGCCTATGGTTAAGCAGCAGGCAATCAATTTAGGATTTCGCCGCATTAAGGAGCTTCGGCTTGAGTTGATCCCAGAAATAAAAAGCCTGAAAGCGGTACTAACGGAAATTTTACGGAGGATAAACTGATGGGCGTGCTTAAAATTTTATCCAGCAAAAACAGTTGTAAGAATATCAAAAACTACCTAGAAAAAAATGACCGGGCCGAAAAAGAAACTGTCCTGAACATAGATAATCCGAAAAAATGGGCATTTGAAATGGAGGTTACTAAAATTGCATGGGATAAAAAAGACGGAGTGCAATTTTATCAGATTATTGATTCGTATGAGCGCGAGGAAAGCAAAGAACATTACAATACTAGAGACATCCATGCAGCTGGAGTCCTAAAAGCAAAAATGTTTTCTGATTTAGGGTATCAGGTTGTTGTGGTGACACATAACGATACAAATCACATCCATAACCATATCATCATTAACTCAGTTAATGCGGAAAATGGGAAAAAACTGCGTATATCAAAAGCCAAAGGCGAACAGTATAAGGATAACGCTGTAGATATTTACGCTCGGGACATAAAAAAAATGAACGATGAAATATGCAAAGAGCTTGGATTACATACCCTTTCGGAAAGTAAAAAAATCAAAGATCAAAAAACGAGAAGTCGTGGGAAGCAACCGGAAAGCCGGAAAACCGATGAAATCTATGCCGAAGAAAAAGGAAAGTCATACAAGGCCCATATGCGTAATAATCTGCAGCAGATTTGGGAGGACAAAGACATATTGACTCAGACTGATTTTGAGAAAAAAATAAAGCAGCATGGATTATCTATTGCGCGCAGGACTAGCACCGGAACTATTACATATCAGGATCAGTACGGTCATAAAGTGCGAGCTAAAAACCTAGGCGCGTTTAATCAAAATGATATAGATAAGCTGCTAACTCAAAATCAGCAGCAGAGAAAAAATGAAATAGAACGAATACGGGAAGAAGAACGCCAGAGGGCACTCGAAAGAGCAAGAAGTTATAACCGGAGCAGAGGGATGAGCCGATGAACATCGAATACTGGCAAGTTTTTGGAATTGATACAATAGCATTGTTAATCCTTGTAACTGGTCTAGCTTTTACATGGTTTTTTCAGGATCACGCAAATTGGCATATATCAACGGCAGCCATCATATCATTTGTTTTGGGATGGGTGATGATGTTTGGGTCCCTGTGGGTGACAGATGGTGTTTACGAAAAGCATGCCGAAGGATATATTTACAAGGTGTCGATCGAACAGGGAATTGATAATGACTACTCTCGAGAATATTATTCTGGGACTGAATCAGAAAAAAATCAGATCCAGATGCAAATCCAAAAGACAAATCTAAATCTAGGTAAGGTGGCCATACAGTACGGTTACGGAGATTACCGAGAAGATAAAAGATATATAGCCCTCTTTTGGGATTCTTTGTGCCAGATGTATTTTATGCCTTTGTGGATCATCGGCCTTATAGGATTAAGTGCTTATCCATTTACGTATCTGCTTGATTATTTGAGTGATGGAAAGAAAAAGGCCTTGTCTGATTTGGCAAAAGAGCAAAAAGCAGCGGAGAAAAAACTGGTAAGCCAAAATGAGGAGATTTTAAGGTTAAAGCAAGAAATAAGATCTTATAATTGGGATAAACAAGCCGAAGAAAAAGAATATAATGAGATCATCGAAAAAATGGAACAACTGAAAGAAACAGAAGAATATAAGCAGTATGAAGAATACCAGTGGAAAATCAAAAATTTAGCAGAAAATAGAAGCTCCATGGAAAGGGAAAATAATAAACTGCAGGAAGTAATTGCAACTGCAAAACAAGCCCAGGAAGAATTGATTTCGGAGAACCAGAAGTTAAAAGCAGAAAACCAAAAATTGAAGAATGAAAATGCTGAATTACAAAGGACAAACGAGACAATAAAAACAAATAAAACTTTAGAAGAAGCAAAATATTTGGAGGAAATGAAAAAAGAAATGGGAATGTAGCCCCACCCAAAGCCTGGAAGTCCTCTGGTGCCTGCCAGAAAGCTAAAAATTTCCGCCCAGTCGCTCGCTGCATTCTCGGATGCCGGACGTGCTGCAGCACATCCGGAGCATGGACGGCGGAACCAGAGCACGGCATAAGCCGTGCTTTCGTTCCAGTCGTGCCGTCCATGTGACATCCTTCATTCCGCGAGCGGCTGGCCAGAAATTAAAAGTACGCTTTCTGGCAGGCACCAGAGACCAATCCAGGTTTTTCCCCACCCCTGACATGCTGAAAAAAGAAATACTAAAATCAAAAAAACGACGTAACGGAGTTGACAGTGAGCCTCTCGCGCCGTGGTGCGGCCTTAAAAAAAGCTGCACGAGCGTGTGGCCGCCGATGATACCACGGCACTACTCACTGTAAACTCCGTTACTGTATGCGTAAAGTCTATTTGAAAAAAGTATTACCTAATCAAAAGTAAAAATAGGGTATATTCTATTTCCCACTCCCACTAGTTAAAATGATAAATTGATTTTTGAATTTATTATAAAAATTTCTCGTAAGTCTTAGATATTTTATTGAAGCCAACCATCAAAAATGATATAATAGTAATAGGAACGAGATAGAAGGATAGATAACCGGGCTAACCCTCTTCGAGAGGGGGTGGCACAATGAGTACCTATGAAACATTAACCTTAATGATTGCATTTGGAATCTTAATTGCTACCATCATGTCAAAGAAATAATTTTTTTGACATGAAAAAAGCCCCCTAGGGCTAGGCGGCTTTCTTCAAACTACAAATTTAGAGGGAGCCGGTCCTGTCCAAGGAAATTATTTATCCGACTGTCTCGTTTCCTCTATTATACCACAAAAAGCCCAAAAATAAAATCACCATACAAATATAAAGGAAGAAAGGAAGGAAGCAGCCAATGAACATCGCATATGTCAGAGTATCAACCATTGAACAAAATCCAGGCCGTCAATATGAAGATTTGAAAAAATTCAATATTGATAAATGGTATGAAGAAAAAGCATCCGCTAAAAATACTGACCGCCCTGTTTTAAATGAAATGCTTTCTTTCGCCAGAGATGGAGATACCATCTATATTGAATCCTTTTCAAGATTAGCCAGAAACACTGCTGACCTATTACGCATCATAGATGATTTAGAAAAAAATAATGTAAAAATCATAAGCCAAAAAGAAAATCTGGATTCAAAAACACCAACCGGGAAAATGATGATAACTATGATCGGTGCCATTGCAACATTTGAAAGAGAGTTAATTCTCGAACGGCAACGAGAAGGCATTGCCCTGGCTAAAGCCGCTGGAAAATATAAAGGACGAACAAGTATGAAAGCTCCACCTAATTTCAAGGAGCTTTATGAAGCATATATGAATCGGCAGATCAAAACAAAAAAAGATTTAGCAAAAGCGTGTAAATGTAGTTACCCGATTCTCATGAGATTTATTCGTGAGCTTTCCACTACTAAAAGAGACTAAATTTTATATACTGTTAGTTAAAAGAAGAAGGATAGAAGCATGTATTCTATGTGAATACATGCTTCTATCCTTCTTCTCAACTCTCATAAGATTAGTTTAGCATATTCTGACAAGAACTAAATCTTTTTGATTTCATGCGTTTTCCAATTCACTTCGAAGCACTGAATCACAGAAGATCCGTCACTAAAAACAGTCTTCATTCGCCAGTATTCCAAACAATTCAGCAAATCAAGATGGTAATAATCACGATCACTATATAGGTTCATCTCATAACCTGGTTGTACAAGTGCCCAATCTTCCGCTGCAGCGTCCCTCTGTATCCAAAAGATAAATCCTATTGCCGTTATGAAAGAACACGCTAAAAACGATTTTAGACGCATTTTCACCACTTCCAATCAGATGTTTTGAATTTATGGTTAAACATATCAAAATAAAAATAGGATGCCCATTATATTGGTGCTGGGCGTCCTATTTTTCTCGGTGAGATTTTGATTTCAATTCTCATCCCTACCTATTTACAATTATGTGGGATGCACCATTAGTATATCATGGATTAGCGGTTAAATCTATCATGACATGATGCTGGTTATTCTGCTCATATTCCAGCTTCTTCTGTCAGCTGAAAACGTATCCTTTGGACAATATTTCTGTATTCAGTTAAGGTATAAATACTAAGATCACCCTCGTGAAACGCCTTAGAAACGAAAATAGGGCCATCTTTATCACGCTTTTTTATAAAACAGTAACCCAATCACTGGAAAATCCAACATTTTGCAATACTTTTTCCTGTGATAGCTTCCCTGGTTTTTTTATTTTTAAGTGCAATGGATTTTCCGGAATATCTTCCACTATGGTAAACTGGCTACCATGTGGCTGCCATGTAAACTTGTGATTTCCGTTTTTCTTCTCATGACCTTCCAGGTTGCCACGTTCATTCCAGGTAAAGGTATATAATTCTGGTTCATATCTGATGGTATCATACTCGAAAATAAGATATTCGGTATAATCAACCCCCTTAACAAGAACCACCGTCCGTGCAAATTTAAAGTACTGGCGAATACCAGAAACTCTTTCATTCCATATATCCAGGACAAGTTCACCAATTTTATTGGGATCAGCTTCTGCAATCCGGTCTACACCGAAACTATATGTAGGGGAATTTCTGCCACTGATCAGTCTAATTTTTTTCTGATTTGCCAGGTTTTTACTGCCCTTTACTGTTTTTGCACTCCAACAACAGTTATCCAGTTGTACATCATCAAGGCCAATATTAGAAGGTTTCCATTCAGCACCGACGCATTTTGCAAAGATCTGCTCCCATTCATCACCTTCAATAGACATTGATTCCTTAGTGGCAAGCATATACACAATTTCCTTGCCAAAAGTTTGAATGAAAGAACCAGGAAATTCATTCATTCTATACGGCGGTTTTGCTTTATTTACGGTTCTTAGACGTGGCTCCATGAAATAACCCCCTAACTGGTATTTTATCTAGTATACCAGTTAGGGGGTTATTCTGTTAATCTTTTTTACTCCAAATGATGGGGATGAACTTTTCCAAAACTCTCTCTACCAGGGCAACTGGAACGGCATTTCCAGCCTGTTTCCTTAATTGGGAATTGGAAACAACCATTTTAAATGTATCGGGGAACCCCTGTAAACGCAGCATTTCCCGTGGTGTCAATCTACGCTCGCCATTCACCAGGAGATAGTTGTAGCTGGCGCCTGCACGCAAGGCGCAGCTATATGGATAGGATGTAATGTTACCAGATTTATTTTCATGCCAAATGGATGGAAAATACTGTGATTGATGGGCTTCTTTACGCTTCTTAACAATGTATTCAGACGCATAATACTTCGTATCCACATTAGGCTCAAGAATTTCAGATAAAGGTTTGTAGTGATCCATCTTCTCCGGCCACTCCATAACAAATGGATCCCTGCACCCAACTATGATAATACGCTCTCTTTTTTGCGGTAAACCACAGTCAAGGGCATTGATTACTTTGTAGTAGACACAATACCCCAAATCAAAACGCAGCGTATCCAGAATGGTTTTTAAGGTTTTTCCATGGTTATGAGTTACCAGCTGTTTCACATTTTCCAGGACAAAAGCATATGGCTGTTTTTCTTTAACAATCCTGGCAATTTCAAAGAACAAAGTTCCTCTGGTTTTGTCAGCAAAGCCAAGCTGCTTTCCAATGATAGAAAATGCCTGGCAAGGAAAACCGCCGAACAGTAAATCAAAATCCGGTATATCTTTGGCATCCACTTTTGTAATATCTCCGGTCGGAACTTCACCGAAATTGGCTGCATAGCTCTGCTGGGCTGGCTTATCTATATCACTGCTAAATACACATTCGCCATGAATACCAAATTTAGCAAATGTATTATTAGCAGCGAACCGGAATCCACCAATCCCACAGAACAGGTCAATAAAACGCAATGTGCCAGGAACTGGTGGCCGCTTCACGGCTCCTTCCGTAATGAACAAATGCTCAAGAGGTAAAGACAGAACCCCGGCGATTTTTATGGCAGTATCCAAGGAAGGGCATACCTTCCCTGTTTCTATGTCACTAAGGCCCTTCCTGCTAATTCCAACCTTTTCCGCCAGCTCATCCTGTGTTATTTCTCTATAGTCTCTTGCTTCACTCAAAAAGTTTATCATAGGCGCTCCTTTATATTTAGATAACTAAAAGTTACATATCACGGATTTACGCCTATTATATCATCTTTTAATCGCTAACGAAATCTAATTTCCTGAGAGACCATGGACATCTGACCATGGATAACGACTAACTGAATACGATCATACATTTCAGCATAATCTGGATCATCATCTTTAAACATTTGTAAATGTGACTCCGCATCGGCGCGATTCCAATAATAGTAATCTTCTTTTGCAGGTTTTGCGCCATCTCTCCGGATAAAGCGGACACAGTATATTAAATCACTCATCGTTTTCGCCTGCCTCATTCCAATTCTTATTCAAATCCAGACCTGGAATTAGCTCTCCCAGTTTCAGATTACACAGATCCTTTCGAACCAATACGAC
>JAXEUE010000276.1:0-8033 GCA_034115005.1 Blautia sp.
ATGCAAGGGGGCTATTTTTATGGAAAATTTTCAGGTGTACCATGATATACAGGCCCGCACCGGCGGTGACATATACATAGGCGTAGTTGGCCCTGTTCGTACCGGTAAATCCACATTCATACGGCGGTTCATGGAGATAGCCGCTCTGCCTCAGATGACAGAAGCCAGGCAGGCAGAAGTCCGGGATCAGCTTCCTCAGAGCGGTTCTGGTAAAATGATCACCACTGTGGAACCTAAATTTATTCCGAAAGAAGCAATTCCTATTACTCTTGGGGGTGACCAGACAGTCCGCGTCAGGCTTATCGACTGTGTAGGTTTTCTTGTAAAGGATGCGGCTGGCCACATAGAAGAGGGTAAAGAGCGAATGGTCAAAACACCATGGTCAGAAAAACCTATTCCTTTCCATGAAGCCGCAAGGATAGGAACACAAAAAGTTATTGAAGATCATTCTACCATAGGTCTTGTCATCACTTCCGACGGAAGTTTCGGAGAAATTCCCAGAAATAATTTTCTGGAGGCGGAAGAAAAAGCAATTCAGGAATTAAAAAAACAGCAGAAACCTTTTCTTGTTCTTGTTAACTCTCAGATGCCCTTTAAAGAAGAAGCGTTAAAAATAGCTTCTGATATTGAGAAAAAATACAATGTTACAGCCCTTACCGTGAACTGTGATCAGCTTAGAAAAGATGATGTCACACGGATTCTGGAAAAAATACTTCATGAATTTCCGGTGAGTGAAATTCAGTACTTTGTACCAAAATGGGTGGAAATGCTTCCGGCAGATCAGGAACTGAAAAAACATGTACTGTCCCAGATCAGGGAAGATATGAAGAAATTCTCCCATATACGTGATATATCAAAAGAATCTGTAAAACTTGCAGGACCTTATGTGCAGGATACCCTTCTTGAAGATGTGAATCTGTCTGACGGTATGGTAAAAATAAGGGTAAGAATTAAGGATGAATTTTATTATCAGATGCTCAGTCAGCTATGCGGAATCAAAATGGACAGCGAATATGAACTGATCCATACCATGAAAGAACTGGCAGATATGAAGAGAGAATATGTTAAGGTGAAGTCTGCCCTGGAATCTGTACGTGGAACCGGATATGGCGTAGTGGTGCCTGAACTGGAAGAAATTGAGATAGCTCCTCCGGAAGTCATTAAACAAGGGAATAAATATGGAGTAAAAATTAAATCAAAAAGTCCGTCTATCCATATGATAAAGGCAAATATAGAAACAGAAATAGCTCCCATTGTTGGAACAGAACAGCAGGCCAAAGATCTGATCGATTATATAGATGAAAGCAGTCAGAGAGGAGAAAGTATCTGGGAAACCAATATTTTCGGAAAGTCGGTTGAGCAGCTTGTCCAGGATGGAATACACAGTAAGATTGCAGCGATCAGTGAAGAAAGCCAGGGAAAACTTCAGGCCACTATGCAGAAAATCGTGAATGACAGCAAAGGAGGCATGGTGTGTATTATTATATGAGATAAAGAAGAATCTGATAAAGTGTTCAGACCCAAATGTTAAGTGAAAGGCCTGAACACTTTATTTATGATATGGCATCCACAGAAGACTGATCTGTATCCTGTTCCTCTGAAGCTTTGCCTTCAATGATAACTTTGTTTGGAAGACAAATGATGGCACCGCCATTTTTGTCAATGGGTTTCTGCTTCATGCAAAGGTGATCCGGACATTCTGCCTGAATCATATATGCTTTTCCGTCTTTAATCTCACATACATTTGTGTCTTTGATCCTGATGATCTGATTTTCATCCAGTAAGTAAGAACCATATTTTTCCCCGTCTACCGTTATTTCTATTGAGGCATAATTTCCCTTATGAAGAACAGATATTCCAATCCCCAATATAAGTGCAAAAATCAAAATGCTGCTGATAAATATGATTTCTTTCTTTTTCAAGAAATTCCACCGCTTTCCAGATGTTCTTCGTTCACATAAACTTTATCATAGCATAAATAGAAAATAATGACAATGATAGTTGAAAAAAGGTCTTTGATAAAGTAAAATTTATTAATAAACGTTTTCGGGAGAATAATAAAATGGAAAAATATATTATGGCACTGGATGCCGGAACCACCAGCAACCGTTGTATTCTTTTTAATAAAAAAGGTGAAATGTGCAGTACTGCACAAAAAGAATTTACCCAGTATTTCCCTAAACCGGGCTGGGTGGAACATGATGCGGATGAAATATGGGCAAGTATGCTTGGCGTTGCTGTGGAAGCAATGAATAAGATCGGAGCAGATGCCGCTCAGATCGAAGCAATCGGAATTACCAATCAACGTGAAACTGCGATTGTATGGGATAAGAATACAGGAGAGCCTGTTTATCATGCCATTGTCTGGCAGTGCCGCAGAACATCAGAATATTGTGACAGTCTCAAGGCCAAAGGTCTGACAGAAAAATTCAGGAAAAAGACAGGACTTGTGATTGACGCCTATTTTTCCGCAACAAAAATCAGGTGGATTCTTGATAATGTGCCAGGTGCCAGGGAGAAAGCAAAAAATGGTGATCTGTTGTTTGGTACCGTGGAGACATGGCTGATCTGGAAGCTTACCAAGGGTGCAGTACATATTACAGATTATTCCAATGCATCCAGGACCATGCTTTTTAATATTAATACACTGAAGTGGGATGATGAAATTCTTAATGAACTGGACATTCCTATATCAATGCTTCCCAAGCCTATGCCGTCGAGCTGTATTTACGGAGAGGCAGACCCCTGTTTCTTCGGCGGTCCCATTCCTATCGCAGGAGCGGCAGGAGATCAGCAGGCTGCATTATTTGGCCAGACATGCTTTAATCCGGGAGAAGCAAAGAATACTTATGGTACAGGCTGTTTTCTGTTAATGAATACCGGAGACAAGCCGGTATTCTCACAAAATGGCCTGATCACTACCATAGCCTGGGGAATAAACGGGAACATAACCTATGCTCTTGAAGGATCGGTTTTTGTAGCGGGAGCTGCCATACAGTGGCTAAGAGATGAACTTCGGATTATTGATTCATCGGAAGACTCTGAATATATGGCCAATAAAGTACATGATACAAATGGCTGCTATGTTGTTCCTGCATTTACGGGACTGGGCGCACCCCACTGGGATCAGTATGCGCGTGGAACTATTGTAGGTATCACAAGGGGGGTCAATAAGTATCATATTATCCGTGCAACACTTGAATCCATTGCATATCAGGTAAACGATGTTCTGGAAGCTATGAAGGCAGATTCAGGTATTGAACTTACTTCCCTGAAAGTGGATGGAGGAGCAAGTGCCAATAATTTCCTTATGCAGACACAGGCTGACCTTATCAATGCTCCCGTGGATCGTCCTCAATGTGTGGAGACTACTGCAATGGGTGCTGCCTATCTTGCAGGAATTGCTGTAGGATATTGGAAAAGCAGGAATGATCTTCTGAATATATGGTCTATAGACAAAACTTTTATACCTTCCCTTACAGATGAAGTGAGAGAAGAGAAAATCCGTGGATGGAACAAAGCGGTAAAATATTCTTTTGGCTGGGCTAAATAAAATTAAGCATCTTGACAATGCAGGGAATATGGTGTTACGTTAATACCGGAAAAAATAAAAAAATTGAGGTGCTAAAAATGCAGGAAATGAAGCCGGTTAAAGAAGGAAAAGTACGTGAAATATACGATAATGGTGACAGTCTTATCATGGTTGCCACAGATCGTATCAGTTGTTTTGATGTGATTCTGAATAATCAGGTAACAAAAAAAGGAACCGTTCTTACACAGATGTCTAAATTCTGGTTTGATATGACAGAAGATATTCTTCCCAATCATATGATATCCGTAGATGTGAATGATATGCCTGAATTCTTCAGACAGGAGAAATTTGACGGTAACAGCATGATGTGCCGGAAACTTCATATGCTCCCTATCGAGTGCATCGTCCGTGGTTATATTACAGGAAGCGGCTGGGCAAGTTACAGGGAGACAGGTAAAGTCTGCGGCATTGAACTTCCGGAAGGACTCAGAGAATCTGATAAGCTTCCTGAACCTATTTATACTCCCTCTACAAAAGCAGAAATAGGTGATCATGATGAGAATATTTCATATGAAGAGAGTATCGCTCATCTGGAAAAATATTTTCCGGGCAAGGGAGAAGAATATGCTTCAAAAATCCGTGATTACACCATTGCACTTTATAAGAAATGTGCAGAGTATGCTTTAAGCAAAGGAATCATAATTGCAGATACTAAATTTGAATTTGGTCTTGATGAAGAGGGCAACATTGTAATCGGGGATGAGATGCTTACACCGGACAGTTCACGTTTCTGGCCGGCAGAAGGTTATGAACCAGGCCATAGCCAGCCATCTTTTGACAAACAGTTTGCCAGAGACTGGCTTAAGGCCAATCCGGACAATGACTGGACACTTCCTCAGGATATAGTTGATAAGACGATTGAGAAATATCTTCAGGGTTATGAAATGCTTACAGGAAAGAAACTTGCATAACAAACTACATATCATGCAGTTTATAAGGTACGATCGGTCATTCCGTTCGTACCTTTTTTTTTGCAGAAAAAAGATTAAAATCCTATTCTTAATATTGACTAAATGATATTGTGTGTTATAATAGAAACAAATGAACAAATGCTCATATGTTTTATGAATTACATATGATGCAGAAAGGAGAATTATGAAAAAGACGTATAAAATTGAGGTAGACTGTGCAAACTGCGCAAATAAGATGGAGGAAGTGGCAAACAGAACCCCTGGTGTAAAGAATGCAACTGTCAACTTCATGATGCTGAAAATGATCGTAGAATTTGAAGAAGGACAGAATCCCGCATCAGTCATGAAAGAAGTATTAAAGAACTGCCGTAAAGTAGAAGATGACTGTGAAATTTATTTTTAATTTAATCCAGCTTGTAAGGGAGGCGGTCTTAAATGAGCAAGAAACAGAAGAAGATTCTGATCCGCATAATTGTGTCATCTGTGTTGGAAATAATATTTTCTCTTCTTCCTGTAAAAGGGGTTTTACGCTTCGGATTATTTATGATCCCATATCTTATTATTGGATATGATATTTTAAGGAAAGCATTTAAGGGAATTTTAAACAGACAGGTATTTGATGAAAATTTTCTTATGGCTGCAGCCACCCTTGGAGCCATTATCCTTGGAGATTATTCAGAAAGTGTTGCTGTTATGCTTTTTTATCAGATCGGTGAACTGTTTCAGAGTTATGCTGTTGGTAAAAGCAGGCGAAATATCTCTTCACTGATGGATATCCGTCCTGATTTTGCCAATATAGAAAAGGACGGACAGCTGGAACAGGTGGATCCGGACGAAGTTTCTGTCGGTACAGTCATTGTGGTTCAGCCGGGAGAGAAAGTTCCCATTGACGGAATTATCGTGAAAGGCAGCTCTACATTAAATACAAGTGCACTGACAGGTGAAAGTCTCCCAAGAGATATAAAAGAAGGAGACGAAGTTATCAGCGGATGCATTAATCTTTCAGGCGTGATTAAAATACAGACCACAAAAGAATTCGGAGAATCTACAGTTTCCAGAATTCTGGATCTGGTGGAGAATTCCAGTTCAAAGAAATCAAGATCTGAGAATTTTATCTCCAAATTTGCCAGGTATTACACACCTGCAGTATGTTACAGTGCACTGGCAGTAGCTGTTCTTCCTCCTTTCATACGCCTTCTTGCAGGTATGTCTCCTCAGTGGGATGAATGGATCTACAGAGCACTTACCTTTCTTGTAATCAGCTGTCCCTGTGCTCTTGTGATCAGTATACCATTAAGCTTCTTTGCAGGTCTTGGAGGAGCAGGAAAAGAGGGCATACTCATAAAAGGCTCCAATTATCTGGAAACACTTTCACAGACTAAGTATGTAGTTTTTGATAAAACAGGTACTATGACACAGGGAACTTTTGAGGTAAGCCAGATTCATCATAAAAGTATGCCAGAAGAACAGCTTCTGGAATATGCAGCACTGGCGGAATGTTCTTCATCCCATCCCATAAGCAAAAGCCTTCAGAAAGCATATGGAAAATCCATTGACAGAACCAGAGTTACAGATATTGAAGAAATAAGTGGAAACGGAGTGACTGCAAAAGTGGATGGTGTATCCGTAGCAGCCGGAAACAGAAAACTTATGGATAAGCTGGGAATTACCTGTGAAGAATGCCAGTTGATAGGAACCGTGGTATACGTTGCTGTTAATGGTAAATATGAGGGGTACATTCTGATTTGCGATCAGATCAAACCCCATGCGAAACAGGCAGTCAGAGATCTGAAAAAAGCAGGGGTCAGAAAAACAGTCATGCTCACCGGTGATTTGAAGATAACGGCAGAACAGGTGGGAAAAGAACTGGAAATTGATGAGATATATAGTGATCTTTTACCCGAAGATAAAGTAAACAAAGTGGAAGAATTACTAAATACGAAGAACACAAAAGAAAAACTTGCATTTGTGGGAGATGGGATCAATGATGCTCCGGTTCTTACAAGAGCAGATATTGGAATTGCCATGGGTGCGCTGGGCTCTGATGCGGCTATTGAAGCAGCAGATGTAGTGCTGATGGATGACGATCCTTTGAAAATTTCAAAAGCAGTCAGAATATCCAGGAAATGTATGCATATTGTTTATGAGAACATTTATTTTGCCATTGGAATCAAAGCAGCCTGCCTGATTCTTGGAGCCCTGGGCATAGCTAACATGTGGATGGCCATTTTTGCCGATGTGGGAGTTATGGTTATCGCTGTTCTAAATGCAATCCGTGCTCTGTTTGTAAAAAATCTGTAGATACGTTTTTAAGAAAGGAAATAAATAAGGATGGAGGAACTAACTGGCAAACTGCCTGAAGAAACAGAATTATATGATCTGGCTGATCTGTTTAAAATTTTTGGTGATTCCACCAGAATCCGGATTCTGTCTGTACTGTCTGATACGGAAGTCTGTGTCTGCGATCTTGCAAAAGCACTTAACATGACACAGTCTGCCATTTCCCATCAGCTGCGTATTCTGAAACAGAATAAGCTTGTCAAAAGCCGCAGAGAGGGAAAGTCCATATACTATTCTCTTGCGGATGACCATGTGAGAACGATCATTAATCAGGGATGGGAGCATATAGAAGAAGGATAAGGGGGTGTTTTATGAATATAAATGTATTCTGGGGCGTACTTGTTCCGTTTCTTGGTACTGCCCTTGGTGCTGCCTGTGTTTTATTTATGAGAGGAAAAATCAATGAACAGCTGCAGAGATTACTCACAGGATTTGCTGCAGGAGTCATGGTTGCAGCATCTATATGGAGCCTGATTCTGCCGGCTGTCGATCAGTCTTCAGGAATGGGTAAGCTTTCGTTTATCCCTGCTGCTGCAGGATTCTGGCTCGGAATTTTATTTCTGCTGCTGCTCGACCATATTATCCCGCACCTTCACCAGAACAGCAATGAAGCAGAAGGACCAAAAAGCAGACTTGGTAAAACCACTATGCTAGTCCTTGCAGTCACACTTCATAATATTCCGGAAGGAATGGCTGTGGGAGTTGTTTTTGCAGGCTATATGGCCGGAAATGAAAAAATTACTGTTATGGGAGCTATGGCATTGTCCATCGGAATTGCCATCCAGAATTTCCCTGAGGGTGCAATCATATCCATGCCTTTGCGTTCAGAAGGTATGAAAAAGTCTAAAGCATTTTTAAATGGAGTTCTTTCAGGAGTTGTGGAACCTGTTTCGGCAGTTCTTACAATTCTGGCTTCCGGTTTTATTATTCCGGCTCTGCCATATCTTCTAAGCTTTGCGGCAGGTGCAATGCTCTATGTAGTAGTGGAAGAGCTTATTCCGGAAATGTCTGCAGGAGAACATTCCAACCTGGGAACCATTTTCTTTGCACTTGGATTTTCTCTTATGATGATCCTTGATGTGGCACTTGGATAAAAATAAGAAGCTGTGCACCTTTTTACGGGATGCACAGCTTTATATTTTTATCGTTCGTCAAAAGGAACAAAATCAACATGCTGTCCTACATATTTA